>PMNQ01000251.1 GCA_003162555.1 Gammaproteobacteria bacterium | reverse complement strand
GCCGACGCTGGTCAGCACCAGCGCGCTGGCCATCAGCGCGACCCCCGCAATGTGTCTGGCTCGTAGCTTCATCGCCGCTCTCCCGCTTCGCTACTGCACTATCAGACCGTCAATACGCGCCGGCCCGATCAAGACGCTGACACGATGCCCATGCTTGACCGGGCTGCCCTTGTTCGAGAACGCCATCCAGTAAGACTTGCCATTTTCCACCGACATGGCCTGGCGCAGCGGCCCGACTTTCTCCAGCGTCGGCACAACGAGCGATGCGTGTGCCACCTCATCGAGCATCGACGGACTCGCAGCCTTGTCCTGCAGGACCTGCGCCAGCTTGGCGTCGACCACGCGATAGGAGAAACGCACCAGGGCGCCGGATTCCGTGAGTTTGGCCGACATCTGGTCAATACCCCAGGTCATCGCATAGTAAGTGCGCGCCTTCTCGGGCATGGTGCCCGCCGCGTAGTGCGAGGCTTTCTTCGGGGCGGCCACCGCGGCAGTGCTGGCGGAGAGCAACGCCGCGGCCACGCACAAGCCGCACATGGCCGCGCTCGCCCGCGCGCGGGTTGTTGGTGATCGGGGCATGTGATTGTGTCCTGCCATAGAGTTCAATGGACCAAACTGCCTGTGCCACTCGCGACCGTCAAGGCACCAGGTCGCGGATTACCCTGGTTAAGACTTGCACCCAACACCTTAGGTTCTGCGGCTGGGCAATGGGCAGTAGTCCGCCGCACGCCCCAGGGCCTGTTCAGTGCGCGTCCCGCGCCGCAGCCGGGGCCATCCACTTATCAAGATCGGCGCCCGGCGCGCCCACCGGCGTATCGCGAGGATGCACCTTGATGTATTTCTCGCGTTGGCCATCGGTCAATATGGCGCGAATGCGATCGCCGGTTCTTTCGCTGATTCGTTGCGTTGCGCTGATGCGCAGCGCAGCCGGAACGGTCGGATCACTCCAGGCCCTGGCGACTTCCCCTCGTTGCGCAATCAGGATGGCGGTCAACTGCTGTTGTTGACTGGTGTCGAGATCCAGTTCCTTTGACATCAGCCGGACCCGATCGGCCAGCGCCGTTGACCTGGAGCCATTGGCGCGCGGCTGCCCGCCTCGATAATGCTTCGGTGCGTTTGCCCCGGCGACCGAATCGGCAGTTTGTGCCGCAACGACGTGAACGACCAGTGCGGCCACGGCAAGCGCTGCCCCGATTTGGAAGCGGCGCTTGGAGTGGGTTGCCTGCTGAGTCATCCTGGTCGCCTGAAACGCGGTGCGGCTTGCAGAAGATTCTGCAAGCCGCACTGCCATTCTACTCTCGTTGGCGCCCGATCAACTTCCCGTCAGGTTCAACGGCACCGCAAGCTGTGCGCCGGTGGAATCGATCACCGTCAGCATCCCGGTGCGATTGTTATTGGGGGGCGACCCATTGAAGTTGATCCTGATCTTGCAGGTGCTATTCGCTGCGACCGTCAGGTAGGAGCAGGTGTCTGCGCCCAGGCTGAACCTGCCGCTGCCAGACAGCGTCGAGGTTCCGAAGGTCACCGGGTTGGCGCCCGTGGTCAGCGTCACGATGCTGGAGGCATTGCCGCCGGTGTTGCCAAACGCCAGTGTGCCGCCACCAAGCGTTCCGCCTGCCGCGTTGTTGAAGGTTGCGGAAGTAAAGGTCACGGCGGGTCCGGATCCTGCGCCCGTCAATGTGACCGGCGACCCAGCGATCGTGGCGCCCGTACCGGTAATCGTCAACGTGCGGGAGTAGGAACCGAGCGCCGTTGGCGAGAACTGCACGTTGAACGTGCAGCTCGCGCCGGCAGCCAGCGTATTGCCGCAGGTGCCACCCGCGCTTGGCTGCGTGAAGATTCCGGTTGACCCGCCGCCAAAGGCGTAGGTCAGGCCGGTCAGCGAAGCATTGCCGGTGTTGGTCAACGTCAGGGCCTGCGACGCACTGGTCGTGCCTGCCGTCTGATTGCCGAAGTCCAACGGGCTCGGAGCCACCGTCGCCGTCAGGGCCTTTGCGACGCTGCGGGCCGTGAGCACCAGGCCGCCCGCCGGGGTAATCGTCGTGACGCCCAACGCATTGCCCTTGATGACGACCGAGCCCGTCACCGTGGTCGGCACGGCGCCAGCAGTGCGCGAGAACTGCACCTTCACCGAGCACTTGGCACCCGGGTCCAGGCTTGCGCCGCAATTCAGAGCGCCAGCCGGGAACGTGCCAGTGTTCACCCGCGAATAGCCCGCGCCGCTCACCGTGATGGCGCTGATCGGGAACGCAAGGCTGTTCGAGTTGATGTTGTTGCCGTTGTCGACCGTCAGCAGCTGCGTGGGCGTGGTTCCCAGGCCCACATCGCCAAAGTTCAGCGGTGACGGCGTGACCGAGGGCAACAGCGCGTTGCCGTTCAGCTGCACGGAGGCCGGGTTGATGACGAAGCCAGCGCCTGCCGCAATGTTCATCGCTCCCGTGACCGTGCCGCTGCTGGTGATCGCAGCGGTCGGGCTGAAGCGCACCTGCACCGTGCAGCTAGCACCCGGGTTCAGCGTGTTGCCGCAGTCCGTTGCTGGAGGTGTAGAACCGGCCACCCGGTTGAACGGACCGGTGAAGCTGAAGGCGATACCTGTGACCGGCGCCGTCGAGGTGCTGGTCACCGTCACGACCTGCGTCGGGCTGTTGGTTCCGACGAACGCATCGCCAAGTTGCAGCGACAGCGGCGAAACCACGAGGTCCACCTTGCCGCCCGTACCGCTCAACGCCACCGTGCCGCCCGCGATCGGGCCACCGGTTGCGCTGGCGACCGTGACGGTCGGCGATACGAAGCCCGCGACCGTGGGCGCGAACTGCACGATGATCGTGCATGAAGCGTTCGCACCCAGGCTCGCGACGCAACTTCCACCCGCCCTGCTGAAGCCGGCCGTGGTCGGATTGAAGGTGACGGTGATGCCAGTCATCGCCGTCGCGCCCGAGGTCAGCGTCAAAGTCTGCGTCGGCGCCGGAGGCGTCGTCGAACTCGTCAGGTTAAGCGTGACCGAACCGAAGTCCAGCGCGGAGGGCTGGACTGAAGCGAACGACGCGGTGGTGCGCTGCACGGCGCCCGCATCGTTGCTGGTCGAGCGCGCATTGCCGAAGAAGTCACGACTGGTCGTTGCCGGCACATTGGCATTGGTCCCACGCCCAACAGCGCTTGAGCCGCCCGGGATTGAGTAGGCGCCCAACACCGTGCCGAACGGACCCGAGGCGATCATCATCTCGGCACTGGCCGAGCCGCCTGCAACTGTCGGTCTGCCCAGAGTCAGCGGACCGTAGACCAGGTTGAGCCAGTTATTGCCTTCATCGACCGTCGCGGCAGGCTGGATGCCACTGAACTGGAACAGCTGGGTCGTGCCCGGCCGCTCGGAGGAGCCGACGGGCGTGTTGTAGCCATTGCAGCTGCCCTGCTGGATCAAGCCCGTCTGTGAAGCGCAGTTTTCCGGCGGCACGCGTGCGCCGTTGCAGTACTGCGCCACGACTGGAGTGGCCCCGCCGACGGTGTTAGCCGTGCCGGTCAGGACGCCCTGCCAATCCGACGTATAGACGGAGTTGGTAATCGTCAGGCCGTTGGCCGACGGCGAGATGGCGAGCGACGTGACATCATCCGTGCGCAGGCCGATATCCCGGTAGTTGTTGGAACTCGAGCAGGCACCGGTCGTAGCCTGGTTCAGCAACGGGGTCAGCACGACCAGGTTCTGCTGCGACTGGATGCCGCCGCCCAATCCCACCACGTCCACGCTGAATGCGCGGTTCTGCCAGAACAGATCGTTCTTGAGGATGGGCTTGGAGAGCTTGCGGCAATCATTCCGGTTGCTGGCGGGAGTGACGGCATTACCACTGCCGGTGTAACCGAAGCCTGCCGGGCAGGTCACGGCAGTCTGGTTCCCCAGTGTGGCCAGCGCATGGACCATGTTGAACGTATTTTCCATGGTCACGAGGCCAGCCGGCTGCGGGCCGTGCTGAGCCGCGGTGCCGGTGCAACTCGGGCTTTGCGGAGCCTGCGGGTTGGTCTGCGCATCGCAGCCCGGCGAATTCGACGCCGCGTTAATGGCGCCCAAAGTCTTGAACAACGCGCCGGCGGTGGCCGTCGTGTCGTTCGAGGCCACCGTATTGTTGACGAACGTGGCCTTCAGCGCGTCCTGCATCGACACACCGCCACCGTCCCAGCCGGCGACGTTGTTGACGATGATGTTGTTGGTCACCGTCACGTCGTACCAGCCTGCATTGCCCGGATTGTTGCGCGTCGGCGCGACGAAATCAGGTGCGTGCGGGAACGCGATCACTTCGGCTCCATTGATCTGCTGGAGTCGCAGTCCGCCGCCACTGCCGCTTTCCGCACTGTTTCCGAGGATCAGGTTGCCATCGACAACGATCGAGTTGCCTGCGCCTTCGCCAAGTCCCGGCGGGCAGTCCTGGTCGGTGGTGCTGCCGCACTCCTGTCCATTGAGCTGGCGATCGAGGTTGGCGCCCTCGATGATGAGGCCACCACCGTTGGTCGGCAGCGTCGGGTTGGTGCTCTGGTTGAACAGGATGTAGTTGTGGCTGATGTTGCCGTTGAAGCTCAGGCCGAGGTGCTGCACGGCACCGCCGTCGCCCGTGCTCATGTTGCCGGACATCCAGTTGTGGTCGATCTGGTAGTCATCCGCACCCGCACTGATCGTGATGGCGCCCGCTCCGGCCGGTGTGCCCGAGAACAGCGCGTCGCCGATTGATGCGTTGTCATAGATCATGTTGTGGTGGATGCGAACCTTGACGTTCCACTGGAACGGAATGGCCGCATTGGTCACGGCGCCATAGTTCTGGCCGTTGCTGGACGCAAACGGAATCGGCGGACACGGCATGACCGCAGCCGCGCCCGTCAGGCCGGTGCCGCACTCCACGCCATCATTGACGAATGAGTCGGGCGTTTCGCCATTGCCCAGGTTGATGCCACCAGCCAGCGTGCCGTGGTTGCCCGAGATGCGGGTGTTGCCCACCTCCAGGTTGTGGTTCCAGCCGTGGATGAACACGGCGCCGCCACCCTGCGAGCTGTTGAGAACCGACACGCCGTCAATGCGCGACGGATTGCACTTGAAGTTGCCCGTACCGTAGTCATTGCCGTCAGAGCTGCCCGGGTTCGAGGCGCAATCGGCGTTGCTGTTGGTGAGATACACACTGCCGTCGGTGAAGGCACCCGGACCGCCGGTGGCGCGAACGCCCCAGAAATCCTGTACCCCGCCCTGGCAGTTGCCGCCGAAGACCCGATCGTTGCAGGTGGGAACGCGCATGCCGCGACCCAATACCGTGATGCCTGCGCCTTCATAGGCGCCCATCAGCGTGGGTTCCTGCAGCACCTGCGCCAGGTTGCCGTTGCCAGCCGCGTCCCAACCCACGATCGCCTCGAAGGGAATGCGATCAGCGCGCAGGTACATGGCGGTCGGGCAGCTGTAGAAGGCGTTGCTCGGATCGTTGCCCTTGAAGGCCGAATTGTTTGGATTCGGCGTCCCGTCTAGGGTAAGGCCGAAGATGCAGTTCACCTGCCGGCGCCACTGGTCCATCTTGCCGGCCGGATGCGCATCGGCATTGATCGACACCGAGGCGGCGCCCACGCCCTGCAGGCGCACGGGCTTCCACATGAGCAGGTTCTCGCGGTACGTGCCCGGCTGCACGATGATCAGGTCGCCAGGCGACGCGTTGTCGATGGCAGCCTGCAACGGACTGAAGTACATGCGGCCAAATGCTGGGCCAGTGTCTGTAAAGGTCTTGCCGGCCGGAGCCGTCACGCTGCCACCCGTGTTGGTGGTGGGATCATTGGCGGTGACGACCCACGGCGCGCTGCCACCAACCGTCACGGTAACCGTGTCGATTGATTGCTTGCCGTTGTCGCCTCGGACGATGAGGAGCTCGCCGCACTGTGCCGGTCCCTGGCCGCGCTGCGTAATGGCGCAGTTGGGCAATCCACCCGGAACGTTGCCGGTGATCTTCGAGTCCGTCCAGGTCACGCCTGTCAGGCTGCGCGCTACGCCATCGCTACCGACAAGGGCAACCGTGCCGGTCGTGCTGCCAAAGCTGTAGTTCCGGGTGATGGTCTTCTGGTTGTAGGGCGCAGTGGTTGCATTGGGGCCCGAGAAATTCGGGTTCTGCACGACCTTCTGGCCTAGTGCCGTAATGGTCAGGGTGCCCGACTTGCTGACGACAGCCGTCGCTGCGGCACCGCTACCGCCGCCACCAGTGAAGCTGACGACTGGCGTGCCAGTGGTGTAGTTGCTGCCACCATTGGTGACGTTCACCGCGACGACAGGGCCGGAAGTCCTGGCCGACGCAGAGGCCGGGATCAGCGGCGTGCAGGCGCACGCAAAGCCCACGGTGGGCGCAGCGGTGTAGCCGGAACCCGCAGCCGTCACGCTGACATTTGTGACGCCCATGCTGGTTACGGTAGCCGTCGCCGGACCCGTGCTGAATGTAATGGTCGGCGGCGAGGTGTATCCGGCCCCGAGATTCGTCAGGGTTATGCCGGTCACTCGACGGTTCGCATTTGACAACGTGTTGTTCGACATGTTCGCCGTGCCGGTGGCGCGGACACATGACGTGCCGTTGAGCGTGCAGGCCGGCAACGAGAACGTCACGACAGGGGTCGCCACATTGGTGTAGGACCCAGCGGCGCTATTCACATTCACGCCGAGCGCGGAACTGATTCCCAGGGAAGCGTTGGCTGTCGCGCCGCTGCCGCCACCACCGTTGAAGGTCACCGTCGGCACGCTGGTGTAGTTGCCGCCTGTAACGATGAAGCCAAAGAACGTATTGAGATTGACTGCCGATACGCCGCCACTGATGACGGCGGTAGCAGTTGCACCGGTGCCGCCGGTTCCACCGTTGTTGAACACGACGTTCGGGGCAGAGGTGTAGTTGTTGCCGCCGGCCGTGACGTTGACAGCCGAAACGATAGATCCACCCAGTCCCCTGACCCATNNCGCCGTCGCCGTTGACCGTCAGGACCGCCGGCGTGCCATCCGGATATTCACTGTCCGGCAGGTTGTAGTTGTCGGCAAACGCCTGCGTCGGAATGACCGGCGTATCCATGTAGGTGGTGAAGCCCGGCATGAACGGCTGCTCGTAGCAGAAGTTGCTGTAGGCCGGGTTATAGGACGGATCCGTAACCATGGCGCCGGTAGCCGGATCCTTGATTGGACCCGGATCGTTCATGCAGGCGATCGCCATCTGCGGCGCGTAGCCGGTCGGGTTGGGCGGATTGACGCTCCAGGTCGAGAAGTAGAGGCCGTTATACGCACCCCACTGGTCCGCATAGATGCGCGAGACTTCGTTGCCATTGAAGTCGCGCAGCGCCACCGGGAGGTTCGGCGGCGCGAACTTCTCGCCGAACTGCGGCGAGAACGGATCGAACTCGGACGAGAAGTCATTGGTGATGCCGCCGGTGTAGTGACCGGCAATATGCGTGGAGCTGAAGATGTAGAACTTCGCCAGCGCGACAGCCTGGTCGGTGACCGTCACTTCCTTGCGATCGCACAGCGCACGCGTGGCACCTGCGAACGGAGCAGCCTGGCCGGCGCCCGGGAACAGGCTGTTGAGGTCCGGAACGACGCGCTTGGCGCCGACACAGGGCCAGAACATTTCGATGCTGCCGGTGTCGCCCTCGTGGCGCGGGAAAGTCACGGAGCCCATGTCGTTGGTCAGATTCAGACTGCCCGGGCTGTTCGCGTTGTAATGGGTATTCACCGCAGCCTGGTCCGGCATGATGTAAATGTTGCCGAAGCCAGCGAATTGCTGCGACACGGGCGCGATATACACGTCGCCGAGCAGGATGTTCTTGTCTTCTTCCTTGACCAGCTCGTAGCCGGGCGGTACCACAACTTCGACAACGTAGGTGCCCGGCGGGAGCATGGGCTTGCCAAAGCGGAAGGCGTCCGACGAATCGGGATTTGTGGTGCACGCGGTGCAGTTCGTGCCAGCCGCACGGCCCTGCGCGTCGACTTTCGTCACGCTCGGGAAGGAGTACATGCCGTCATACGGCGCCGGCTGCACCTGGTTCAGCTGCGACCAGCCGTCGTAGCACTTGAATTGCGAGTTGTTCGGAAGCGCCGTCTTGCTCGGATCCAGCCACTCCTTGCTTCCCGCAAGCGTCTGGAAGAACGGGCTCGTTGCGTCCTGTCCCGGGCAGCTGATGTTCGGGATGTTTGTCTTGGCACCAGTGACGGGGTCGGTGCGGAATCCCTGCGCCCAGTCGTCCCAGCTCGTGGTCGTCGTCGTGTCCACCAGCGTGAGGTGCTCGTTGCCGCTGTCATCGACGGTCTTGCTGTACAGATTCAGCTTGACGTGCGCGACGCCAGGCTCCCAGCTCAGCTGCAGCAGCAGTGTGGGATCGTCAAACGGCCGCGTCGAAGCGTAAATCACGTGGCCATTGATGCCGCCGTTCTCATGCTCGGCGAATGGCACCATGGCGAATTCCATGTAGCTGGTCTGACCCAGCAGACCCTGCCAACCCTGCGTAGCACCCCAGGGCTCGGGGCGAGCGATGACGCCGCTTGAGCCGCCAGCACCGCCGCCGTTCGGATTGGCCAGCAGGTTTTCGGTATCAGGGCAGTCGGCGCTCTTGCAGTACACCGCGCCCGGCAGGCGCAGGTTTGTCGGCAGGCTCGTGCCCGTACGCTCGATGGTATTGGCCACGTTGGCCGCGATATTGGATGTGCCGCCGCCCGCCTGCCCGTCCACTGCACCGCCCGCGTCGTACACGGTATGAACGGCTTCCGTCTTGAAACGGGTAGAGGTCGTCTCGACCACCAGCCAGTTCATGAAGGGGAACACTTCATTGAATCCGGCGGCGCCGGCCAGGTCCGTGTTGTTGAAGAACCCGAAGCTGCCGTCGCGGTAGCGGATATTCGTGTTGACCAGCGCGAGACCCGCGTCAGTGCCGTCGTCGAATACACCGTTGCGATTGGTGTCGATGAAGGTCTGCGTCGACAGGTTGGTGCGCCACTGCGTGACCGGGAAATTGATCGTGGTATCACCGTTCACCGTGATCGTGCCGACCAGGCCGTCGAGCATGATGTCGTTCCACTGGTCGAACACCGAGATCTTGAACGTGCCGTTGGGCATGTTGTTGAACGTGACCGAGGTCCGGCCGTCGGCTTCCGTGGCGCAGGTGCCCAGGGCGAAATCCTCCGCATCAGCGGGGCCCACCGAGACGTAGCAGGTGGTGAAGCTGTAGGTATCGCCAGTGACGCTGCTGAAGGTGCGTTCATCCGGCGTACGGCTCATGTGGTTGTTCGACACGTACACCTTGACCGTGTGGTTGCACGGCCCGAGGTTGTTGATCGCGCTGGCGCAGAAGGCGTCCTTGCGTGAATTGATGATCGACGGATTCGCAAACCCGATCGCCACGTGGAAGCCACCGGGGCCGAACTCCTGGAAGTAGCCCGGCTCATTGGGCTTGAGGAACGCCTCGTGCGGCGCGCCACCATCCAGCGTGTTGGTCTGCAGCCAGTTCTCGCCGCGCGCAATGCGATCGGCAGCCGGGTAGGCCTGCACTTCATACAAACCCGCGTACAGATTTGCGATGACTGCCTGGCCGGCAAGTGGTGAATAGGTCGTGCCGTCCGACTCGAACGTCGGGCAGGTGGGAATCATGCCTACCAGGCCATCCCGGCGTGAATCGATCGGGCAGGCATTCAGCCCGGTTACCGGATCGATGTAGTCCGCCAGTGAATTGGACAGCGGCTGGTTGAACTCGTCGTAGGTGGGCTGGCCGGTGTTGTCACCGAGGCCACCCGCCTGGTCAAACAGCTTGATCTCAAAGCCGCCGAGCCCGGGCTCGTTCGGCGCCAGAACGTCGACACCGCCGCCGGAATCGTTCTCGCCGTTGAGCGGATTGTCGTCTTCGAATACGAACACCGCGAGCTTGGCGGTCGGCAGCGGGAGCTCCTGCAGGTACAGGTCAACCTCGGGACGGGTCTGCGAGGTAGTGCTCGGCGCGACTGCAATGGCCTGGCCGCCCATCTCGTGGCCGCACAGGCCGGTATTGTTGCCGTCCGCATCACCCACATTACCCGGCTGCCAGCGCGGGTCACTCGGATTGTAGGCGCCGCAATCCTTCGCAATATCGAACGCCCGCATGGCGCAGCCCGCCGGCAGCGAGGGATCGCAGGTTGGGTCTACTTGCTGAGCACCGCCGGCGCCACCGATGGTGGTGTTGACAGCATCGCCCGGCAGAACCGAGATGAAGTAGCGCTTGTTCGGATCCAGGTAAACCGTGCTGGGGTCGAGCGGTGTCTTCTGCGCATTCGTGCTTTCGCAAATGCCGTTGCCCACGTCGCAGGCGACCGGCGTGACAGTCGCGCCAACCGTCTGCGATTGTCCAAACTCGCACGAAGTCTTGCCCACGCAGCCCTGCGCGACGACCGGCATGGCGGCGGTATGGAAGTTGTAGCCCAGGCTCTCGACCGGGAGTGCCGGGCAAGGCTGGCCGCGCGAATCAATGCGCGCGCCCGCGGTGTTGATCTGGCATTTCGGATCAACCCAGAAGGTCTTGTCCTCCTCGATGATCCAGCGATAGTCGGCGCCGACCGTCGCGCTGGCATCCGTAATCTGAAGCTTGTTCTTCGCGTCGAACAGCTTCACGACCAGGCCCGAACCGGGCTTGAACGCCACATAAGCCTGGCTCGTATTGCTGAGCGTGCCCTGCACGTTCCTGACCTGGTAATTGAAACTGATGCAGGTCGTGTTGGGGGGCAGCCCGCTGGTGTCCAGACCAGCGCCCGCCGCCGTCCCGCAGGTCGTGGCGCTCGCGGCCGCATTTGTGGCGACGAACGAACCGTCCGCGTTGACAGTAACCGTCGCACCAGTCGTTGGTGTAGCGCCGGTGAGCGTGAGCAACGAACTGCCAGTGTAGTTCGTGACGCCGGCCAGCACGCCGGGCGGCTTCGAGTCATAGCGTGTGGCGACGTCGCTCCTGAACAGGACCGGGCCTACGACAGGCGCGGCACCCAGTGAACAGCCGGAATTGATGCCGCTCTGACACGCCGTGATGGTTGCCGTGTGCACCGTCGCCAGGTTGTTGACGGTGTAGGAGAAAGAACCACCGCAATCCGCAGCCGGAGACACCGGAGTCGCCGGAGCCGCATACGTGAACGTACCATCGGATTGCAGGACGAGATTGTCCGTGGTCACGCTGCCGCTTACTGCGCCAGTCAATGCCACGCCATTGGCGCCCACCGAACCACCGAGCAGTCCCTTGCTGGGATCGGTGATGGAGAGCGTCTGGCCGGCTACGCAGCTGTAGTTCTTGGCGCCTACACTCACCGCCGGAAGGGCGGCTGCGGCCGAGCCCACACCCGTAGCGGCGCCGCCTGCGACATTGAGGTACGCCTGCATGCCACCATCGTGCTGGTTGGACGTGGACAGGCTCAGCGCGCGATCAAAGATCGGATACGTCGCGCCCGCGTAGAGCGCGGCATTCGCGGCCGACAGGGTCGGCGCGATCGTCACATCGTAGGTCTTGCCCGCAGCCATGAACACTTCGTTCTGGACGTGCGTGCCCTTCACGACATTGCCGTCCTCGGCCAGCAGCGTCATCTTCGCACCCACGACCGCGGGGACGTGCATATGCAGGCCGGCGTTCACGAGGCGCAGCAGCACGCTCTTCTGAGCGCCCGCGGCAGGCAGGTTCAGGCTCGGTATCACGGATGGCGAGTTGGCGACCGAGCGATCGAAGGAAACGCCGTTCACCAGGTAATAGGCCGGTTCGTAGTTGACAGTGGGCGGGAAGCAGGTATGCGCAGCGTGAGTCGGGCTCACATCACCGCACTGGCCGGGTTGGCCATTCCACACGGTGTAATCCTGGAATCCGGTGTTGTTGACGACCAGCGCCACTTCGCGATTCTGGACCGGGTCAATTTCACTCAGCAGCAGCGGAACCTCGGCATCAAATGCCTTGCCGTAGGTCGTCGTCCCGGACGCATCGGTCACGATGAGGATGCCATAGAGACCCATCGCGCCCTGTATCGCGGGCTCTGTGCCCGACTCGATCAGATAGGTTCCGGGCTGTAGGCTGGCCCAAGTCAGCGACGCGCTCGCGGCAGCTGCAACCTCGGTTGCCATCGAACGAATGCGCGCAGGCTGCGGCGGCGGGCAGAAGGTGCCCGCATTGCCCGGTGCGTTCGGGTCCGAGGTTCCGCAGCTGGATGGATCAGCCGTTCCAGCGGTACCGGGCCAGGTCGTGCCATAAGCCGCGTGCGGAACGGGATTGGCGAAAAATGTCTTGTTGGTTCCCAATCCACCACCGACCTGGCCCACGATCACGATCGAGGTCGGCGCGGAATACGCGCCAAATGTCAGGTGGTTGGTCAGATTGATCTGCAGCGGTCCGGCCGGCACACGTATGACCGGTGGCGCCCATACCGTGGGTGCCGGGATAGTCGCTGCAGCCGGCGGCGCTGCATCCTTTGCCGCGCGGCAGTCCGCTACCCCGCTCGGATCAACAGCACCGCAGGCATATCCCCACATGGGCACTGCTTGCCCATCTGGCAACGTCGTGCTCTGGCTCTCGGCCGAGAGGTTGACGATCGGCGTCGCCGCTGCGGCCATGCCGCACAGGCCCGCGGTCAGGAGAACGGATGCCGCAATGCGCTTCATCAGCAGCGTCGGCGTTGTTTTCATGGAGTTCATTACCATTCTCCTCACTCTTAATTCGCTTCGTTGATCGGGTAAACCCAGGGGTCAACGAGCATCATCATCATCATCCCGCCTGGGAAGATGTTGTTGGTTGTGATCTCGCGTTCGTTATGGGAGTGCCACATGTAGGCCCACCCTGCTTCGGAACCCGGGTCATTGGCGACGGTTCCAGAAGGGGGAATGGGCGTCGCGCCTACCGCGCGTCCGGTGGCATCCGGGCCGAGATAAGGACTGCCGCCATACCAGGCGCCGTTCGCCAGGATGTTCGGATCGGGCAGCGTGATCGGGCCGCCACTGCCCACGTTGCCGAAGGGATGCTGCTCGAGCGCCTTGTCGTGATCGCCGCACCACTCGTAGTAGTTATCGTCAGTCGGCACGTTGTGATACCCGTTTGCATCAGGCGTGCAAGCCGGATCCACCGCCGCGTTGTTCGCATCCGCCAGGTGGTGCCCGTACATGTCCCAGTTCAGGCCCTTGCCAGTGAACTCGAACAGACCGTCGAGCGTCATGCCCGGTGTCGTGGTGGTGGTGAAGAGCAGCGGCCCGGCCAGATGCCCGGTAGGCGCATTCAGCAGCAGGTTGCCGTCGCGCGCGAGTACGCGCACATGGTTGGCGTGTTCGTGGAAAGGGTGCTCCATCCTCCCCTGGCCAATGATGCGCACGAGCGTCTGCTCGCCAGGGTGCATGTGCGGATTGCCGTTNNGGGCATCGAACGCCCGTTGATCATGAAGTACTCCGGATGGTACGGCTCTGTCTGGATGTTCAGGCAGCCCGTAGCGTTGGAACATGCGCTGCCCGCAGCGGAGAGTGACTGCGCCTCGACCTGCCGGTGTATCGCCGAAGCCATCTCTGAAAACTGGAAGAGATATTCACGGTCGTAGCAAGCTTGAGGGATGCTGAAAGCCGCCTTGGCCAGCCGGTAATCGCCCTGAGCTACGCGTGTCGCTGAAGTCGCGGCCCTGGCCGCGTCGTTGGGTGTGCCCACGCAGTTGGCAGGAATGCTCGTGGTCTTGGGAAGTACGATCAGCGCGCCATACATACCCATCTCTACCTGCACGTCACCGCGGGTGCCGCTGTAATAGGAATGCGTGCCTTCCGTGTCGGCGATAAACGTATACGTCACCGCCTGACTGTTGGCAGCTTCCTGCGCCAGCACGCCTGGCACGCCATCGACGGCCGGCTGCATCGTGAATCCGGGGAACAGGATCGAGGTATTACCCGCCGCCTTGGGCAGATTGTTGTGCAGCGTAACGGTGACCGTATCACCCAGATGCACGATCAGGGTCGGACCCGGAAGCTGCATGCTGCCAGCCGGGCAAAAACCCGTCGTGATCGCGGCCGGCTGAAACTGCGAAGAGTCCGGCGCCGTGTTGCAGCCATAACCCCAGGTGTACAGGCTTGCCCCATCGGGCTGCGTCGTGTAACCCGCCGCCGCCGTCAGATCGAAGGTCGCATTTACATTGTTGGTGCCGGTGATGCCGGGCGCCGCCGCCTGCACCGCACAGGCGATCAACGAGGCACAGGCGATCGCAGCGCCGCGCAAGGCACACCCGAACAAATGTTTGTTGTCGCGCATCGCTGCTCTCCTAATTCCTGCAATTCTTTGTGTCGGGATCGAAGTTGGCGGATGTGCAACTGAGGATATGAACTTCGGTCATCATGCCGCCGAAGTTCTCCGCATCGTTCGCCAGGTGGTCCAGCTGTGGCGTGTACAGATAGAACGTACTGCCCGCCGGGTAAGCCGTGGCATTGCTAGCGTCGAGGATCACGTCGACGGACTCACCGCCGGCCAGCGTGATCGAGTTGGCGTAGTAATCCATGTTGTTGCCGTCCTGGTCACGCAGCAGGCGGGCGTTGTAGCCGACCACGTGCATGCGGATCCCGAGCGAGGCGAGCGTGTGATACTCGGTCACATTCAGGTCCGAAAAGCGCAACAGCGCCTTGCCGCCCGACGGAATGTTGATAAGCGTGGGGACCGGCTGTGAATAGCGCGGTATGCCGTCCGTCGCCTGTGTGCTCATCGGGCCGGCAAGAGTCGTGTCCGGGTAGCTGCGGCCATTGAGCAGGAAGTACTTGTCCTTGGTGTCGGCAAAGGATTCCGGATTGAAGGTCATGCCGACAAAATGAAAGTTCGGATCGAAGCCGTGCATCTGGATCGGATATTCGACGTCGTAGGCGGTTGAGCCGTCGCCGTCGTCGTAGGCGTATTTCTGCGTGGCGCTGGCTTGCTTCACGCCGTTGTCGCCGGCCGCTGGCAATTGAACCGAGCAGAAGATGTCGCTGCTGCTGCACTTGCGAGCCAGATCCGCCTGATCGTTTTTCAGGCGGGTGTAAAGCGAGTCGCCGGTGGCTGCCGCATTTTGCCGCGGCCGAACGTAGAGCTGGCCGACCATGCCCATCTGCAGGTGCTCGGGCGGCGAGATGTGGCAGTGCCAGATGTAGGTTCCTGCTTCGGGCGCCAGGTAGTAATACGTGAAGCTGCCGCCGATGTTGATGGCCACCGACGCGTCGGGCACGCCGTCGTAGAACGCCGAGGCATTGGGGTAACCGTGGAAGTGCACCGTGTGCTGCTCGAACAGGTCCGGGCGCATGACCATGCCGACGTTGGTCAGCGTGAGGAACAACTCGTCGTCCTCGTCGATCGCGATCATCGGCGCGGATTCATTGCCGTTGAGCACGCCGACATCCATGATCAGGCGCGGATCGACATGGCCAGTCAACGCGTCGGTCGACACCAGGTTCACCATTGGCGCGGCACCCGTACCCGGTCCCGCGAAGGTGACGGTCGGCGGAGAAAGGTAGCCGCTGCCACCGGCGTCAACCACGATTGACACGATGGCACCGCCGGCACCCACCGCACCGATATGCGCCGCAGCGCCAGAACCGCCACCGCCTGTGAATACCAGAGGCTCATTGCGGCGATACCCGGCGCCCATAATCGGCAGGTCGGTGCCCGGATCGATCATGAAGCTTATCGAACCAACCCTTGAATCGTTGGTATCGGGCACAAGGCCAATGGCGCCGTTGAAGGTGTAATTCGGATACGGCGCGCCGGTCTTGATGACATCGAGTACGTTGCCGCTGGAATCGAGGTTGCTCTGGTTGAACTCCGTGTTCACGACGGTGCCGGGCAGCCCCTTGACGATGTTTGCGAGTCCCGACAAGGGCCCAAACGCAAACAGGTACGTCGCCGTGCCGTCCGCCATCGTGGCAAATCCGTCGCCACCGGAAAGCTGCTGGCACTTGATTTGTCCCGGGAATACGGACTCATAGGTCGCAGCGCTATTCACCGCTTGTGCCGCTTTTATTTTCGCGATCGTGCCCGCGGCGCCCCGATCTGGGTGCAGTGCCGTGAACTGCGGACACTGCACGCGGAATGACTGCGCGGCCGCGGGCAGCGCGATCATCGCGACAACAACCGCGGCAACGCCGCTCCAGAAAATACGTGTGCTAGACATAGAGCCTCCGTCCGGAACTTTTGGCGCGCACTGCGCTCTCAGCTTGCAAGGATTGAAATTCATTTGCGTTCGTGGTCGCGACACACACGAACTGACGGGTCTTCCGGGTACGGACGGCGTTGAATTCAAGTCGCTTTTCCTGGCACAAATCTTATTTTTCCGTCCACTTTTGCAACCTGGCCGGTCGATATCCCCTGGCGGATCAAATGACCTCCGCTTAAGACCTGGCCCGTCACGACGGAGAATGCGTGTCTCGCTGCGTCGAACCCAGTCGGCAGACACCGGCATTCAGGCTGGGTAGAACACGGTAGTTTCCATATATGTAATCTGGGAATGGACAGCGCATCCGTGATTTCCCAATTGCGCGCGACCCGCGCGCGCACGAACGCTCCGCCGGTGGACTTCCGGCGGGTCTGATCAGAGTTCGGTAGGCCTCGTTCGAGGCGCTATTTCGCCTTGGGTGCGGTGGCGGGCCTCGAAGCCGGATCGGGCCGCGCTTGTTTCGGCGGCATTGCGATTGGCGGCTCGATCTTGACCAGCTGTATGTCGAACACGAGCAGCGAGCCGGGCGGAATCCGCGGCGGCGGGTTGTCCCCGTAGGCCAAATCGGGTGGTACGAACACGCGCCACTCTGCACCGGGCTTCATGAGCAGCATGGCCTCGCGCCAGCCCTTGATGACACCGCCGTTCAGGCTGAACGTGGCGGCCATTGGGTGCATGTCGGAGCTGTCGAAAATCGTGCCNNCTCACGCGCCTCGGCACAATTGTGCGTGGCAACGACTTCGCGCCCGTTGCGCAGGAATTGGCCCATGAGGTTCTTGTCATCGTCGCTGGCTGCCTTGCCGCCAAGTCCGTCGCGGAAGCCGCGCTCGAACTGCTCGGTCGATACGCTGCCCTGCACGCCGGCGCCGCGCAGTTGTCCGCCGATAAAGAGACCGGTGCTATAGCTGGCTGCTGCAGGATCCACCGGTGGCTGCGCCGGAGCAGCCGTCGACGGTGCCACAGCGGCCGTGGCGCTGGCCGTTGGCGCAGGCGATGGTGACGGCGCATTCTCAGCCAGGGCGAGCGACATTGCGGCGGCAACGGTCGCAACCACAGTCCCGAGTGCTACATTTCGCGGAGTAGGCATGGTCAACCTCGTGAGGGAACTCAACTGTAAGATTTGCAGGACTCAGGTCGAACCGGTCGACTTTATGATCCGGTGATGACGTCCAATGCGTGGCGCATAAACGAATGCCCAGGTGCAGTAGCACTCGGCATTTTCAAATTCGAACTCATAAGCCGGAAAACCAGCCACTTTGATCGGCTTCGCAGTCGATGTGCTCGCGACGCCCATGAATCCACTGCCAGGTGCCGGGATGAGCTGCCAGTCGACCTGCCCCGTCATGGGATCAGGAAACAATTTTCGCAGGTACCGACGCACCAGAGGAAAACGTTTGTCCTCGACCAGATCGGACAATTCCTGCGGGTACTGCCCACCGGCCGCGCGATACCTGCCGATCGCGTCCCGGTACTGATCACCGATCCACAGCAATTCGGACTCTTTCTCGCGGCGAATCTGCGTGCTCCAGACTATGCCGACCGTAGCCAGCGTAATGCCCAGTATAGCCACGGCGAACAACAGGCCGATGTAAGTGAAACCGCGCTGGTGATCGCCGCCAGGCATACGACTACCATTCCTTGAATGGTCGGCCATCGGCGCCAGTGCCTTCGGATGCGCTGTGCACGTCCTTGATTCCGGGATGGTCGGGATCGTCGGATACTTCAGGGGTCCAGGCGTCGCGCAGCTTGCTGATGGGGTCCTCGGGCACGGCGCGAATATATTTGCGTTCAACCAGGGCCTGGAGCGAATCAGGATACTGGCCATAGTCGCCGAAGTGCTTGTCGATGGCCTCACGCATCACGGACAGATCCTGCTGCAGCACTGTTTCGCGCGATCGCTCGAGCGTCTTGAAGTAACGCGGCACGGCGATGGCAAGCAACACACCGATGATGCTCATCACCACGAGCAATTCGATCAGCGTGAATCCCCGTGGACGTTTACCAGTCACGGTAGGCCACTCCGTTCAGGCCCTTTTCGGTGCTCAACGAGTGCACGTCGAACACGTCGCTGCCTGGCTGGGGATCGGCCGGCGGGCTGGCGTAGCTGCGCAATCCCCAGGTCTCCTCGGCCGGCGCAGTGCCATCTGGAAAAAAAGGATCGCGCGGCAATTGGCGCATGAAGTAAATCAGCTTCTTGTCGGGACTGGTGGCGTCTTCGACGCCCGCATAGAGCACCCTGAGATCGGGCGGGTAACCGGAAGCGTCGGCGTCGACCGCCACCCTGCCCTGTTCGGCGGCATCCTTGTAAGCGTCAATCGCGGAGCGGATGTCGCGCAATGCCGCGCGCAGTTCGGTTTCCTTGGCGCGTTTGATGGTCATGCTGGCCAGCGGCAACGCCGCACTTGCGAGCAGGCCCACGATCGCTACCGTGATGACCAGCTCGATGAGCGTAAAACCGCGCGGTCGCCGCCCGTTTAACATCGTGACCCCGGTGCGCCGGCGCGTGCCTATTTCTCGACGCTGATCATCAGCGGCGATGGGGTGCTGGAAGCCACTATGGTGCCTGAGGTGCCCATGACGGACAGCTGCGCCGCGATGGCCGTCGACGGCCTGGCCTGTAGCGCCTTGAATTTCAATACGATCAGGTCGCCGTTCCCGCTCAACGGATCATCGGAGGACGTTACATCCATCTGCGCCCCTCCCGCACGGCCGATCACTTTGGCACCACTCGAAGCGGGCACCTGGCCGCCCGGGTCCCCGCCCTGCAACTGAAACGCGGCGCTGTCCCAGCGCATCTGCGCGCGCGCCCTGGTTACGGCCTGATCCGTCTGCATCTGTAGTGTTACCGTGAATTCATCGCCGACCTTGACTGAGCCGGGCCCGGATATCGTTGTGACCAGCTTCGGAGCCGGCCCATCGGAAACGGGCATGCGGGCAGTGGGTACATCGCTGATGCCCGTGATTGCCGCCAGGCGCGCCGTAGGCGCCGCGTTCATGCCACCGCTCGATACCGGCGCTGTTCCGGGAGTGGATCCGCTCATCACAGCGCCACCGCTATCGCTCATCGTGCTGATCGTGTCCGCCCCGGTCGAACTGACGCTCGCCGAAGGCACGACGCCCACTGCGGGGCCCGCCGCAGTCGGCGCGCCGGGCGTCGCGACTGGCGCCCGCCCACCTGCGCCAAGCGGCGCCATGCCGCTGCGGGACTCGGTGCCATACCAGAACTCCGTTGTGTCGCTCGACGGCCGACGCATGGCCCTGATAATTCGCGGCGTGATCGACAATACGATCTCGGTCTTCTCCTTGTCAGCGTGGTGATCTGAAAACAGACGGCCAATGAGCGGGATGTCGCCTAAGCCCGGGATCTTGGACGCGCTGCTGGTGTCGCTGTCCTTGATCAACCCGGCGAGGATCTGCGTCTCGCCATCCTTGAGCTGCAGCAGTGTGGTCGCGTTACGGGTACCGATTTCGTAGGCGCGTGTCTGGCCGACATTCACAGTATTGACGATCGAGCTGACTTCCAGATTGATCTTGATCGCGACATCGTTGTCCGCATAAATCGTGGGTTCAACGTCCAGTGTCAGTCCAACGTCCAGGTACTGAACCTGTGTATTGGCAATCGTCGTGTTGCCCAGGCCGGTTGGACTCACGGCCGTAGTAATGGTCGGGACGCGGCTGCCAATGAGGATCTTGGCCTTTTCCTTGTTGCGTGCGCGAATGCGTGGGCTCGCCAGCACATTGGAGTTGCCCGTGGTCTTGAGAGCATCCAGGGTCACCGACAGCGGCGTAACCGAAATCGTCGAGCCATTCTGCTGATGCAGATCGTTGATGACCATGCCCGTGGGAGTCGCCAGCGTGGCAGACGTCGGATAGGTGATGCCCAGCTGCTGCATGCGGCTGCGGGTGATTTCGAGCACCTCGACTTCCAGCATGACTTCCGGTTCGGCAATATCTATCGACGCGACCAGCTTTTCAGCCATCCGCACGTTTTCAGGGGTATCGCGCATCACGATGGCGTTGGCGCGCTCATTCACCACCAGGGTCTTGGCATCGAGCACGGTCTTCAGCAGGCCCTCGACGTCCTTCGGCGTGGCTGTGTTCAGGTAAAACGTCTTGACGATCTGATCCTGGTAATCCTTCTGCTTCGCCGCGGTGTTCGGGTAGATCAGCACCATGTTTTCCGACAGCACCTGGCGTGCGAGCTGGTTCTGGCCCAGCACCAGGTCAATGGCCTGTTCGATCGGCACGTCCTGGACAAAGATCGTGGTCTTGCCGTCGCTCTTGACGTCCTTGTCAAAAATGAAATTGATGCCGGTCTGGCGTGACAGGACTTCGAACACCATTTTGGTCAGTGCGTCGCGGAACTGCAGGGTCACAGGCCGGTTATCGCGCGTGTGCAGGCGTGGTGTTACCGCGATGGGCCCGCGCGCAGCGTCGACTTTGGCTCGCAGTGCGACGGCAGGCGCGTAGTTGGGATCTTCGGACAGGACACTGCGCAGCAGCGTACTCGCGTCGTCGACATCGCCGCGCTCAAAGCTCTTTTGTGCCTCGCCAACATTCTGCGCATGATTCATGTCGCTGGCGACACCGCTGACGCCCTTGGCCGCACGATCATTGCCGCCGTCGATGGCCAGTACGCGCTTGTAGTCAGCCAGCGCGGAACTCGCGTCGCCCGCCGCGCGCGCCTTGTCGCCTGCTGCAATGAGTTTCTGCACCGCTTCTTCGCGGCGGCCCTGCAGGTCGAGCTTGTAAACCATGTTGCCGGGATCGCTGGCGAGCGCCTGCTGCAGTTTCTGCAACCCAGCCTCGTACAATCCGCGGTCATATTCGTCCAGACCCTGGCTATGCAGTCTCGAGCTCGCGCAGGAGACCACGAGCATGGCGCTCATCAGCACCAGCGCGATCCTGCCAAATTTGACTTTCACTTCGAAGCCTCCACGGCCAGCGTCTGTTGAATGTTCAATGGCTTGTAAGTCAGCGTCAGCACGCCATTCGCCTCGCTATCCACGCTGTAGGTGTTGTCGATGGTGTCGCCGATGTGTACATCGAATACGCGATCACCACGGGTGAAGAAATAGACCTTGGCGTCTCCGGGCCGCGCATAGCTGCCCATCACGCTGAAAGGCAGGGGCGGCGCCGTTGGGGGCGGCGGCACGACCACCACGACCGGTGCGGGCGGAGGCGGCGGAGGAGCGACGTACCAGGACTGGGTGTGGAACAAGGCTTCGACAGCCTTGCTCTCCGCGACGCGATGCGCGAGCCGGGCCATGAGGCTGTTGCCATCCGCTCTCGCGGGGCGCGATGTCGCGCGCGCCGCAACGCCATTGGGCAGCTGCTCTGCAACGCGCTCCGTGCGGTCAGACGCCGCGGCCACGGGCGCGGCCGCCTGCTCGGGCTTTGACAGCACAACGTATGCAGCAACCATTGCGGCAAGCAGGCACAATATTTTGAATCGTTTTGTAAGTGCCATTACGGTTCGCTCCGTACAAAGGCCGAGAACTTGAGCTCGGCGTCGACACCCTCATCGCCGACCGCCTTGCGCTCGATGCGCATGCCTTCCACCGCCACGGCAGGCATGGCCACCAGCGTGCGATCCATGAATTCCCGCAGTTGCGGGTAAGTCGCGTGCACCGGAAACGTCATCCGGTAGCTGGCCGCGACGCCATCGCGCGCAGGCACGTACTCGTACTGGCCGCGCGGCAGCTCGACGCCTGAGGCGCGCGCCTCTTCAACGATCTTGGCGACAATCTCCGGCGCTTCACCTCGCGACGGAAGCGCCGACAGGACTGCGACGGGCGTTGGGCCCACCACTGCGGCACCGCCGACGGGCGTTGCCAGGTGAGCCAACTGGCTCTTGAGCGCGGCGACAACACCGCCCTGCGGCAGGTTGTTGGCGATGAATACGGTCGCGGCCAGCAACACTGCCGTGATTCCAAGCAGCATGGCCGAACCCGCGCGGCGCGCCTGGTAAAATGCTTCCGCCAGCGCACGATTGACGTGGACCTGGACGAGACTGGCCATCGAAACGGCCGCGGATGGAGCCGTCGGCAGCGCGCCAGCGTGCGGCAGTGGCGGCGCAGCAACCCTGGCAGGCGATGCCACTTCTACCGGGTGCGCCGACTCCTCAGCCGGCCCGGGCTTTGCGCGCTCCAGCTCGCCCGCGCTCATGTCGCATCACTCCAGTCGGCCTGGATCTGAAAGCGTACCGGATGATCCTTGTCGTCGGCCCGCAACTCGTGGCTCTCGAGCATCGGGTAATGCAGCACGTCAGCCTTCCGCAAACGCTGCACATAGGCAATCGCCAGTTCCAGCGTGCGCGCCTCGGCGGTCACACGCACGCGATGCTTGGCGTGATCCGGTTCGATCGACAGCAGGGCAATATTGCCAGTCTCATCACTGCTGGCGCTTTCCAGCTCAGCCAGCAGCTGCGACCAGGGCGTGCCAAGTTCCCGCACCGTCTTTTCAGCCGTCTGCGAGCTGAGTCCGGCTATCGATTCGGCGCTCTGGCCCCGCCGCAGTGACCCGGTCAGCGCGTCGCGCCGCAATTCGAGACCTTGACGCTGCCCTTGCAACGAGTGCTGCTGAAGCAACACTCCCGTCAGGCATAGTGCTCCGACGACTGCGATCACGACGCCCAATGGTCCGCCACGCGAGCGCGTACCGGCAAAATCCAGTTGCAGCTGCGGTGCGCTCATGCCTGTTGCCTGCGCAGGAATTCGAGCCGGCCAACGGTGGATTCACCGATGGTCTCCTCGTCAAGCCACACCAGGTCAGCGCCGCTGGCGCCGGCCGCGATGCGCAGCGCGGTCGGCGCGTCGACGTACACCCTTCCTTCCTGCGCCTGGGTATTTGCGAGGCGACCGAAGGTCTGCAGCCGGCGCAGTTCAATGGCCCAATCGGCGCCGATGCGCACGCTGTGCACGCGGTCCCAGTTGCCGCTGCCCAGACGCGCAGCGGCAAGTGAGCCGTGTTCGATGGACACGAACCATGCGCCACTGTCCGGCAGACGGGTACGCCAGTGGTTGTACGCAGAGACCAGCTGTGGCTGGAGCGACTTCAGCGGAATGCGGTGACGCGAAAGCATGAGCTGCAATTCTTCGAGCAGGCTCGAGGGCAGCGCGCACGCCACCTGCGCCCGGCCAGGCCGCGAATCGGCCAGCGTCACCACCCACTGGCTCACCACTTCACCGTAAATACTGGTGAGCACGTGACGGGCATGTGCCTGTCTTTCGGCGGCGCCGTTCAAGGCATCGGAAAACGGCACCATGGCGTAGCGCACCCACTGGTCGGAGATCACAACGCGGGCCACGGCGCCCTGCCATTCAGGCCTGGCGAGCAGCACGTCGAGTGCGCTCAGCGTATTGCTCCAGTGCGTGTCATCCCCGAGGTCGTTGCTCCAGTTCGCCTCGCCGACGCTTCTGGGCTTGACGCCCCGGGCCAGACGCGTCAGCGCCAGCTTGTGCGGCGCGAGGTAGATGCCGATTTCATCACGCCATAGTGGTGACACGGTTCACCTCTTCTAGCGTGGTGTCGCCGCGGCGCACGAGTTCGAGCGCGGATTCGCGGATCAGGCGGATGCCGCCGCGCGCCGCGAGTTCCTTGAGCTGACGCACCGGGGCGCGCGCAATGATCGCCTCGCGGATTTCATCGTTCAGCACCATCAACTCGCCGACCGCCTTGCGGCCCTTGTAGCCGGTGCCGCGGCAATGCTTGCAGCCCCGGCCAACTCTAAATTCGTAAGCAGCATGCGCGGATATCTGCAAGTGCGACTCTTCCAGCAGCCGGCGCGAGGGCGTATAGGTATCGGCGCACTGTTCACATACGATGCGTACCAGGCGTTGCGCGAGGATGCCGCTGAGCGCCGCGACGAAGCTGTAGGTGTCGACGCCCATGTGCACGAATCGGCCCATGACATCGAACACGTTATTGGCGTGCACGGTGGTGAATACCAGGTGACCCGTCAGCGCCGACTGGATAGCGATCTGCGCGGTCTCCGGGTCACGAATCTCGCCGACCATGATCTTGTCCGGGTCGTGACGCAAAATAGAACGCAAACCCCGCGCGAAGGTCAGGCCTTTCTTCTCATTGACCGGGATTTGCAATACCCCTGGCAGCTGGTATTCGACCGGGTCTTCGATCGTGACGATCTTGTCGTGACCCGTTTGTGTTTCGGAGATGGCAGCGTACAGCGTAGTGGTCTTGCCACTGCCGGTGGGACCGGTGACGAGCAGCATGCCGTAGGGCAGGCTGGACAGTCGCCGCAGCTGGCTCACCATGTCGTTGTCGAAGCCCAGGGACTCGAGCGTCAAACCATGCACTTTCTCCGTCAGTGACTTTTTGTCGAGCACGCGCAATACCGCGTCCTCACCGAACACGCTGGGAATGATCGATACGCGGAAATCGATGGCGCGGCCGTCTATGGCCACCTTGAAGCGCCCGTCCTGCGGCACGCGGCGCTCGGAGATATCGAGCTCCGCCATGACTTTGATGCGCGAGATCACCTGCTCCGAAACTTCGGCACCGGTGACGCTGGCCATCTGCACCAGTACGCCATCAATTCTGTAACGCACCACCAGGCCATTTGCCAGGGTTTCCAGATGCACGTCGCTGGCGCCGGCACGCAGCGCGTCATACAGCGTTGAATGCACCAGCTTGACGATCGGACTGGAGTCCTGGCTGATCGAGGCCAGCGACAGGTTGTCGACGGCGCCCCCGGTCGAACCCTCTGAGGTGCTGCCCACCACAGCCGCATCGAGCGCGCGCAGTCCCTGTTCATGACGGGATATATAACTGGCGATCTCGGCGCGCGGCGCGAGCACCCATTCCAGCGTTTGCGGCACCCGCACCTCGAGCCAGCTGCGCGTGCCGGCGTCGAACGGATCCGCAATCACCGCAAGCAGTGTCTTGCCACTGCGAGCGAGCAGGCAGGTGCGGCGCGTGGCGTCGGCCGGCGGCAGCAGGTCGAAGGCCGGTTCGAGCCGCGCCAGATCGGCACGCGTGAGCACACGGTAGTCGAGCGCGCGCGCCAGCGCCGAGGTGAGCTCGACCGGCCCCAGGCCAGAACGCTCCTCCAGGTACTCGAGCGTCGATCGGCCACTGGCCTGGGAATCGGTGACGGCCGCCGTGAGCAGGGCCTCATCCAGTCCGAACAGGTTGGAATTGTCGGGCGCTGCGCTCATTTGATGCTTCCGGCCAGCTCGAAGATTGGGAAATACATCAGCACCACGATGCCGCCGATGACGATGCCGATCAGGCTCATCAGCGCCGGCTCGATCAGGCGGGTCACCAGCCCGACCCAGCGCGACAGTTCCTCGTCGTAGAAGCCGGCGATGCGCTCCATCATCTCGCCCATGTTGCCGCTGCGCTCACCGACCCGCAGCATGCGTGCCGCGACCGGCGTCGTCAGTCCGTACTGTTCCATCGCGTCACCGACAGAACGGCCTTCACGCACCGCCTGCATGGCGTTGGCGAAGGCGGGGCGCAGGTTTGCGGACAGAAGCCCCGCGGACATGCGCATCGCGGTGACCATGGGGGTGCCACCTCGCTGCAGCATGCCCACGGTGCGGTAAAGGCGCGCGAGCTGGTAAACGTGCAGCCGGCTGCCAAGCGCCGGTATGCTGGCGATGCGGCGGCCAATCGCGGCACGCACCGCGGGGCGCGAGAACGTGTAGATCAGTCCGGCGATCGTGGCGGCAACGCCAACGAGCACAGCGAAGCCATTCTTGTCGAGGAACTGGCCCCACTGCATCAGCATGCGCGAGGCGAATGGCAGGTTGCTGCCGAGGTCTTCGTAGATCGAGCTGAAGCGCGGCACCACGTAGCCCATCAGGAACGCGACCACCAGCAAACCGGCGCCGCACAGCACCGCCGGATAGATCGAAGCGTTGATCAGGCTTTTGCGCAGCACATCGACCTGCTGTTGATAGGCGACGTAGCGCGTCAGCGCCTCGCGCAGCGCACCAGTCCGTTCGGCGGCGCGTACAGTAGCTACGTACAGCGTCGGGAAACTCAGCGGATGCTCAGCCAGCGCCGCGCCAAAGGTCTGGCCCTCGCGCAGCCGCACCAGCACCTGGTCGAGCGTGCGGCGGATCGCCAGCGCGGCTTCTTTCTCGGCCAGCGTCTCTATCGACTCGACCAGTGAAAGGCCCGCGTCCAGCAGCGCCACCAGTTCCTGGCTGAAAGTAACGAGCGGCATGCGCGTCGCGCGGCTGCCGAAGTTGAGGCTACGTTCGCGCGCAATGGAGATGAAGGCAAGTCCCGCGCCCGCCACCTGGCGGCGCGCATCCGACTCGTCGACGGCATCGAGCGCATAGGAGAGCACATCGTGCACTCCGCTCATCGCTTTGACCCGGAAGCGCACGGGTTACCAATTCCCCAGGTCGGCCGCTTCGCCTGTTCCGCCCTGGCGGCCGTCCTTGCCGTAAGACATGAGGTCGAAATCGTTGTTGTGCGTGCCCGGCTCGGCATAGATATAGGGATTGCCCCAGGGATCGAGCGGCACTTCCTTCTTCAGGTACGGACCGGCCCAGTTCTGCTCGCCCTGTGGCGCGGTATTGAGCGCCGCGAGCCCCTGTTCAGTGGTCGGCAGGTGGCCAACGTCAATTCGGTACTGGTCGAGCGCCTTGTCGAGCGCATCAATTTGCGCGCGCGTTGCCTTGACCTGCGATTTGCCCACCTGCGCGAAATAGCGCGGCGCCACGAAGCCTGCCAGCAGGCCGATGATGACCATCACGACCAGCAGCTCGAGCAGCGTAAATCCAGCGGACCAGCGTCTGAGGGGGATGCGTTTCATGATTCGGTTCCTGCGCCGGACTCAGCCGATTGCACCAGCAGGGCCCGGTACATGCGCAGCACGTTGGGCACATAGGCGCGCGTTTCCTTGTACGGTGGGACGTGCCGGCCGTAGCGCTCGACCGCATTCTCGCCAGCGTTGTATGCCGCGAGCACCAGTTCGAGCTTGTCCTTGCCATAGCGCGCAATCAGATCGGCCAGGTAGCGGGCACCGGCGTGAAGGTTCTGCTCCGGGTCGAATGCATTGAAGGCGCCGTAGCGGCGCGCGGTGGTTGGCAGCAACTGCATGAGCCCCACGGCTCCGCGGCGCGAAATGGCGCGTGGATTGAATCCAGACTCCACGACGATTACGGCACGCACCAGTTCCGCCTGCACCTTGGCCGCATCGGCGGCGCGGGCAATGGCGGCGTCGTAGTCGGCAGAGCGGGCCAGCCAGGCCGCGGCCCGACGGGCGTCCGCCGGTACACCGGCCGGCGTCTCCACCGGGGCGCGCACGATCAACCTGTAACGCGCGTCGTTCGGTACGTTGCTGAAATGAGTGGTGCCCGACAGGTCGGTATACGCATAAATATCCGCCCGGCAAAGGGGTGCAAAAGCGCCCAGCGCCAGTACCAGCACGCAGGAGACGGCCCGGCTTGTCATGCGCTCACTCTACGAGACCCTACCCCCACCGTAAGGTAGGCAAACTCCGTAGCCGAAGACATGGTTATGTCCCGGCATGCGCTCTGCCAGCCGTGATACCTTAGTTTTCGGCGTCAACAGAGTGATTTAGATAGATTTATTACCCTTGGATGCCCTGCGGGTATGATCGGACAGAAGGATCCCGTATTACGTGTATAAAGACTGGTTCAAGCTCAGAAAGCTCCCCTTCAGGCTGCGCCCGGACCCCGAATTCCTGTTCCTGGACAGCGAAGCCGGACCGGCCCTCGAGGCCCTGCGCGCCGCCGTGACCGGTGGCCATGGACTGCTATGCCTGCTCGGCGAACCCGGAACAGGCAAGACCACCCTGCTCCATGCACTCGCCCGGGAATACCAGGGTGCCATGCCCGTGGCGCGCATTCAGCAGCCAAACCTCACGGCCGCAGAGCTGCTGGAAGCGCTTTGTGAACAGTTCGGCCTCGCCCCGCCAGCCGACGGTGTTTCGCTTCCGGCCACGCGCCTGGCGGGATTCATGGTCGAGGAAGCCCGCCAGGGCCGCACCGTGCTGGTGTTGGTCGACGAAGCACATCGTGCACCTGGCCATATGTTGCGCGCGCTTGTGGAACTGGCCACGCGAGCGTCGGCAGCGCTGATCGTACTCGCCGGCGAGCCCGAACTGTCGAAGTCACTGGCGGCACTCGAGACACAGGGATTCCCCGTGAGCCTCACGGGAACTCTGCGCCTGCCGCGCCTGAACCAGGCGCAGGTCTCCGGTTACCTCGACTACCGCCTGAATGTGGCTGGCAACAATGGCCGTGCACTATTCGAAGCCGACACGCTGGTGGAGATCATGCGCTACACCGGCGGCACGCCACAGCTCATCAACGTGTTGTGCGACAGTGCCATGAACTACGCCGAGGCACACAGCACGCAGCGGGTTGGCATAGTCGAGATCCGCGACGCCGTGCAGGAACTGAAATGGGTGGAATTCTCGGCGCGCCAGACGCAGGCGGGACTGGCAACAGACGCAGGCAGTTCAGGCAACCAACGGTCGCCACGACCGGCGGTAACGCCGGAACTCGAGGTGCTGAAAAGCGGTCGGCGGTTGCGCAGGTTTACGCTGAAGCCGGGCAAACTTGTAGTCGGTCGCGGCGAAGACGCGGGCTTGCGCCTGGATAGTCAGGTCGTGAGTCGCCGCCATTGCCAGCTCATCACCACAGCCGATCAGACCTTCGTCGAAGACCTGGGCAGCACCAACGGCATACTCGTGAACGGCCAGAAGCGCCGCATGCACCAACTGATGCCGGATGACAAGATCGTGATCGGTGATCACACCCTTATCTATCACGAATCGTAGTCAGACGCGCGCGACCCGCGCGACCGCACGGTCGACATCCGCCAGCGGCCAGCTGAGCTGGGCCAGCGTGCCGCGGCCCGGGGCCAGTGTGATGCTGAACTGACCGCCGGTCATCTGCGCGCGCTCGCGCAGGTTGCGCAATCCGGAGCCGTGCCGGCGCGACTCGGGCGTCGCCTTCTCGAAGCCAACGCCGTTGTCGCGCACCTCGAGAAACAGCCTGCTCTCGTCCATGGCAAGTTTCACCGCCACGTGCTTTGCGTCCGAGTGCTTGGCGACATTGTTGAGCAGCTCCTGAACGCTGCGATAAACGACAGTCGCCAGGCGATCCGGAACCTGACCATCGCTGACACCGAGCTCGGTGGCCACGGTCATAGAGGGATAGATTTCGGCAAAGTCCCGGCAAAACCATTGCACCGCGGAAGCCGCACCAAGATCATCGAGAATCTTTGGCCGCAGGTTCATTGAGATCGAGCGGATGCTCTCTGCGGTTTCCTGGATTCGCCGCACGGCAAGCTGAAATACCGCCGCAGGATTGCCGAGCCGCGGCTGGCGCAGCAACTCCATGCCGCGCTCCAGTGTGTATTTCACCGCGCTCAGCGACTGGCCTACTGAATCGTGCAGTTCCAGTGCGATGCGCTTGCGTTCGCCCTCCTGCGCACCGATCAGCTGCTCGGACAGCGCCACCAGCTCGTTGCGCGAGCCGCGCAGCGCGACCTCGGCCTGCTCGCGGCGGATGATCTCGTTGCGCAGGTCGCGGTTGGCGTCGGCAAGCGCCTGGGTGCGGGCTCGCACCCGATCCTCGAGGCTGGAATTGAGCCGCTCGAGTTCATCGCGCGCGCGGTGCAGCGCGCTCTGGTCGGTGACCACCAACACGGCACGCGCGTCGCCGCGCTCCGACCCCGTGGTTGGGCGCCCGCGCATCGGGCGAACGGTCAGGTGCACAAAGCGCGCCCCGATAGAATCCTGCAATTCGAACTGGCGGCGGGTACCGCGGCGGATCTCGTCGAGCGCGTGCTTGAGGAAACCGGCAATACTGCAGCGCGTATTGCGGCAGCCCGGATGCAGGACAGTGTGCGCGTTTTTGCCGAGCACTCCGGAAACAGTGCCCAGCGACCAGTCTTCGACCACGCGATTAGTGCGCATGAGCTCGCCGTCGCCGCCCAGCAGGCATACCAGCTCCGCGAGCGCGTCGGCGGTACTCTCCCAATCGAGCTTGGCCCGCTCGATTGCAGCCTGCCGGCCGTGAATGTCAGGCCGGGGAACGGCCCGCGCCGCCGCGCGAACCGGGCGCCGGGCGCCTTTAGTCCTCGCGCGGCTGCCTTTTGATTTGGCTGAGGTGGCCATTGACGGGGGAGTTTACCCGCGATGCCGGTCAACTGTATTAGCTGCACCTTAGATAGAGTCTGCGAGCCTCCTGACCGGCGTGTCGGCGCCCAAAGACACTACGCTGCACCCCTTACGAGGTGTAAGGTTGGGGACCCACCTCGCACACCGGGAGCTAAGACCATGGCCTTATGGAAAGAAGTCACCGCCCCCTCCCCCGCGCCGGTACCGGCGACGGCCTCCACCAGCCCCAAGCCGGCCGAGGCAGCGCCCCGCGCCACCTTTGACCGTGCTGCCGCGGAAGCGGCATCAGCAGCCACGTCGCCGCCGCGTTCAGCCGCGCGCACCGATCTGAAGGAGTCGCTGATCTCTTCAGGCCTGGCGATCGAAGGCAAGATCAGCGGCACCGGCCACGTGCGCATCGCGGGCCAGTTCAAGGGCGACGTGAACGTCGAGGGCAATCTGAGCATCGAGCCCGGCGCCAAGCACCAGGGCGAGGTGCGCGCCGGCACGGTGACCGTCAGCGGCGAACTCACCGGCAACATCGGCGCCCGTCACGTTGACGTGACAGCCTCAGGTGTCGTGGTCGGCGACGTCAAGGCCGACACGATAACCGTCGCCTCGGGTTCGCGCATGCGCGGACACGTCGAGTTTGGCTGGGGCGATGGCGCGGGCACGAACGGGCGCAGCGACAACAAAGGCAACGGCCAGTCCACATGAGCGCGGCGCGCCCCGCGGCGCTGGGGAATACGCGGAACTGCCCGCACTGCAAATCGACGGTGCTGGCGAGCGCCAGCATCTGCCCGGCCTGCCAGCATCACCTGCGCTTCAACGTGCCGACGGCGCCTGCGGCGCAGACCGGCTATGCCGCGCTGCAGGTCGAGGGCACGGTGCGCCACAAGGAGCCGGATGAACCCTGCGAGTTCTGCGTCGTGCTGTCGATCGCAGATGAGCACGGCAAGCAGATCTCACGCCAGGTGGTCGGCGTCGGCGTGCTGCAGCCGGAGGAAATGCGCCGCTTCAGCGTGTCGGTCAACCTGCTGCCGGTGCGCGCCGGGCAGCTCAAGCCGGTCTAGGGAAGCTCTGCACAGGTGGCGTGGGCGCGGCCAAGACGGATTTTGCTTCTGGCAAGGCGCGACGACCGAGGTGTATCGTGATACATGAGGGAGGAGTAACGAAGCCAGAAGCAAAATCCGTCAGGCCCCAAGGGGTTGGCGCTGTAACATCCGGCTACGGCGTTGCTCCATCCTCATGTGGAATAACCACACATCGTCGGTCGCGCCTGGTATCCGGCTGTTACAGCGCCAACGCGCTCCACGCCACCTGTGTAGAGCTTCCCTGGGGCCTGATCGATTTATGATCCTGCGACCGGCGGCCGAACGCGGTCACGCCAGCCACGGCTGGCTCGACTCCTGGCACAGCTTTTCCTTCGCGGATTACCACGATCCTGCCCACACGCATTTCGGTCCGCTCCGTGTCATCAACGAGGATCGCGTCAGTGCCGGCCAGGGCTTCGGCACGCACGCGCACGCTGACATGGAAATCATCTCCTACGTGCTCGAGGGCGAACTCGCACACAAGGATTCGATGGGCACGGGCTCGGTGATCCGTCCCGGCGACGTGCAGCGCATGAGTGCGGGCCGCGGCGTGCGCCACAGCGAGTTCAACTACTCGAGCGCGCAACTCGTGCACTTCCTGCAGATCTGGATCATCCCGGATGTGCGCGGCATCGCCCCCGAGTACGAACAACGCAACTACGCCGCGGCGGACAAGCGCGGCCGGCTGCGCCTGGTCGCCTCGGGTGACGGCGCCGAAGACTCGCTCCGCATCCACCAGGATGCGCGCATGTACGCCGGATTGTTCGACGACGATGAACAGGCACGGCACACGCTGGAGGCCGGCCGGTTGGGTTACGTGCAGGTAGCGCGCGGCTCGCTCGAGCTCAATGGCCAGCGGCTGCAGCCCGGCGACGGCGCCATGCTGACGGATGAGCCTCTGATCGACCTTCGCAATGGCCGCGACGCCGAAGTGCTGGTCTTCGATCTGCCGTCCGGCTGAACAGCCTAACCGGGTGAGCCGCCTCAGCGGCTGGCGATGGTGACCTGTGGCCGCGGCAACTCGATCCCCTGGCGCTCGAACTCCAACTTCAGGCGCTGCAGGAATTCCCAGCGCACGCGCCACTGTTCCAGCACGCGCACCTTGAGGCGGCTGCGCACGACGACTGCCGTGCCATCCAGCCGGTCGACGCCGGAGATTTCCAGCCCGCCCTCGATCGCCGCGCTGAAGGCGGGATCGGCGCGCAGCCCTTGCGCCACGGTGCGCAAGGCGTCGTACACGCGTTCGAGCATGGCGCCCGGCGCGACGCCCACTTCGACGACCGCATAGGCGTGGCCGCGGCTCATGTTGGTCACGACAGTGATCAGGCCATTGGGAACGAAATAGACGTTGCCGCCGTAGTCGCGCAGCTGCACGTAGCGCAGCGTCACATCCTCGACCTCGCCTGTCTTGCCGGCGATTTCGACCACGTCACCCTTGGTCACCTGATTCTCGAGCAGCAGGAAAAAACCTGCCACGTAGTCCTTCACCAGGCTCTGCGCGCCGAACCCGACCGCCAGGCCGACGACGCCGGCCGCGCCGAGGATCGGCGCCACCGAGATGCCCACTTCGCTCAGGATCAGCATTCCGGCGATGAGCCAGATGATCACGTTCGCCAGGTGGCGCGTGACGCGTGCCAGCGTCTCGGCGCGGCGCGCGTCCTCGCCATCGGCGATAAGCGGGGCGATGCGGCTGCGGAAGGCGCGCAGCAACCGTGCCGTCAGGCGCTGCGCGAGCCAGGCGAGCACGAGTGTGCCCAAGACACGCACCAGCATCACCGCCGATTCGTCCCACAGGCGCGGATTCAGGAAACTGGAATAGGTGCTCATGCCTGCCTAATGCTAAACGCGTGCCACGCGCTGGTCGATAGCGCCGAAGATCGTGGCGCCGGCGCGGTCCAGCATTTCGATGCGCACGCGATCACCAAACTTCAGGAACGGCGTGACCGGCTGACCAGTCGCAATCTGCTCCAGCATGCGCTTTTCGGCCAGACATGAAGATCCCCGTACACGCTCAAGATTTGAAACTGTACCGGAGCCGACAATCGTGCCAGCACCCATGTTACGGGTGCGTGCGCAGTGTGCAATGAGCGCGGGAAAATCGAAGGTCATGTCGACTCCGGCCTCGGGCGCGCCCAGCAGCTGGCCGTTCACGTGGCTGGTCAGCGGCAGCAGCGCCTTGCCACCGTCCCAGGCGGCGCCCAGCTCATCGGGCGTGACGGCGACGGGCGAGAAACCGGTGGCGGGCTTGGATTGGTAGAAGCCGAAACCCTTGGCGAGTTCGGGCGCCGTGAGATTGCGCAGCGTCCAGTCATTCACCAGCATCAGCAAACGGATATGGCGTCTCGCACGCACCTGCTCGGCGGTGGTAGCCATGGGCACATCGCCCGTGATGACCGCCACTTCGGCCTCCAGGTCGATGCCCAGATCCTCGGACGGGAATCGCGCCTCGTCGGCCGCTCCGAGAAAATCATCGCTCCCGCCCTGATAAACAAGCGGATCGGTCCAGAACGAGGCTGGCATTTCGGCGCCGCGCGCCTTGCGCACCAGTTCGACGTGGTTGACGTAGGCCGAACCGTCGGCCCATTGATAGGCGCGCGGGAGTGGTGCGGCCACGCCGCCTGAGCCAGCGGGAAAAGCCTCACCATCGCGGCCGCGGTTGAGCTTGTCGGCCACAGCCTCAAGCTGCGGTGCCAGAGCCTCCCAGCGATCGAGCGCCTGCTGCATCGTCGAGGCGATCTCGGGCACCGTCACGCAACGCGCCAGGTCGCGGCTGACCACCACCAGGCGCCCGTCGCGCCCACTCTTCAGGCTGGCAAGCTTCACGCTTAAGGATTCTACTTGCGGCCGCCGGCTCCGGGCGCCCCACCCTGCCAGGAATCGACGTATCCGGCCCATTCGACGCGCGCCGCGGCCGCGCCGATCTCCAGCGAATCGCGGCAATCGACCATCACGGCTACTTCATCCGTGGCCGGCTTCGACTGCACCAGCATCCGCTCGAGCGCCTTGGGGTGCGGGCCGTGCGTGAAACCGCAAGGGTGGTAGCTGACCATGCCGGGGTGAATGTTGTCGCGGCTGAAGAAATCGCCGGCGTGATAGAAGATCACTTCATCGTAGTCGTCGTTGTTGTGGAAGAACGGCACCTTGATCGCGCCCGGATCGGTCTCGAAGGGGCGCGGCACGAAAGTGCACACGACAAAACGGTTGGCGACGAAGCTGGTGTGCGCCGACGGCGGCAGATGATAGCGATGGCTCATCACCGGACGGAAATCGCGCACGTTGATGCGGCAGGCAGCGAGGTCGCCATGCCAGCCGGTGGCATCGAGCGGGTTGAACGCAAAGGTCGCGATCGATTCCAGCCCGCGGCGCTTGATGCGCACGCGCCATTCACGTTCGCCCTGCTGCGCGCGGAACGCCGCGTCCATGACCGGCACGTCTAGCATCGCGGGATCAAACAAGGCATGTGGGCCGAGCAGGCCTTTCTCAGGCAGCATGAACGTGCTGTTAGTCGCCTCGATCATCAGGATCGCGGCCGCAGCGCTGCACTCGAGACGCCACATCGTGCCGCGCGGCAATACGATGTAGTCGCCGGGCGCAAACGACAGATGGCCGAAATCGCAGTACAGCTCACCCGCGCCGCGGTGCACGAACAGCAACTGGTCGCCATCGGCATTGCGAACCAGGTGGTCCATCGTGCCAACCGGATCCCAGTAGCGCATCTGGCAATGGGCGTTGGAGAGGATCACTGGTGCGTCCCACGCCGAGGCCGGCGCCGCGCCGAGCTTGGTCAGGTCGAAGGCGTGCGGCCGCAACGGACCCTCGAAACGGCTCCATGCGGTGGGCGGATGGCGATGATAGAAAAAACTCGCCGGGCCGAAAAAGCCTTCCTTGCTCATCTCGCGTTCGTAAGTGCCACGCGGCAGGTCGGCGTGCGCCTGGCGGCTCGCATCGCCTTCGACCTTCGGATACCGGATGTAATTCTTCATCGCCGCCTCGCTCCTTCAGGCCGCCGCGTCCGGCTGCTGCTCGGGTGCCGCGCGCTGGAAGGCGGCGGTAGCGTTGCACGCTTTCTCGATGCGGGCAATGCGCGGGAAGCTCGCGGTATCGATCCCGAAGCGGCGCGCGCTGGCGCACTGGGGCAGCAGGCAGGCGTCGGCCAGCGACGGACGCGCGCCGACGCAGTAATCGCCCGGCGGAGCGCGCACCAGCATTGCTTCGAGCGCCGCGAGTCCGCGCGCCACCCAGGAGCGCCGCCAGGCCTCGACGGCCGCATCGTCCTGGTGAAATTTCTCCTGCAGGTAGCGCGTCACCGACGTGTTCTGCAGTGGCTGCACGTCGGCAACCATGATCTGCGCCATCGCCCGCGCCCGCGCCCGCTCGCCCGCCGCGCGCGGCAGCAGCGGCGGTTCGGGGTAGGTTTCCTCCAGCCATTCCATAATGGCCATCGACTGCGTCAGTACGCCGTCGGCGGTTTCCAGCGCCGGCACGCGCGATTGCGGATTCAGCGCACGATAGGCGGCGCTGTATTGCTCACCNNTGCAGCACGATGCGCACCCGGTGTGATGCCGAGCTGCGCCAGTAGCTGAATAGCCGCAACCGGCTCACACGACACCGCGCCGGATCTGATCGAGCTCGATGGATTCGAACAGCGCCTGGAAATTGCCTTCGCCAAAGCCTTCGTTGCCGCGCCGCTGGATGATCTCGAAGAAGATCGGCCCGATGACATTGGTGGTGAAGATCTGCAGCAGGATGCCGTCTTTCGCCGAGCCATCGATGAGGATGCGCCGCTGCTTAAGCTCTGCGATCTGCTCCTGGTGGCCCGTGACGCGGGCGTCCACGCCTTCGTAGTACGTGTCGGGCGTATCCTGGAACACCACGCCGTTGTCGCGCAGCCGGTCCACCGTGCGGTAGATGTCGCTTGTAGAGAGGGCGATATGCTGGATGCCCTCGCCGCGGTACTCGCGCAGGTATTCCTCGATCTGCGACTTGTCGTCGCGCGATTCGTTGATCGGGATGCGGATCTTGCCGCAGGGGCTGGTCATGGCGCGCGAGAACAGGCCGGTCTTGCGGCCCTCGATGTCGAAGTAGCGGACCTCGCGGAAATTGAACAGGCGCTCGTAGAAGCCCGCCCAGCGGTCCATGTTGCCGCGCTGCACGTTGTGGGTCAGGTGATCGATCAGCTGCAAGCCAGGTCCCGCGTCGTCGGCCGGCGTGCTGGTTGGCCGGAAATCGACGTCGTAGATGCTGTCGGCGCCGTAGCGGTCAACCAGGTAGATCAGGCTGCCGCCGATGCCGCGGATCGAGGGAATATTCAACTCCATCGGGCCCGCTGTCGTGGGGCCGGGCTCGGCGCCCAGCTCGAGCGCGCGCTTGTAGGCCAGCGCTGCATCGCGCACGCGAAAGCCCATCGCGCAGATCGAGCCGCCGTGATCGCGGGCGAACGCCTGCGCGAAACTGTTCGGCTCGGCGTTGATCAGGAAGTTGATGTCGCCCTGGCGGTGCAGCGTCACGTTCTTGGAGCGGTGCCGCGCCACCGCGTGGCAGCCCATCCTTTCGAACAGTGCACGCAGCGCGTCGGGATCGGGCGCCGTGTACTCGACGAACTCGAAGCCGTCGGTGCCCATCGGGTTGTTGCTTGCGTTCATCGGCTTAAGACCTGCCTCGGGTGCCATGTCGGCAATCATACGGCACTGCCGCGGGTCAGCACCCGATCCGTCGCCAGCAGCGTTTCCGGCGCAATGCCTGGGGCTTTGCCGATGCGGTCGTACAGCGGGCCGAAGTCGGTGCCGTAACTCGCCTCGAACAGCTCCTCGAAGCTGTCGATGACAAAGTACATGCGTTGATAGGCATCGATCCGGTAGTCAGTGCGCATGACGCGCTCGAGCTCGAAGGCGATGCGATTCGGTTCGGCGCTTTCGACCGCGTACACGGTTTCACCCTTCGAGGAAAGGATGCCGGCCCCGTAGGCGCGCAACCCCGCCGCGGTGCGCAACAGGCCGAATTCCACCGTGTACCAGTAGACCCGCGCCAACAGCGGCACGGCGGCGTGCGCCTGCGCCTTCTGGCCGGCCACGCCGTAGGCCTGCATGAAGCGCGCGAACACCGGGTTGGCGAGCAGCGGCACGTGGCCGAAGAAATCGTGGAACAGGTCGGGCTCGGACAGATAGTCGAGCTCGTGCGGTTTGCGGATCCACACCGAGACCGGAAAACTGCGCGCGGCCAGGTGCGCGAAGAAATGCTCCTCCGGAATCAGCCCCGGCACCGCGACGATGCGCCAGCCGGTGAGCGGCCGCAGCAGTGCGTTGACCACGGCAAAGCGCGGGATGGCGTGTTCATCGGCGCCGACAGCGCCCAGGCCCGCCACCACTTCCGGCGCGGCGTAGCGCTCTAGCAGCGAGCGCTGGCGCGTGTACAGAGTGCGCCAGACTTCGTGCTCGTCTGCGCTGTAGTCTTCCCAGCGCTGTTCGACGGTGTAGTCCGGCGCGGTGTGCTCGTAGGCGCCGCGCAGTTCCAGCTGTCCGCGCGTCGGCGCCGAAGGAGGCTTGGTCATGGTCCACCGAGGTGGTATTGGCTGGGCGCAATGATACTCCGCCCCGCTGCTGGCGCGCGCCAGGCCCAGCGTCAGGCCTGGCGCAACTGCGCGTATTGCCCGAAATCCTGGCTCTCGAGCAGCGCGGCGAAATCTCCGGCGATCATCGGCCGGCCAAACAGGTAGCCCTGCATTTCATCGCACCCTGACTCGCGCAGGAACTCGAGCTGCTCGGTGGTCTCGACACCTTCGGCGACCACGCGCAGGTTCAGCTTGTGGCCGAGCGCGATGATCGCCTGCACGATTACCGCGTCGTCGGGATCGGTGGCCAGATCGACGACAAACGAGCGATCGACCTTGAGCTGGTCGACCGGAAAGCGCTTCAGGTAGCTGAGGCTCGAATAACCGGTGCCGAAATCATCGACCGCGATCTGCACGCCGAGCGCCTTGATGCGGCCGAGCATCTCGACGTACTTTTCGGCGCCGTGCATGGCCAGGCCCTCGGTCAGCTCGATCTGCAGATGGCGCGCTTCCAGGCCCGTAACCCTCAGCGCCTCGGCGATCGTCTCGACGATGCTGCCTTCACGAAACTGGCGCGGCGAGACGTTGACCGACACGACGATCGGCGGCAGCCCTGCCAACTGCCATTCGCGCGCCTGCGCGCAGGCCGTGTGCAGCACCCAGCGGCCGATCGGCACGATCAGACCGGTGTCCTCGGCGATCTCGATGAATTCGAGCACTGGCACGGAACCCAGTTCCGGATGTGTCCAGCGCAGCAGCGCCTCGANNGCGGCGTCGGCGTTGCGCAGCAGCACGTCCGCACTGTCGCCATCACTCGGATACACAGCCACGCCGATGCTGCTGGTGACATGGAACTCGCGCCGCCCCGAACGCCACGGCAATGCGATCGCGGCGTGCAGCCGCTGCACCACGCCGGCCAGATCCGGCGGCCGATAACCCTGCAGCAGCAGCACGAACTCATCGCCGCCCTGGCGCGCGACCGTGTCGCTGTCGCGCACGCAGGAGCGCAGCCGGTCGGCCATGCTCTGCAGCAGACCGTCGCCGAGCGCGTGGCCGTAAGTGTCGTTGATGAACTTGAACTGGTCCAGGTCAATGAACACGACGGCAATCTCGCTGGAGATCTCGGCGGCGCGCCCGATTGCCTGGTGCAGCCGACTGTTGAGCAGCGTGCGGTTCGCGAGCCCGGTGAGCGCGTCGTAGTTCGCCTGGCGCTCGATCTGCGCCTGGTAGACGCGCCGGTCGGTGATGTCCTCGAGCGTTCCCTCGTAATAGATCGAACCATCGACGGGGTTGCGCCGCACGTGCGCGTTCTCCGACACCCAGATGACTTCGCCGTTCTTGCGAAAGGCCTGGAATTCGAAGTTGCTGACCGAACCGTCGGCGTCGAGCTGGCGGCGGTAGTCGGCGCGCCGTTCCGGCTCGACATACAGCTGACGCGGTATGTCGCGCAGCTCGGACAGCAATTCCGCCGGCGAGCTGTAGCCGAACATGCGCGCCATGGCCGGATTTGCCACGAGCAGCCGGCCATCCGGCGTCACCTGGAAAATACCCTCGAGCGCGTTCTCGAAGATGCTCTGGTAGCGTTCGTTGGCTTCGTTTAGCGCCTGCTCGGCGCGCTTGCCGTCGGTGATGTCCTCGATGAAACCTTCCCATTTCCATGTCGAGGTGGACTGGTCGTAGACGCGAACGGCGCGCTCCGAGACCCAGTGCACCGAGCCATCAACATGGCAAAGGCGGTATTCGGTCCAGATGCGCCCGCCCACTTCCTTGCTGGTGCCACAGAACTGCGCGACTCGCTCGCGGTCATCCGGGTGAATCAGCTCGTTGTAGCTGATGACGCGATTGCCAACGAGGTCCTCGGGTGTGCGCCCGGTCAGCAACTGGAATCCGCTGCTGACGTATTCCATCGTCCATTGCTCATCGTCGCAGCAGCGATATACGAAGCCCACCAGCTGCGCCACGAGCGAATTGAACAGGCGCGCGGCTTCGCTAGGCAAGGCCTGCGCCGGCCCCGGATTTGGCCTGATTGTCTGGGCGATGCTGCGGTTCTGCTCCGCCGCCTCGTCCGCACGGTCTTCCATTGCGATTCCGGCGGACTGTTTAAGGTCCGCGGCTGTGGCACCTGTCCTGCTTATCGCTCCCGCGCGGAAGATCTTAAGGAAAAACGCGGGTTTGGACTCCGCCGGCACCCACAAAGCAGACGCAGGTCCGGTTGCGCCCTTGAGCCGTCGGGCGCTCAGTCCTCGAACTGCGGCCGCAGCACGATGGTGTGGTCGCGATCGGGGCCAGTCGAGATTAAGTCAAGTGGCACGCCGACCAGTTTCTGCACCCGCTCGAGGTAACCGCGCGCAGCTTCAGGCAGCTCGCCGTATTCGCGAATTCCGGCGGTCGAATCCTTCCAGCCTGGGAGCTCTTCGTACACAGGTTCGACGTCGGCAAAGGCATCGGCAAACACCGGTGGCTCGTCACGGAGTTTCCCGTCGATGCGATAGCCGGTGCAGATCTGAATCGTGTCCAGCCCGTCGAGCACATCGAGCTTGGTCATGCACAGGCCGGTGACACTGGAGTTGACCACGGTTCGCCGCAGCGCCACCGCATCAAACCAGCCGCAACGCCTGCGCCGCCCGGTCACGGAACCGAACTCGTGGCCCACGCGCGAGAAATGATCACCGTATTCGTCGAACAATTCGGTCGGGAACGGCCCGGCGCCAACGCGCGTTGCATAAGCCTTCACGATACCGAGCACGTGATCGAAATAGCGCGGACCCAATCCGGTGCCAGTGGCCGCACCACCAGCAGTGGTATTGGACGAGGTCACGAAGGGATAGGTGCCGACATCGACATCGAGCATCGCGCCCTGCGCGCCCTCGAACAGCACGTTGGCGCCGGCTGTACGGAGCCGGGCAAGCTCGCCGGTCACATCGAGCAGGAGCGGCCTGAGGCGGTCGACGTAGCCGAGTTGTTCATCCAGCGTGCGCTGGAAATCGACGGCTGGCAGGTTGAAATAGCGCTGCAGCACGAAGTTGTGGAAATCGAGCACCTCGCCGAGTTTGGCGGCGAAGCGCTCGCGCTGGAACAGATCGGCCACCCGCACGGCGCGGCGCGCGACCTTGTCCTCGTAGGCCGGGCCAATTCCTCTGCCAGTGGTGCCGATCGCGTTGGCGCCGCGCGCCTGCTCGCGCGCAACGTCGAGTGCAATGTGCGAGGGCAGGATCAGCGGGCAGGAGGGCGACAGCCGCAGCCGCTCGAACACCGGCACCCCCTGGTCGATCAGCATCTGCGCCTCGCGGAACAATGCTTCAAGCGAGATCACCACGCCGTTGCCGATCAGGCAGCGCACGCCCTCGCGCAGGATCCCGGACGGAATCAGCGACAGGATGGTTTTCTTGCCACCGATGACCAGCGTGTGGCCGGCGTTGTGTCCGCCCTGGAAACGCGCGACCGCGCTGGCGCGCTCGGTGAGCAGATCGACGATCTTGCCCTTGCCCTCATCGCCCCACTGGGTGCCGATCACAATGACAAAACGACCCATGGCGATTCCTAGCGCACGAGATAAAGAATGACGAGTCCTGCCAGCATGCTGAACAGCCCGCCCAGACGCAACTCGCGATCGTCCAGTGCGAGCAGCCGCTGCAACAGGCGCCGCATCGCCGGCGGGCTCAGGAACGGCAGCATGCCCTCCAGCACCGAGGCAATCGCCAGCCCCGCGCACAATTCTGCCCAGTTCAGTTGCACCGTGCTGCTCAGTGCCGCGCCGGGCTGCGGAGATATTTGTAGAACTCGCCGTCGGGTTGCACGACCAGGATGTCGCCATCACGGCCCAGCGCGTTGCGATAGGCCTGGAGCGAACGGTAGAACGCGGCGAACTCTGGATTGGCGCCGTAGGCGCGGGCCCGGATCGCCGCCGCCTGCGCATCGCCCTCGCCGCGCAGACGCTGCGCTTCGCGATTGGCAGTCGCCGTGATCTCAGCCAGGTTGCGGTCCGCCTCGGCGCGTACCCGATCGGCCGCGGCGGTGCTTTCGGCGCGCAACTCGCGTGCCTGCACGGTGTAGGCCTCCTGCATGCGCGCGTAGATGGCGTTCGCCACCTGGTCGGTCGGATCGATGCGCTTGACGCGCGCGTCGATGATCTCCACGCCGAGGCCGGTGGCCGCAGGGGCGAGCTGCGCAATCAACTCATCCGACACGCCGCCGCGCGGTGCGGTGAGGATCTGCGCCAGCGACATCTGCGCGTACTTCGCCTTGAGCCTGCTGCGCAGCGCATCCGCGAGCCGCGCGGCCACGGCCGCTTCAGCGCTGGAGCTGGCGCCGGCGTGCAGGTAGATCGCGGCATCACGCACGCGCCAGCTCATATCGATGTCCACCGACAAGCCCTGCTGCGCGGCATCGATGAATGACTCCCCCTGCAATCGTTGCGCCAGCACGCGCCGGTCGACACGCTCGATGCGCTCGAACGGCCAGCACCAGTGCAGGCCCGCGGCGTAGTCGGCCTGTTGCACCTGGCCGAAACGCGTGCGGACCGCAAATTCGTTCTCGCCGACGACGAATACGCTCAAGGCAGCGACCACCAGCAACGCAACGACCACAGCAACGGGCGCCAGCAACCGGTCGTTCATTTGCGCAGCTCCCGCTCGCGACCGCGCTCATCGTCGGCGGGCGCCGCTGCGGCTGGCGGCAGCGGCGCGGCCGCAGCCGCTGCGCCGGCTGCAGACGGTGCGGTTGCGGAAACATCAATGATGCCCCGCACACCGGCGGCTTTGAGCGCGCCGGCGCTGCCCAGCTTGTCGAGCGGCAACAACAGGGTGTTGACGCCCTTGCCGTCGATGATGATTTTGTGCGAGTGCGCCAGAATATCCTCGATCGTTTCGAGGTACATCTGGGTGCGCGTCACAGCCGGTGCCCGTGCGTACGCCGCCGCAATCGGCGCGAAGCGCGCCGCCTCGCCTTCCGCGGCGCCAATCACCTGCAGCTTGTAGGCGGTCGCTTCCAATCGCTGCTTTTGCGCCTGGCCCTGCGCGGCCGGAATGAGTTCAGCCGCGTAGCCCTGCGCCTCGCGCGCGACGCGTTCGTTGTCGAGACTCGCCTGCACGCGGTCGCGCTGCGCGGCCAGCACGGCCTCTGGCACCTGCACGTCGGTCAGATTGACATCCGCGATCTGCATCCCCGCGCCCATCTTGTCGAGCACCTGCTGAATCGCCGTGCGCAGCGATGCCGCAAGCGGCGCGCGCGTTGCGCCACCCATCAGCCCGGCGATCGGCTGCTGACCGACGGATTCGCGCAGCACAGCTTCACCGAGCTCATGCACCAGCGCATCGGGATTGCGCACCGCGAACAGCGCCGCGCTCGCCTTGGTGTAGTGGTAGGTGATGCTGGCGGTGACGTTCAGCAGCATGCCGTCGCTGGTCAGCATGCGCGCCTGGAAATCGGCGCTGTTGAGTTTACCCAGATCAACGAAGGTGATCGTTTCGATCGGCCACGGCAGGTGCCAGCCTGCACCGCTCCCTCGCTCGCCCACACAGGCGCCGAAGCGCTGCAGCACGCCGCGCTCGCCATCCTCGACCTGGTAGAAGCCGCT
>PMNQ01000097.1 GCA_003162555.1 Gammaproteobacteria bacterium | reverse complement strand
GCGCAGGCCTGGATCAGCATCGGCATCGCGCACTGATCCGTTGCGCTGATCAGCGCTCGCCGTAGAGCTTCGCGGCAGCGGCCGCGTCCAGCGGATGTCCGACGAAACCGAGCGCCTGCGCCAACGCGGGATCACGGCCGGCGCTCATGTCTGCTGCGCTCGGCAGCACCACGAAATCCGGTGTCACCCCGATCTTCTCGAGTCGTCCGCCATCGGACATCACGACATCGGCCACGGTGACCGAGGTTCCGTAGGTAATCACATTTTCGCCATTGCCTATGAGCAGCGGCTTGTGCACCGCCTCCATCACGGCGCCCATGGTCTGATCGCCAATCACCGTGCCTCGATCGGTCAGCTGCATCGCACGTGCGAACAGCTCTGAGGCTGAGGCCGACTGCGCATCGACCAGCACCATCACTCGCCCGGTGTAGGCTTTCTTGCCCGAGCCCTTCACTACCCAGGTGGTGCTGCGGCCGCGCGCCTGGTGTTTCCCGAGCGTCAGATCGTCGGCGTACAGCTCGCCCAGCAACTCATTCAGCGCCTCCACCGCGCCACCGCCGTTGCCACGCAGATCCAGAATCAGGGCGGCGCGGTCATGCATGTCGCTGAACCGCCGTCTCACCTCGGCCGCCGTCAGCATGAACGAGGGCATACGCACCAGCAGTACATCCGGCATGCTGCGCACTGTCACCGGCTTCAGCCGCAGCGAATACTTCGCCACGTCCTGCTGGAAGCGCGTGAGATCGATGCCACTGGACTCGTCCGACAGATCCATGACGGCACGTTGCGGATGCACCTTTGAAGCCAGATCCAGCGAGCGTGCCTGGCCCGTGGGCGAGAGGAGCTCCGCATGCAATCCGGGCAGCGGATGCAGGTCATTGAACAGGTAGTTGAGTCGCCACAGGCTGGCGCGCGTCGGGACGAAACCATTGACGGATTTCAGCTGATCGCCCACCGCAACGCCCTGGCGGGCCGCGTCGCTCTGCGGATCCACGTCAATCACGTAGCAGTTGCTGCCCACCATGCCCATCGTCCAGCCGTAGTCCACGGAAACCGTGAGCCAGGGCGGCATGAATGTCGTATGCAGATCGTCGAGTTCCAGTTCGAACTGCGCGATAGCCGCCAGCGCCTCGGCGACGCTACCGGCCTTGCCGATGCGCTCCTTTGCCACGTTGGCCAGCGCCGACAAATCGTGGCCCTTGAACGTGGGATCGAAATAGTCGGATTCAATCGCCTTGCGAACGCCCTCCAGCATCGCGTAGGCGTTGCGGCGATCGGTAACGCTCATGCCGTCCGGCTGTGCCGCAGTGTTGACGGCTCCGGCCAGTGTGAACACCGCGGCGAGGGCGCCAAAACGGATGCGCTTGTGGATTCGAAGCCTGCGCTTGTCCATCAAAATGGCCGCTCCTCACGCTGGTTCAAACAGCACTGCGGCGATAATTGTAGCGTCGCACTGACTGGAGTACATTCGGCGAATATCCATAATAACTCGATCACACCGATCGACAGGGGGATTAAATGCGCTCACTCGCAATGGGTTTGGCAATCGTTGCCGCTTCCGCGATTGGTCTGCAGGGATACGCCCAGGATAAGGCGGGTCCGCTCGAGGGAGCGTGGGAATTGATTGGCGCCACGTACGCGCCAGCAGACCCGACCTTTTCGTTGACCAAAACGCGTCAAATCAAAATCCTGACGAAGACGCACTGGGCTTTCCTGAGCCAGGATCGGTTACCGGCGAAATCAGCCAGCGATGCGAAGCTGCACGAGGCAGCAAAATCATTGTCCGCTGGAGCTGGCACGTACAAGCTCGATGGCGACTCCTACACTGAACACATCGAGTTTTTCGCCGAGCCGAAATTCGTGGGCACTTCGATTACGTTCAAGATCAAGTGGGAAGGTGACGAATGGATACAGACCGGAACCCTCCCGCTGAAGGCGCTGGGATTGAGCGATCATGACGTGAAGTTGCAGGAGCGGTACCGGCGCATCAAATAACGCCCGTCAGTTGAGAACCGTGCGCGGCGGCCGATTGAGTGCCGGCCGCGTCGCCAGTGCGCCGCTCAAGGCCACGATCAGCATGGTGCCCAGCACGCCCGCCATCCACAACACAATGCTGGAGCGATAGTGCAGCTCGAGCTGCCGCGCCAGCAGCCAGCCGCCGAGCACCGCGCCGCTGGCTGCGAGCAAGCCCGCCAGCAATCCCAGCGCCGCGAATTCCGCCAGCACGCTGCGCATCAGCAGGCTCCGGCTGGCGCCGAGCACGCGCATGATCGCGGTCTCGTAACGACGCTCGTCGCGGCTCGCCTGCACCGCGGCGAGCAGCACCGTCAGGCCTGCCAGCAGCGTGAATGCGAACACGCTCTGCACCGCGGTGACCGCCTTGTCGATCACTGAACGCACCTGCGCGAGCAGGTCACCNNGGCCGGAAGCTGTCCCACTTCACTTTGCGAAAACTCGCTACCGTCACATCGAAGCGCTCGCCCGCGACATCGAAGCCGAGGCGGTCGCCGAGCTTCAAACCGAGGGATTCCTGGAACTCGCTCGCAATCGACACCAGCGGCTTGCCCGTATCTTCAGGCCGCCACCAATGCCCGGCGATGATCCGGTTGTCATCGCCCAGTTCGGTTGACCAGGTGAGATTCTGTTCGCGCTCGGCCATGCCACCACGCTTAGGGTTCTTGTCGATAGCTGCACCGTTGATCGTCAGCAAGCGCCCGCGCACCATTGGCAGCAAACGCTCAGGCTTTGCGCCGGCCGCAAGCAAGGCTGCACGGAAATCGTCGTGCTGCTCGGTCGGTATGTTGACGAAAAAATAATTCGGCGCGCCGGCAGGCAGACTGGTGCGCCAGTCGTGCAGCAAATCGCGCCGCAGGATTGTCAGCACCAGCAGCAACATCACACCGAGGCCAAACGCGACAATCTGCGCGACGCTCCCGCCGCGCCGCCGCGCCATGTTGGCGAGGCCGTGCCGCAGCGCCATTCCCGCGCCGCGTCGCGCGCGGCCGGCAAAGCTCACCAGCAGCCACCCGCACAGGGCGAGCACCGCAATCGCCGCCGCGAACCCCAGGGCGAACCACAAGCTGATGGCCCACTGCCCGAGCGTGGAATAGATCACGCCCACCACGGCGAGCACCGCGGGGAGCAGTGCCAGCCACAGACGCGCCGGCGGCGGGCCCGCATCCCGCCGCAGCACGCGCAGCGCCGGCACGCGGGTGAGCTGCAGGAGCGAAGGCAACGCGAAACCCGCCAGCATCGCCACCGCGACCGCCAGCCCGATGAACACCGGCGCCCAGCCCGCGGGCGGCAGATCGGTACGCAGGAATCCCGCCAGCGCACGCAGCAACCAGGCCTGCGTGAGCCAGCCGAGCACCGCGCCGGCCAGCGTTGCCGCGACCGCCAGCAGCAGCAATTGCAGCACGTTGACGCCCAGCACGAAGCGCCGCGAGGCGCCCAGTGTCTTGAGCAGCGCGACCGCGTCGAGGTGACGTGCCACGTAGCTGCGCGCGCTCATCGCCACCGCGACCGCGCACAGCAGCACGGCCACCAGTCCCGCGAGTGACAGGAATTGTCCCGCGCGCCGTGATGCATCGCCGATCTGTGGACTGGCATCCGCCACGTTCGCGTAGTGCTCACCCGGCCGCGCGCGCGGCTCGAACCAGTCGTGGTAATCGCGCAGCGCGCGCGCATCACCCGCAAGCAGCAGCGCGTACTGCATGCGGCTGGCGGGCTGCACCAGCCGCGTGGCGGCGAGGTCGGCATCGTTCAGCATCAGTGCCGGCGCGAATTCCACGAAGGCCGAACCCTGGTCTGGACGGCTGATGAGAATGCGCCCGACGCGGAGCGGCGACGCACCGACGGTGAGCGTGCCACCGACCTGCACGGCCAACGCCGCCGCCAGCCGAGAATCCGGCCAACATTCGCCTTGCGATGGAACCGCGTGCGTTACTGTGCCCGCAGCGAATGGCTGTTCTGCCGTGCGCACCACGCCGCGCAGCGGGTATCCGACACTCACAGCACGGATCTCGGCGATGTGACTGGTGTCGCCGTTGAACACCACTGACGCCATGGTCGTGAGGCGCGCGGTCTGCAAGCGCAGATCCTGCGCGTGTTGCAGCAGCAGCGGAGCGAGTGCTTCCGGCGATTCCACGCGCGCATCCGCGGCCAGCACCTCGCTGGCCTGCGCCTGCACCGCACGTCCGATGCGATCGACGAGAAAGCCCACGCCCGTGAGCGCCGCCACCGCTACTACCAGCGACAACCACAGCACCGCCAGTTCGCCCGAGCGCCACTCGCGCCGCAGCGATCGCAGGGCCATGGCCAGCATGCGCACAGGGTTACACCAGCGACCCGCCGTCCATCGTCAGCACGCGCTCGCAACGCCCGGCCAGCGCGCGATCGTGCGTGACGAGAACCAGCGTCGTCTGTGCATTCGCATTGAGCTCGAAGAACAACTCGATGATGCGCTCACCGGTCACGGAATCGAGGTTGCCGGTGGGCTCGTCAGCAAACAATACGGTGGGTTGCCCGACCGATGCGCGCGCCATCGCCACGCGCTGTTGCTCGCCCCCGGATAATTGGCGCGGATAGTGTCCGGCGCGGCTCGCGAGCCCGACGCGCGCGAGCATTTCGGCAGCGCGCGAGCGCGCATCGTCCTGACCGCGCAGCTCCAGCGGCAGCATTACGTTCTCGAGCGCCGTGAGTGAGGGCACGAGGTGAAAGGACTGGAACACGAAGCCGACGTGCGCGGCCCGCACGCGCGCCCTCCCGTCCTCGTCGAGCGTCGTGAGCACCTCGCCGGCCAGCCAGATGCGGCCGGAGCTGAGCGTATCAAGCCCGGCCAGGAGCGCGAGCAGCGTTGATTTACCGGCGCCCGAAGGTCCCACGATTGCCACGCTCTCGCGTGCGCCGATCTCGAGATTCACGTCGCGCACGATGGTCAG
>PMNQ01000170.1 GCA_003162555.1 Gammaproteobacteria bacterium | reverse complement strand
TAGCCGCCACACGACGGATCGGCCAGCTCGGTCCGGAGCAGTGCGATGTCGATGGCCAGCGGCGTCAGGCGGAAGCCGCTCATCCGCCGGCCACCGGCGGCAGGAACACCACGCGATCTCCGTCATGCAGTTCCTTTGACCAGTCTGCAAAATCCTCGTTCACGGCCACGCGGAGCTGCTCGGGTTCGAGCAGCAATCCATGGCGCGCGCGCAGCTCCCGGTACAGTTCGAGCGCGTCGCGCGCCTGGCTGCTTACCGTCTCCGCATTGCGTCCGGCCTGCTCGCGCAGCAGCGCAAAATATTGGATCTGCAGCGTGCGCGCCGCGGGGCGCTCGGCGGAGTGCGCCGCGCCGCCGGTCGCCGCCTGCTGCGCGCCGCCGAGTCGTGCCTGCGCATCGCGGTACTCTTCGCCCGTGTTGATGTTGTCGAGCGCACGCGGATTGCGCAGCGTCAGCAGCGCGGCGTCAGCGCTGGCGAGGAAATCGCGCGGACACTGTTTGCCGGCGGCAATGCGGGCGTCGACCTGCGCCAGGCTGGCAGGCTCGTAGATCGCGCACAGCGGCTCGGGCTTGCCATCAAAGCTGCTGCGGAACGCGCTCGCCACCCGGCGCGGATCGCGTTCGGCAATCAGTTGCTGGAGCGTGGCGGCATCGAGGAACGGCAGGTCGCAGGCCAGCACCAGCCAGGCGGCCTGCGGATGCGCGTGGAGCGCAGCGTGGATGCCGCCGATCGGGCCGAGATCCGGGATTGCATCGGCAATGCGCTCGTAGCCGGCGCGCTGCGGATCGGAGAGCTGATCGGCGCGCACCGAAACAAAAGTGCGCGCTACCAGCGGCTCAAGCAGCGCCATGGCCCGCGCCAGTTGCGTCTGGCCGGCGTATTCGAGCGCGGCCTTGTCGCGCTGCATGCGTCGGCTACGCCCGCCCGTCAGCAGCAGTCCGTATAGCGGCGCGCTCATCGACGCATCCGCGATGGCAACTGAGCCCGACCGACGGCGCGGCGGCCGCCCGACTTGAGGAGCAGCCTGATCTCGACGATGCGGATGTCGTGCGACAAGGCCTTGCACATGTCGTAGACCGTCAGCGCCGCGACACTCGCGCCGGTCAGCGCCTCCATTTCGACGCCGGTCTTGTGATGCGTTTCGACGCGGCAACGGATGCGCAGTTCGTTGCGGCTGCCCGCCGCAATGTCGATGCTGCAGTGCTCGATCGGCAACGGATGGCAAAAGGGAATGAACTCGGCGGTGCGCTTGGCCGCCATGACGCCGGCGATGATCGCCGTGTCGAACACCGGGCCCTTGGCGGTGCGATGCCCCGTGGCGCGCAGCGCGCGCGCCACCGCGGCGGGCAGGTGCATGCGGGCTTCCGCCTCGGCCACGCGATGCGTGACGGCTTTGCCGCCGACGCCGACCATGGTGGGCCGGCGCGAAGCATTCAGATGCGTGAGTCCGGCATTGTTGCTGCGTTTGGGCATGCCTGGTGCGTCTAAGCTCAGCCGCCGACGTGATTCATTTCAACGCGCGGCGCGGCCGGCGCTTCGGTGTGGCCGCGCAGTTCGCTGTAGCGGTCGGCGCGCGCGATCCAGCAGGCGCGGATCGCGCCCAGCAGTTCTTCATCACTCGCGCCAGCGCGGAGCGGCGCACGCAGGTCCAGACCGTGGGTCGCGAACAGGCAGGTGTAGAGCACGCCGTCGGAGGACAGACGCGCGCGCGAGCAGTCGCCGCAAAAAGGCTGCGAGACCGAGGAGATCAGGCCGATCTCGCCCGCGCCGTCGGCGTAGGCGTGGCGCTCGGCCACTTCACCGACGTGATTGCGCTCGAGCGGCACGAGTGGCCAGCGCGCGCCGATCATTGCCAGCAGCTCGCTGGACGGTACGACCTGGGCGCGCTGCCAATCGTTGCGGTTGCCCACGTCCATGTATTCGATCAGCCGCACCGTGATGCCGGTGCCGCGGAAATGCTCGAGCAGCGGCAGCAGCGTGTGATCGTTGACGCCGCGCTGCACGACCGCGTTGATCTTGATCGGCGCGAGCCCGGCGCGCTGCGCGGCAGCGATGCCGGCCAGCACCTCATCAGGGCTCCCCAGGTCTCCGGCCATGCGTGCGAACACCTGCGGATCGAGGCTGTCGAGGCTGACCGTGACGCGTTGGAGTCCTGCGGCCCGCAGTTCCGCCGCATGCTGCGGCAACAGCACGCCATTGGTGGTCAGTGCGATGTCTTCCACTCCGGGGAGCGAGGTCAGGTCGCCGATGAGATCGGCGAGGCCGGCGCGCAGCAGTGGCTCGCCGCCGGTGATGCGAAGTTTGCGTGCGCCAAGCTGAATAAACAGGCGCGCCAGCCGGACGATCTCTTCGAAGCGCAGCCGCTCGCTCGACTTCAGGAAGCGATAGTGCTCGTGGTAGCGCTCGCGCGGCATGCAATACGGGCAGCGAAAATTGCAGCGATCGGTCACCGAGATGCGCAGGTCCGAGAGCGGCCGCCCGAGCGTGTCACGCGGACGCCGGGGCTGGAAGGGAGCCAACGAGGCTGTGTGTACGGAACCCATGGTTCGCAAGGCTACCAGCGATACAGTCGCGTGAGGAAACCCTTGGGCAGGCTGGCCGGGCCGACCGGCAATTCGACGAAACCGTCGGTGTGCGCCAGCGCCGTGAAGTCGCCCGAGCCGTTGGTGGGGCAGGGCGTGGCCCAGGGCCGGCCCCAATCATCGTGATTCACTTTCACCGGCATGAAGCCGGTGAGCGACGGGGTCCACTCGAGCGGCGTGGCCAGCGCGATGCGCTCGGAACTCTCGCCGCGCACGCCCATTGCCGCGAACAGCGCCGGCAGCACGTAGCGCGACAGGCACACCAGCGTGGAGACAGGGTTGCCTGGCAGCGCAAACACGGCGCGGCCCTCGGACGTGGTGCCGAACCACATCGGCCGGCCGGGCCGCTGCGCGACGCCGTGGAACAGGCACTGCACGCCCAGCGCCTCGAGCGCCTGCGGCACCAGATCGAACTTGCCCATCGACACGCCGCCCGAGAGCACCAGCACTTCGTGCGTGCGCAGGTGACGCCCCAGCCGCTCGTGCAACTCCGCGGCGTCATCGTCGACGTGGTCTTCGGCAACGCGCTGGAACCCGCGCTCGCGCAACGCCGCGGCAACGGCGTAAGCGTTGGAGCGGCGTATCTGGTGTGGCGCGATCGGATCGCCCGGTTCTACGAGTTCACTTCCGGTGGAGATGACGATGATCGAAGGTTGGCCGCTGACGCGCAGCCGCGCCATGCCGGCAGAGGCAGCCACCGCGATTTCCGGCGCATGCAATACAGTGCCCGTCGCGAGCAGCAGCGCGCCCTGCCGCTGATCGCTCGCGCGCCGGTGCACGTTCTTCCACGGCGTGGCGAGCGACAGCGACTCAATCTCGGCGGTGCCGTTGTCAATCTGGATGCGCTCGACCGGCACGACGCAATCGCAGCCGACCGGCAACACCGCGCCGGTCATGATCTCGATGCAGTGTCCGCCATCGCGCAGCGTCAGCGGCGGCTCACCGGCCGCCTGCGTCGCCTGCATGCGGAAGCGTCGCTTGTTGGCCGCCGCCGCAGCGGAAGCGAGCGCGATGCCGTCCATGCTAACGCGATCAAAGGGTGGCTGGTCGCGCTCCGCGTACACGTTCTCGCGCAGCACCGCGCCGGCGCATTGCGCCACAGGGAGCGATTCGATCGGCAGGCACACCAGGTGCTCGCCGATCAACTGTCCCGCCGCTGTTGGATCCAGCTCTGCCACGCTTCAGGCCCGTATATATGTAGGGCTGGAATAGTACATCGGGCGCGCGCCGATGGTGCCTGCCACCGGATCATGACAACATAACAGCCCATCCGCGCCCGTAGCTCAGTTGGATAGAGCACCTGGCTTCGAACCAGGTGGTCGGCGGT
>PMNQ01000082.1 GCA_003162555.1 Gammaproteobacteria bacterium | reverse complement strand
CAGGCGGAGTGCGCACGTGCATGCTGTTGCCGATCTGATCGAAGCTGAGGAAGAACAGGTCGGAATCCGGCCCCTTCTGCAGCGCGATGACCGTGCCAACTGCACTGAGCTTTTGCCCAACCCCAGCCGTGAAATTGGCGTCGGTGACGACCGTATCGATCGGCGCGTACGCCTGGCCCACCACGGCCTCGGCGCCATTCACGCCGATGCGCATGCCCTTGATCGCGATGCTGCCGGGCATGGCGGCCGGATCGAGGCTGATGAAAGTCGGTTTCGTGAACAGGTAGCTGTAGCTGTCGTAGCGGCTCACCTCGAACATCACGTAGGCCTGGCTCATGCCGGTCAGCGCACTCACATTGAACAACAGGAAGTAACGCTCGCCGACGCCGGCCGCGAAGTTCTGCTGGATCTGCTCCTGCGTCAGCGCTTTGTTGAACACCGCGGCAAAGCGCACCGTGCCCTGCCACTTGCGGTTGCCCGAAGTCTCGTTGCCGAGCAGGAATACGAAGGTGTCGTCCCAGTTGCCAACCGAACCGCCCTTCTCCGCGTCCATGTCGCCGGTGAAGTTGCCGTTCACGTACAGGCGCCGGCCGTTGACCGGGTCGTAGGTGAGCACGACGTGCTGGAGCGAGGCCTGGGCGTCGCGATCCGTATCGCTGGTGAGCAACGCCGGCGCTCCGTCGGCGTCGGTGTCACTGGAGCGCGCGAACATCTCGTACTGGTAGGCGTGCTGGCCCATGGTGAAATTGCGCGCCGCCGTGCCGCCGGAATAGCTCGCCATGTAGGCGTCTTCCTGCGTCACGTTGGCCGGCGCGACCCACAGCTCGACGCTGTATTCGCCGCCGCCCTTGATCAGGTTGTAGAGCTTGCTGCTGGCGGCGCCGCCGCGCGCTTCGCCGCCGTTCGGGCCGAAGCTCACGCCCCAGCCGCCGACCCAGGCGGTATCGCCCGAGAGCGTCAGGTTAAGTGCCGGATCGACGCCGCTGGTGTCGTCGGCGACGCTGCCCGAGCCTTCCTTGAACTGCCACTTGGCGATCACGCCGGTGTCGTAACGGTTGCCGCCCGAAGCGACCGTGCCGTCATAGAGAGTGAGTGCCTTCGACAGCTGCAGCGTGGGATCGACCTGCGTCGGCACGATGCCATCGACGAAGGCCTGGATCGCGGCCAGCATGATCGCCGAGCTCTGCGGGCAGCTCACGGCCGTGGCGCCCTGCGGGATCCAGCAATTGTGGCTCTCGTCGTGCAGACGCACGTAGAAGCGCGACAGGTCGGGCGTGTCGAGGTTGATCTTGGCCTGCGCGTTCGCGTAGGCCTCGTTAACGTCGCTGCTGGCGAAATACGGTGTCTGCGGCGTGGTCGCGTTGGCGCTGTGGCAGCGCGAGCAGAACTGGCTCAGCAGCGGGTAGATTGTCTGCGCGAAGGAAGCGGCGCCGTTGTCATTCGCGGTCGCCGGGAAAGTCTTGGTGCTGCCCACGTCCTTGAGGACCGGAGCCTGCAACTGGATCTGGGTGCCGCCCGAGGAGACGCCGCCGGCCCAGGCCTTGATCCAGGTGGTGAGAATGTCGGCGCAGGACTGCGCGCTTGAGAGCCAGCAGTTGTGGCCGCCGGCCACCTTGAGAACCATCTTCGACTGGTCGGGCTGCGCCAGGTTCACGACGCCGAGCGCGTCGTTGTAGGCGAGGTTCACGTCATCGGAGCGCGCGAACATCGGCGACTGGCCGCCCGCCTTGTGGCAGTTGCCGCAGCGGTTTGGCGTGTTGATGTTCTGCCAGAGGTTGATCTTGAAGGCCTGCACGTCGGCCGTGCTGGGCGCCGGGCCGGTGTAGCTTGCAGCGGTGACGCTGCCATTGCCGTTGGGGTTGGCGGTGGTGGCCGCGCCGCCCGAGCAGGCGCTCAGCACGACAGCGACCAGGCCGATGAGCAACAGGTGCGGAATTCGCAGCGTACGATTCACGGCTATCTCCCTAGTTGCCCATGCAGTAGATGGCGGCATCGGCAAATACCTGCTTCATCTTGTAACCGGTGGTCTTGAACTTGTTCTTGATGGTCTGCACCGTCGAGCGGTCGGTGGCGTTGCCCGGATCACGCAGGCACACCGCCCTGAATACCTTCTCGACCTGGCACTGCGCGAAGCCGTCGCTGTGCGCGAGTTCCTGGCCCATGCTCTTGGCGCCGGTGCCCGTGCCGGGCAGCGCCGCATCAAAGCCGAGCACCTGGTTGGCACCCTGGCGATAACGGTTGTCCCAGTGATCGTCGACGGTCACGTAGCCGGACTTGAAGTTGTCGGAGTTGATCAGGTACTTCGGCTGCACCGAGCCGTCCGTGTACTGCAGCTGGTTCGTGGTCGCGTCGAAGTTGTAGTACGCGAACGACTGCGCCAGCGGATCCATGCCGGCATGACAGGTGATGCAGCTATTGAGGAACACGCGGCTGTCGCCGCCGGGCGAGCGGCTTACGTCCTGGCGAACGCGATCCGGCGGCAGAGAGGAGTCCTGCAGCTGCTCGAGGTCGCGGCACATGTGATTGATCATCGTGAAGCGGAACATCGCGCGGTTGGTGCCGTTGATGAAGAAGGCCTGCGCGGCCGCGTGCGTGGTCATGATGCCGGCGGTCGCCGCCACCGGCAGGCCCAGCAGGCCAGACTGCGTCGCGGGCTGGAGCGTGGCCTGCAGATCGACGTTGTTGTCGTCGAGGTACTGGTAGTGATCGTTGTTGCTGGCCGAATAGGCCGGTGCGCCCGACGCATTCGACACGTACAGCAGGTCGGCCGACAGCAGCGTGCTGAAATCGACGTCGTCGCGCACCATGCCGATCACGGTCGCGGTGTAGTCGTTGAGCGGCACGAACACGGTGCGGTCGCGGTTGGTCCACGGCGCAACGAAATTCTTCAGCGTCACGTTGTAGAAATTCTTGTTGGTCATCGCCAACTGCGCGGCGGCATCGGACTGTCCGCCGGCGATATCAGTAGCCATCTGCGTCAGCACCGTATCGCTCGGCGGCACGCCGGCAAGCCGATCATGCATGCGCCGCGCCTGTTCACGCGGACCGGCGATCACAGGCGTCCAGCCCTGGAGCGCCAGCAGCAACACGCCTGCCAACGTGGCGGCGCGCCGTGCGGGACCTTGATGCATGACCTGTTTCATTCGTCGCTCCCAGGCGCCGCGGTGGGCACCACTACGGCGGTGAATATACGCACGGCTTTGGGGCCGCCAGAATGTCTCAATGCGCACACGTCGCCATATGCCGACAACGCTCCCGGTTACGTTGAACCGCTATGCTTGCATTCCCGATCTGCGAGGCGGGTCACGGCAGCCACACGCATGAACCTCTACCTGTGCATGCTAGATTTGCGAGCCGTGCCGGGCCCCCTGGGACCACAAGGAACCCCAACTGTGCCTTGCGCGGACGTGACCGAGTTGGCAGAACGCGAGCGCTGGCTCGCCAGCTGGAGCATGTGGGAATGAACCGTGATATCCGTCTGCTATTGAGCCTGCTGGCGATCGTGCTTATGTCTGCTTGCAGCAGCAAAGGCTCGGTCGACATCGGCCATGGACAGACCGGCGGCGGTACCACCGACTTCGGTATTGCCTACATCAAGCGCATGCTGCCGACCGATCCGGTGGAGCTGCAGAAGCTGCGCGATCTGGACGACCTGACGCACCAGCGGCCGTTCTGGAGCAAGGCCGACGTTTACATTCGCGACAAGGCTACGCCGAGCGGCGTCGAGCGCAACATCACCACGCGCATCACCGGCACCGATTTCTACGACATCCGTGATCTCGATGTTTCGGCTGACGGCACGCGGCTCGTGTTCGCCATGCGCGGACCGATCGATCCGAAGATGAAGGATTTCGAGACGCCGACCTGGCGCATCTGGGAATACGACATCGCCGCCGACGACCTGCACAGCCTCACGGACGATGTGACCGCCGATGAAGGCCAGGACGTGTCGCCACACTACCTGCCCCTCGATACCTCGCACCCGAACGGCCGCATCCTCATCGCCTCGACGCGCCAGCGCTATTCGAAGGGCGTGCTGCTGATCGAAGGCAAGAGCGGCTTCGAGGCGCAGACCGAGAACGGCGATGAATCGGCCTTCACGCTCAACGTGCTCGACCCGACGCTGACCGGCCCGAGCGCCTTCCAGCAGATCTCGTTCAACCAGAGCCACGACCTGAACCCGACGGTGATGTCCGGCGGCCGCATCATGTACACGCGCTGGGACCACGCGCCCGGCGGCACCAACGCGATGCACCTGTACACGATGAATCCGGACGGGAGCGACGTCGAGCTGTTGTACGGCGCGCGCAGCCACATGGTGGGCACCGCAGATCCAACCACGGGACTGCCGACCGACGTGCAGTTCGTCAAGGCGCGGCAGATGGAAGACGGCCGGGTGCTCGCGCTGACGCGGCCGAAGGATCCCGGCACCGACTTCGGCGGGAATCTCGTGATCCTCGATGTGGTGAATTCCGTTGAGTGCAATCAGCGCACGCTCGCCGCCGGCCCCGGACCCACGACCACGAACCCCTGCCCGGCTCTGGCGGCCGCGACTCCCAACGATGTGCGCACCATCCCTGGGCCTTCGCCTGGCGGCCGCTTCAATTCCGCCTACCCGCTCTGGGACAGCACGCATCGGATCCTGGCGAGCTGGACCGAATGCCGCCTGATCGATTCCACCGGCGCCACCGTGCCGTGCACCAGCGCCAACCTCGCGATCACGCCAGCGCTGCCGATCGCGCCGCCGCTGTACAGCGCCTGGCTGTTCAATCCTACGGACAACACCTTCAAGCCCATCGTTTCGCCGACCGAAGACATCATGCTGACCGACATCGTTTCGCTGCAGGCGCGGCCGGTGCCGGCCTTCGTGTCGCCGGTGCCGACCGGCACGACGCTGGCAGGCGACGGCTTCGGCATCATCGATATCCGCAGTATCTATGACTGGGCGGATGCCACCGTGCCGCTCGCGACCGGCGCCGAGACCAACGCAGATGTCATCGCGCGCATGTCGACGACGCCGGCGGATGCACGCAACGCGCGCTTCCTGCGCATCGAGAAGGCGGTTTCGCTGGGCGACAAGGACCTGATGGACGGCTTTCCTGATTTCGACCGCAACATCTCGCTCGGTAACTCCGTCGGCTTCATGCGCGAAATCCTCGGCTATGTGCCGATCGAAGCGGATGGCTCGGTGCGCGTGAAGGTGCCCTCGAACGTCGCCTTCCAGATTTCAGTGATCGATGCGAACGCGCGCCGGCTGCCGCAGTTCCCGCAGCACCGCGCCTGGCTGCAGCTGCGCCCGGGCGAAGTCCTGCAGTGCAACGGCTGCCACAATGCGCGCACCGCCACCAGCACCACCTCGCACGGGCGTAGTGGCCTGTTCGCGCCGGCCAACGCCGGCGACCCGAACAACAATGGCGCCACCATGGCGCAGAGCGTGTACGGCGCGCTCACCAATTGCGGCGGCACGATCGCCTGCAACGCGGCCACGCCCAGCCTCAATGTCATCTATGCGGGCACGGTCGCGCCGGATTCGCCCATTTCGCTGACCTACACTCCCGGACTGACCACGCCGCTGCCGACCAGCACGAGCTGCAACAACAGCTACTCATCCGGCTGCCGCATCACGATCGACTACGCGGCCAGCGGCACTGGCGCGACCACGATCTGGCCCGCGCATATCGATCCGCTCTGGTCGGTCGACCGCGCGGTCAACACCTGCACCACCTGCCACACGGCCACGCGCACGCAGGATGTGACCTGCACGCCGGCGCCCACGCCTGGCATGACTGTCCCGCCGACACCGGTGACGGTCACGCTGCCGGTCGCGGCGGATGGCGGCCTCGAACTCGACGCCGATCCGGCCCAGCAGGTCACCGCGCAGTTACGCGCTTACCAACAACTGGTCAGCACGCACACCACTTCCAGTTTCAGTCTCGATGCCGGCTGCGCGCCGGTACGCACTGACACGCAGGTCCCTGGCTCCATGGCGCCCGGCAACGCAGCAGGGTCGCGGTTCTTCAGGGTGCTCGCCGGCACGCCGGCAGCTCCTGTGAATCACAGCGGGTTCATGACTCCCGCTGAACTGCGATTGCTGTCAGAATGGGTGGATATTGGAGCTCAGTACTACAACAATCCGTTTGCCGCGCCGCTCAACAACTAGGCGGCTGCGCCTGCTGGCGCTGCTGCTGTGCCTGGCGCCGATCCCAGGCCGCGCGGCGCATCGCGAGTTGCTGCAGCTGTTCGTCACCGAGCCGTTCATCGAACTGCACACGGGTCCAGGCCGTGGGTATCCGGTGGCCCAGGTGGTGGCGCGCGGCGAATCAATCGACGTGCTGTTCCGGCGCACCGAATGGTTCAAGGTGCGCACCGAACGCGGCGTCGAAGGCTGGGCGTCCGAACGGAGCCTCGAGACCACGACGCTGGCCGACGGCTCGACGTTCAAATTTGATCGCGGCGATCGCAAGGGTTTTCAATCGCACCGCTGGGAAGGCGGCATTCTCGCCGGCGACTACGCTGGCGCCACACTGGTCGAGGGGTTCTGGGCGCGCTCGCTGACGGACAACCTGAAGCTCGAGCTGCAAGTCGGGCAGTTCCTCGGCAATCTGTCCAACGGTTACGTTGCCGACCTGGGGCTCAACCACGTGTTCATGCCCGAATGGCGCTTCTCGCCGTTCGTGACGCTGGGCACCGGCGTCGAGCGCACCGAGCCCAAAGCCACGCTGGTCACGCCGCTGAACCAGAATTATCAGACCGCCTACGCGGGAGCCGGAGCGCGCTTCTATCTGACCCGGCGCTTTTTCCTGCGTGCTGAATACCGTCACCATACGGTGTTCACGAAGAGCGATGCCAATGAGGTGAAACAGGAATGGAAAATCGGATTCGCGTTCTTCTACTAGCCTCGCTCCTGGTTTTGACCAGCGGTTGCGCCACGTTGCACCGGCACATGCACTGGCCGTGGCACCATCACGCCAAGAACCAGGCCAGCGCGCAGGATGCCGACGCTGCTGCGGATGCCGCGGCAGCCGCGGCCGATGCCGCACCACCACCGGTGGTCATCGATCCGCAGGTAGAGCGGCGCAAGATCAAGGTGCCGAAGATCAAGGCCAAGAATGTCGAGCTGGGCGCCTACTTCGGCGAAATGTCGATCGAGAGTTACACCGCGGCGCCAGTAGTGGGTGCCGTTTTTGACTACCACGTCACGGAAGATTTTTTCTTCGAGGCCGCCGCCGGGCGCGCCAAGACCGGCAAGACCAGTTTCGAGACCCTGGGCGGAAATGTGCAGCTGCTCACTGATGATGAGAGGCGCTTCACGTATTACAACCTCTCGTTAGGCTACAACTTCCTGCCTGGCGAGGTCTTTCTCGGTCGCAATCTCGCCATGACCAGCGGGCTCTACCTGCTGGGCGGCATCGGCAGCACGAAGTTCGAAGGTGACCAGAAATTCACCGTCAACTTCGGCGCGGGTTTCCGGGTGCTGCCGACGGACTGGTTGACGATCCGCATCGAGGCGCAGGACCAGGTGTTCAAGTCCGACTTCCTCGGTACAGACCGGCTGCGTAACAACCTGTCGGCACATATCGGCGCGACCGTGTTCTTCTGACACGGAGTCCTGACCCATGAAGATTGCACTTCGCCTGCTTTGTCTCAGCGCGCTCGCAGCGCTCCCGGTGCTCGGCACCAGTGTCGACCCGATACGGGCCGGCGCGCCGGCGCCCGCGTTCCAGCTCGCTTCGAACAGCGGCAAGCCGGTCAACCTGGATTCGCTCAAGGGGCAGATCGTGCTGGTGAATTTCTGGGCCAGCTGGTGCGGACCCTGCCGCAAGGAAATGCCGATCCTCGAGCAGCTGCACAAGCAGTACAAGTCCATGGGTTTTACCATGGTGGGCGTCAACGTCGAGCCGAACTCGACCGACGCGATCAACTGGCTGAAGAGCACTCCTGTCTCCTTTCCGATACTCTTCGATGTGGACAGCAAGGTGAGTAAGCTGTACCAGGTGGAAGGTATGCCCAACACCGTGATCCTCGACCGTAAGGGCAACGTCCGCTACATTCATCGCGGCTACCAGCCTGGCGCCGAGAATGAATATCTCGACCAGATCCGGGCGCTGATCCGGGAATGACGGACGCACGATGAACACGCGCGGATGGCGACACGTTGCGATCTGGCTGCTGGCTGCAGCCGGTAGCGTGGCGCTGTCCGCGTGCAGCCCGATCACGCCATGGGTCAAGCCCTACGAGCGTGAACATCTGGCCGATCCGATCATGTCGTTCACGCCGAACCCGGTGTCGAATACCTACATTGACCACGTCTACGAGTCGCGCGAAGGCGCGCGCGGCGCCACCGGCGGCGTCGGCGGCGGTTGCGGCTGCAATTGATCGTCCGGTGAATCCCTCTACGCGCATCCATACCCGGCTCGCCGCCCTGGCCGTGCTGGTGCTCGGCTGCGCGCAGGCCGGCGTGCTGCCGGATGATCGGGCCGACATTCTCTGGCATCGCTACAACGGCGGCGGCATCACCATCCAGGGCCCCTCGATACTGGTGCGCAAGAAGTTCGGCGATCATTTTTCGGTGGCCTACAACCACTACGAAGACATGATCTCCGGCGCCTCGATCGACGTGATCACGCAGGCCAGCCCGTACAAGGAACACCGCAAGCAGGACAGCCTCAGCGTCGATGTCCTGCATGGCAAGACCACCTACAGCGCGGGCTACATCGGCAGCAAGGAAAACGACTACAAGGCGACCACCGCCTTCGCTTCGGTCAGCCAGGACATGTTCGGCGACCTGACCACCGTCTCCTTCGGCTTCACGCGCGGCTGGGACAAGGTCGGCGAGCTGGGCACGACGCGCAATGACGCGGTCGAGCGGCGCAACTGGCAGATCGGCCTGTCGCAGATCCTGACGCGTAATCTCCTGCTTGGCCTGAACTTCGAGACCAGCGAAAGCGAAGGCTTCCTGAATAATCCCTATCGCCAGGTGCGCTACCTCGATCCACTTGAGGCGCTGGGCTACGCCTACGAGAAGGAACGCTATCCGCACACCCGCACTGGCAATGCCGGCTCGGGGCAGCTCAAGTACTACCTGCCCTGGCACGCAGCCGTATCCGGCAGCTACCGCTTCTTCGCCGATACCTGGGGCATCAGGGCCAACACCGCCGAGCTCGGCTACACCCAGCCGCTGTTCCACAGCTGGACGCTCGACACGCATGTGCGCATGTACAGCCAGAACCAGGCCGACTTCTACTCCGACCTGTTTCCGTTCCGGGACGCGCAGAACTTCCTGGCGCGCGACCGCGAGCTGGCGGCATTCCGGAACCTGACGATGGGGATCGGTGCGACCTGGGAATACCACGTATCGCGGTTTTCGTGGCTGCAGAAGGGAACCATCAACGTGCGCTGGGATCGAATGCACATCAGCTACGACGACTTCCGCGATCTGCGTGTACAGGGCGTCGCCCCCGGAACCGAGCCGCTGTACATACTCAACGCCAACATTTTTCAGGGCTTTATTTCGTTCTGGTTCTGACGGATCATCGCGGCCTTGACTGAGCCGCTAAAATTTCAGGGGATTTATCATGAGTCATTTCTCGCCGCCGCGGGCATTGCTGCTCGTTCTCTCGGCATTTGTGCTGCCGACAGGCACCGTGCTGGCCCAAAACCGCGAAGACGCGCGCCTGGTCACCGCCACGCAGGTGCTGGAAGAGCTGCGCGCCACTCCCGACGAGCACGTGCCCACCTGGCTGCTCGACCGCGCCTACGGCGTGGCCGTGATTCCCAACGTGCTCAAAGGCGCCTTCATCTTCGGTGGCCGCCACGGCAACGGCGTGCTGTCTTCGCGCGATGAGGCGGGCCGCTTCAGCAATCCGGTGTTCATTTCGTTGACCGGCGGAAGCGTCGGCTGGCAGATCGGCGCGCAGTCGGCCGACGTGGTGCTGGTGTTTGCCACGCGACGTAGCCTTGAGAACTTCGCGCGCGGCCAGTTCACGCTCGGCGCGAGCGCCTCGGTGGCCGCCGGACCGCTCGGACGGAGCGGCGAAGCCTCGGCCGGCGTGCAGGCCGAAATCTATTCCTATTCCCGCGCGCGCGGCCTGTTCGCGGGCGTCGCGCTCGATGGCACGGCGCTGATGTTTGACCACAAGGCCAATCGCAGTTTCTACGGCCACGACGTTACGACCGACGATATCTTCATGGGCACGGTGAAGACCAGCTCAGAATCCGCGCGCCGTTTCATCGCCGCGATCGTCGCGAGCCAATCGCCTGCTGCCGCGGGCACTGCCGGTACGCTGATCGGTCCGGCGCCAGTCGCTACGCCGGTGCCAGCGGCAGCCCCGGCCGCGCCCGCCGAGCCTGCGCACAGCTTCCCGCTGGCTGATCCGAAGCCGGGCAGCGAGCCGCACTGAGCAATGCCGTCCCGGGGTCTGCACCGGGTCGTTGGCCAGGCAGGCGTATTGCCACAGCAGGCGGAGCGGCTGGACGCCGTGTCGCCCTGCCAGCCGAGCGAGATCGAGATCGCCGTCGAGCATATTCACATCGATGCCAGCAGCCTGCGCCAGCTGCGCGGCGCGCATCGCGGTGACCTGGACGCGGTGCGCGCTGCCATACTCGAGCTGGTCGCGCGCCGCGGGAAGCTGCACAATCCGGAGACCGATTCCGGCGGCATGCTGACAGGCGTCGTGCGCAGAGTGGGCAACGCCTACCCTTCGCCGCCGCAACCAGGCACACGCATTGCCTCGCTCACCAGCCTCACGCTGACGCCTCTGCGGCTGGACGAGCTCGGCATGATCGATGCGCGCTCCAACTCGGTGCGCGCACGCGGCACCGCGTTCCTGTTCGACACCTCGCCCTGGGCTGCGCTGCCGGAGGACATACCGGAAGCGGTCGCACTTGCCGCGCTCGACGTCGCTGGTGCTCCGGCGCGCGTACGAGCGCGAACCGCGCGTGGAGCCAAGGTACTTATAGTTGGCGCGGGCAACAGCGGGAGCCTGGCGGCGATCGCAGCGGTGGAGGCAGGCGCTGGCGCCGTCGTCATCGCCGACATCGACGAGACGAGGTTGCGGGCCTTCGCCGGCCTGGCGCTGCCGGGCCTGCGCACACTGCACGCGGATGCCACCGACGCCGTCGCGTTTGCCGCCGCCGTCGGGAAACCTGCCGACCTGTGCATTTCCTGCGTGGATATGCCGGGCGTCGAATCGGCCTGCATCCTGGCGACGCGCACCGACGGGCTCATTCTGTTCTTCAGCATGGCCACGAGTTTCGGCCGGGCAGCGCTCGGCGCGGAGGGCGTCGGCTCCGCCGCCACGCTCGAGATTGGCAACGGGTTCTATCCGGGGCACGCCACACTGGTGATCGACATGCTGCGGCGCTGGCCTGCACTCTGGCCCCTGCTCGCTTAGCGTGCAGCAGAACACTGACAGGATCCAGTTCCGGATACTCGGCGCGCTGAGTGCGTCGCATTTTGTCAACGACATGATGCAGTCCCTGCTGCTGTCGATCTATCCGCTGTTAAAAGGGGAGTTCACGCTGACTTTCGTCCAGCTGGGATTGATCACGCTCACCTATCAACTCACCGCCTCGCTGCTGCAGCCGCTGGTTGGACTGTATACCGACCGCAATGCCAAACCGTTCGCCGCTACAGTTGGCATGGGTTTCACGATGCTGGGCCTGGTGACGCTGGCATTCGCGCACAACTACGAAACCGTGCTCGCCGCCGCGGCGTTGATCGGCACGGGTTCGTCCGTCTTTCATCCGGAGACCTCGCGGATCGCGCGACTTGCCTCCGGTGGCAGCCATGGATTGGCGCAGTCCATCTTCCAGATCGGCGGCAACACGGGTAGCGCTATCGGCCCGTTGATCGCCGCGTTCATCATCCTCCCGTATGGCCGCAGCAGCATTGCGCTGGTGGCCCTGCTCACGCTCGCCGCCATGTTCCTGATGTTCAAAGTTGCGCTCTGGTATCGCCATCAGCATCTGGCGAGCGCGGCGCAGCGCCGCCACTCAGATGCGCAACCTGGACTGCTGCCCAGACGGGTGGTGATTGGCGCGATGGCGGTGCTGTTGGTCCTGGTATTTTCGAAGTATTTCTATCTTGCCAGCCTCACGAGCTATTACACCTTCTATCTGATGGACAGGTTTCATGTGACGCCGCAGTCGGCGCAGCTCTATCTGTTCGTGTTTCTGTTCGCCTCGGCCGCCGGGACGTTCTTCGGCGGACCGGTCGGCGACCGTTTCGGCCGGAAATACGTGATCTGGTTCTCGATCCTCGGCGCGCTGCCGTTCACGCTNNATCGTCGTGTTCGCGCAGGAGCTGGCGCCAAAACGCGTGGGCCTGGTCTCGGGACTTTTCTTCGGCCTGGCGTTCGGATTCGGCGGCCTCGGTGCGGCCGTCCTCGGCGGCCTCGCGGATCGCTACAGCATTGAGACAGTCTATCGGCTGTGCGCGTATTTGCCGCTGCTCGGGATCGTGACCGCGCTACTGCCGGACGTCGAGCGGCGCAATCAGCGACCGATGCGCAATGTGGCCGCGCGCGGCTGATCGGGAATCGTCAGCGTCAGCGTGCCGTTCGCGGCATCGTAGTCGCCGTGTACGGCCTTGCCGTTCAGTTTTGCAGCGCTCCCGCCGCTCCAACCGTGCACGATGATGACGATCTGCTGCCACCATGGCGCAAAGCTGCCTTCTCGCTGCGCAAAGGCGATATCAAGAGCTGCCGCACTATCGGCGCAGCTGAACGCCTGGCGCAGATAGCCGCCGCGCCGGTACGCAAAGCTGACGCCGTCGTCGAGGTACACGTGGCCCGCGCAATGTTCGCCCGGGTAGACGTGCAGTGACAGCGGACCGTGCGGAATCTCCGCCGTGCTCTGCACCATCGGTTGCAAGACCAGCATGGCGCCCGGCCGCACGAACACCGGCAGATGATCAAGGCGCGGGGTCTCGGTGAGCAACGCGCTCGTCAGGCGTCGCCCGGTCCAGTAATCGAACCAGCCCGGTCCCGGCAGCCCGATCTTGTACGGTGCCGGTGATTCCCAGGTTTCCGGCGGCGCAATCAGCAGCTCGTCGCCGAGCATGAACTGATCGCCCTCGCCGCTGGTGCCCCAGTCGCTCCCAACCGTGGCCGGGAACTCGAGGAACACCGGCCGCAGTATTGGCAGGCCCGTGCGGCTATTTTCCTCGGCGAGCCCGTAGATATAAGGAATCAGCCGATAGCGCTCCTCGATGAATCTGCGGCGGATCGCCTCATGCTCCGGCCCGTCCACCCACACTTCCT
>PMNQ01000114.1 GCA_003162555.1 Gammaproteobacteria bacterium | reverse complement strand
CGCAGCGCCTGCTGCGGCACCGGCTCCTGCGGCCGATGCCAGCACCCGCGCGCTGGATGAACAGATCCAGGATCTCAAGCAATCAGTGGTCGACCTGAACCGCGACCTGTTCGTACTCGAAGAGGAACTGCTGTTCCCCGCTAATACGCAGGTTGCCGTGTTCGTGTCGATGGACGTCGGCGAGTTCTTCGGCCTCGATTCGGTGACTCTTAAGATCGACAACCGCGAAGTCAGCAACTATCTGTACACGCCGCGCGAAGTCGCGGCACTCCTCAAAGGTGGCGTGCAGCGCCTGTATGTCGGCAACCTGAAGGCCGGCAGCCATGAACTGGTGGCTCTGTTCAGCGGCAAGGGCCCCACCGAGCGTGACTACCGGCGCGGCGCCTCGATCAAGTTCGAAAAAGGCGTGGGCGCGAAATACCTGGAACTGAAGGTTTCGGATCGCGTGCGCCGTCAGCAGCCGGAATTCGAGATCAAGGACTGGGAGTAGCGCGCCGATGCGGCGGCTCGAAGCGCTGATCCTGCTGCTGCTCAGCGGCGCGCTGGCGAGTTCCGCTGCGTGGTCGGCGCACCGCGCGCCTGAGAGCCTGCCTAAGCAGCGGGTGCAGGATCTGCACTACGGCGATGTGCTGTTCCGATTCTATTCGGGCGACACCTGGGGCGCGCTGACTTCGCTCGAGGCCTACGAGCATTGGCAGCGCATGCCGCACAACGAACAGGATGCGCAGCTGCTTGCCGGCAGCCTGTACCTGACGCTGGGCATGCACAACGAGGCCGGCCGCCGCTTCGCCGGCTTGCTGACCGACAAGGTGCCGGTGCCGCTGCGCAATCGCGCCTGGTTTTATCTCGCCAAAGTCTGGTATGCGCGCGGCTACTTCGATCGCAGCGAGCAGTCGTTGGGCAATATCAGCGGCGAGCTGGCGCCAGACCTGGAAGCCGAGCGTCAGCATCTGCTGGTGAACGTGCTGATGCGCCAGCAGCGGTTCGATGAGGCGGCCACGCGGCTGGCCCACTGGCAGGGACCGCCGGACTGGATGGCCTACGCGCGCTTCAATCTGGGCGTGGCGCTGGTGCGGCAGAACCGGCTCGCGGAGGCGGATCCTGTCCTGACCATGGTAGGCACCATGGACGCCGCAGGCAGTGAAATGGCCTCCTTGCGCGACAAGGCCAATCTGGCGCTCGGCTACGCCTGGCTGCAGGCCAACAATCCTGCCGCGGCGCGCACCGCGCTCGAACGCGTGCGCCTGTCCGGACCCTATTCCACGCGCGCACTGCTCGGCATGGGCTGGGCCGAGGCGGCGCTCGGCCAGTATCGCGAGGCGCTGGCGCCGTGGACCGAACTGCACTCCCGCAACCTGCTCGACGCGGCGGTGCAGGAATCCTATCTGGCGGTGCCTTACGCCTACGGCAAGCTCAACGCCAACGCGCAGGCCGCTGAATTCTACGAGTCGGCGATCAAGTCCTTCGACAGCGAAGCGCAGCAGATCGACACCGCGGTGGCGCGCATCGGCGAAGGCCACATGACCGATGATCTGCTCGGCACGGATTCGCAGTCCGATCAGCAGGGCTGGTTCTGGCAGCTCAAGCAGTTGCCCGATGCGCCGCAATCACGCTACCTCTACAGTCTGCTCGCCGACAACGATTTCCAGGAAGGCCTGAAGAATTACCGCGACCTCTCATATATGGGCGGCACGCTCAAGGGCTGGGATGAGAGCATGGACGCGTTCCGCGCCATGATCGACACGCGTGAACGGGCCCACGCGGAGCGGCTCCCGCGCGCCGATGCGCTGCTGGCCACCGATGCACCGGCAAGACTGCTGGCGGCACGCGCCGCGGTCGATTCGCGCCTGACCGCAATTGAAACCGGAGCGGACGTTGCCGCGCTGGGCTCTCCGGAAGAGCGCGCGCAATGGGCCAAGGTGCGAGCGCTTGAGGCCGCCCTCGCCGATGCCAGCGGCATGGACGCGGGTGAACTGCAGACCGATCGCGACAAGGTCAGGCTGATGAAAGGCGCGCTGTACTGGCGGCTCGACGCCCAGTTCAAGGAACGCAGCTACGCCGAACGGCGCGAGCTGCGCGCGCTCGATGCGCTGCTGAACGAAGCGCAGAACCGCTGGGTGCGTGTGCAGCGCGCGCGCAGCAGCGTGCCGTCCAACACCGGCGAGTTCGAAGCGCGCATTGCCGCGCTGGAGCAGCGCATTGCGCAACTGAAGGATCGCCTCGCGCAGTCCGCACAGATGCAGAATCAATATCTCGAGCAGCTGGCGAGTACGGCGCTGCTCGAACAGAAGGATCGCCTGGCCGCGTACGAGGTGCAGGCGCGCTTCGCGCTGGCCGACATTTATGACCGCGCCTCCGCGCCGCCGCCCGCGGCGCCCGCGCGGGGTGCTTCGGCGCCGGCCGCACCGGCATCATCTGCGGCGCCCGATGCGGCGCCGGCGTCTGACGCGCCACCGGCACCGACTGATACCGGAGCGGCGCCGCAATGAAGCTGCATCACTTCCTGGTGCTGCTGCTGGCGGTGACGCTGGCCGGCGGAGGGCAGCCGGCGCACGCGGCCAAGCACAAACCGCAGCCGCCGGCAAACAAGGCCGGGACCATCGCCGACCTGGCCAAACAACAAGTCGACGTGCGCCCCGACGCCACCGTCAGCGGCGGCTCGGTCAAGGCGATGCAGAGCTACCGCGAATTTCTGAAGCTCCAGAACACCGATCCGCGGTTGCGCGCGGAGGCGATGCGGCGACTTGCCGACCTGAACCTGGAAACCGGTGAGCTCGATCGCATGTCGACCGAGGTGACGCAGGTCGACATGCAGGGTGCCGAAGCAATCACGCTCTATGGCACGCTGCTCAAGGCTTATCCGGACTACGCGCGCAATGACCAGGTGCTGTACCAGTTGGCGCGCGCCTACGAGACCACGGGTCAGTCGGAGCAGGCGCTGGCGACGCTCGATCGAATCGTCAGCTCGTACCCGCACACGCGCGAAATCGCCGAGGTGCATTTCCGTCGCGGCGAGCTGCTGTTTTCCGCCAAGCGCTACGCAGATGCCGAAAGCGCGTACCAGCAGGTCATCAGCCACGGTCCCGCAGGTTCGACGTTTTACGACCAGAGCCTCTACAAGGATGGCTGGTCGCTGTTCAAGCAGTCCGCGCACGAGGAATGTCTCAAGCCCTTCATGATGCTGCTCGACCGCACGCTGCTCGATCGCAAGAGCGGTGCGGCGCGCCGCTGGGACAGCCTGTCGCGCGCCGATCGCGAACTGAGCGATGACACGTTGCGCGTCATGAGTATCGCATTCTCGTACCTGGATGGAGCGCAGTCGCTCGACCATCTGCTCGGCAGCCGCGCGAAGACGCCCTACGCATGGCTGCTGTATTCGCGGCTCGGCGACCTGTACGTCAGCAAGCAACGCTACCAGGATGCAGCCACCACCTATCGCGCCTTTGTGGCGCGCGATCCGGTCGATGAACACGCGCCAACCTTGTCGAACCAGGCGATCGACGCGTACGCCAAGGGCGGATTCGCCGACCTGGTGGTCGACGGCAAGGCCGAGTACGTGCGCAGCTACGGTTTCAAGGCGGCCTTCTGGAAGCAGCGCGAGCGCAGCGCCTTCCCGGAAGTGGTGGCCGAACTCAAGACCAACCTGAAGGACCTGGCGCAGTTCTATCACGCCACCGCGCAGAAGACGAAGCGTCCGGAGGACTACACGACCGCGGCCAGCTGGTATCGCGAATTGCTGGCCTCATTCCCGGACGATCCCGACAGCGCGGAAAACAACTATTTGCTCGGCGACGCGCTGTTCGAAAGCCACCAGTACACCGATGCCGCGACCGAATACGAGCGCACCGCTTACGCCTATCCGATCGGCGCGCGTTCGGCCGCGGCGGGCTATGCGGCGCTCGTGGCGCTGCAGAAGCAGGAGGAATTGACCGCGCCGGCGGCGAAGGCGCAGGTGCATACGCGCGCCATGGAATCCGGCGTGCATTTTGCGCAGGCTTTCCCCGCACATCCGGAAAGCGCCAGCGTGCTGACGCGCGCGGCGCAGGATGTCTACGCAGCGCACGACCTGCCACGCGCCATCCAGCTGTCACAGATGTTGCTGGCGCGCGATCCGCCGGTTGACGTTGCCAAGCAGCGCATCGGCTGGACGATCATCGGCCAGGCGCGCTTCGACCAGGCGGACTATGTGCAGGCTGAGCCCGCGTTTCAGCGTGCGCTGCAACTCACGCCGGCCAGCGCGCCCGAACATGGCGACCTGACCGAGCGCCTGGCCGCGGCTGTGTACCGCCAGGGCGAGGCGAAGCGCAAGGCTGGCGACGATGCCGGTGCCGCAGCAGATTTCCTGCGGGTTGCCAGTGTTGCGCCGGCGTCGAAAGTCGTGCCCACGGCGCAGTACGACGCCGCAGCCTCGTTGATCAACGCCAAGCAGTGGGACCAGGCGATCGGCGTGCTGGAAGCTTACCGGCGCGACTATCCGAAATCCGAATACGCCGCCGACATCACCCGCAAGCTGGCGGTCGCCTACGTCGAGGCGGGT
>PMNQ01000103.1 GCA_003162555.1 Gammaproteobacteria bacterium | reverse complement strand
TGCGCGAGCGCGAGGCCGCACAGCACTTGCGCGAACAGCAGCAGGCGGCCGATGGGTTGGCCGAGCGCCAACTCGGTGCGCTGATCGGCAAGGCGCACGGCGCGCTGCGCGAGGGCCACACGGGACCGGCGGCGGGAATCCGCCGCGCGATCGGCGAGCTGCTGGCCACCATCGCCGCTCCGCCACCCGCGATCCTGCGGCGGCTTCAGGGTCTGGATGCCAAGCTCAGCGAGCTGCGGGAGTGGAAGGACTACGCCGCCGCGCCCAAGCGCGCCGAACTGATCGCGGACATGGAAGCGCTGATCGGTTCAAGCGAGCCGCCTCCCCAGCTGGCCACGCGGATCCGCGAACTGCGTGACCAATGGAAAACAGTCAGCAAGGGCATCGTGCTTGAAACGCAGGACGACTGGCAGCGCTTCGATCGCGCTGCCACCACCGCCTACCAGCCCTGCAAGGAATACTTTGCGCTGCAGGCCAAAGCGCGCAGCGAAAACGTGGAGCGGCGCCGCACGGTGTTGCAGCGCCTGCTCGCCTTCGAGACTGCACAGGTTGGCGAGCAACCGGACTGGCGGACGATCGCGCAGGTGTTGCGTGAGGCTCGCCTCGAATGGCGCGCGATCGCGCCCGTGGAGCGCGCGGCCAACAAACCGGTCGAGCAGGATTTCGAGGCCGCGCTGGCGCGGCTGCACGCGCGCCTCGACGCTTGGTACGCGGAGAATGCGACCGCCAAGCAGGCGCTGATCACGCGCGCGCAAGGCTTGCTGGCGAGCGTTGCAGCGCGCGACCCGCTCGCGGAGCTGAAACACCTGCAGCAACAGTGGCAGCGCATCGGCACCACGCCGCGCGGCCAGGAACAGTCCTTGTGGCACGAGTTTCGCACCCACTGCGACGCGGTCTTTCAGCAACGGCAGCAGGTCAGCGCCGCACTCGATGCGCAGCTGCGCGCCAATCAGGCGCAGGCTGTCGCGCTGTGCGCTGGCGCCGAGCAGCTCGCCGCGCTGTCGGGCGCTGAGCTCACCGCGGGCATGCAGGCGATTCCACAATGGCGCAGCGAGTTCGAGGCCTTGGGTGAACTGCCGCGCAGCGAACAGCGCGCGCTGCGCGACCGGTTTGAACGCGCGCTCGATCGCTGTCAGGCCGCTCTGGCCGGGCAACGCCAGCGCGACGCCGGGCGGGCCTGGGAGTACCTGCTGGAGGCGGGCCGGCACATCAATGCCTACGCCTGGGCCGTGGCGCAGAACGCCCCTGCCGACGAGAGCGCAGCGCTGAAGCAGGCCGCCGAAAGCTACGTCGCCGGCGTGCAGCAGTGGCCGAAGGCGGGCGCGCAGGCCCTGAAATCCTGCTGGGCCAGGGCCGATGCAGCTGGCGTGGCCGGCGCTGCCAACGCGGCCGGCACGGCGGACGAGGAAGTGCGACTCCGCACGCTGTGCATACGCGCCGAGCTGCACGCCAACGTGCCGACGCCAGTGGAAGATCAGGAGCTGCGCCGCGCCTGGCAGCTGCAGCGTCTGGTGCAGTCGATGGGCCGGCCGCAGGATGCGAATCCGGGCGAACTGGACACGCTGAGCCTGGAATGGCTGCAGGGCGCGCCGATCGCCACAGAGATCTATGAGCGGTTGCTGGCGCGCTTCATGGCTTGCCGCCTGGCGCGGACTGCCGCGACTCCTGCTCGACGAGCCACTTCGTCAGCGCGATAAGCTGCTCGTCGCCGCCAGCCGATTGCGGCGTCACCCGGTACTTGCCGTTGATGATGAGTGTGGGCGTCGAATCCGCCCGATAGGCGATGATCTGCGCGTCCGCCTCGCGCATCTCTGCATCCACACTGAAGGAATGCGCCGCGCCGAGAAATTCGCCGGGCTTCAGGTTGGCCATGCGCTCGTAGTACTGCGCCACATCCGCCAGGCTCGGGAGCGGTGATTTCGGGCGGTTGCCATCCATGGTCGCGAGCTCGCCGGTTTTCCATACCGCATCGAAAATACGATCGTGCGTGCGATCAGCGATGCCGAGGGACAGCGCCGCAAAGTATGCGCGCTGAAAAACTTTCCAGTCCTCTTCCGGGTGCCACGCGGCCGGCAGGAAACGCCATTGTACGCCGGCGGGCAGCGCGGCCCTGATCCGGTCAACCAGCGGGTAGTAGTGATTGCAGGCCGGGCAGGCGTACGAGAACACTTCGAGCACTTCCACTTTGCCCGGCGCCACTGCGGTGGGCATCGCCGGCCGCAGCTCGAAATAATGCTGCCCTTCCGTCCATGGGACCGCGGCCCGCGCGGCACCGGCCGCGGCCAGCATCAGGCCCGTCAATATCATCGCTGCGCGCATCATGGCTCCTTCGCGGCCTGGCACCGCCCCGTCAACGATAACATCACGGCCTGCGCCTGCAAGCGCGCGCTCAATTCGCAGCCGCGTCGAGCGCCACGCGCGCGCCGCTCGCGCTGCTCAGGCGCGCCGCTTCGATCAGGCGCAGCACCTGCAGCGCCTGCTGCGCAAGTACGGGCGGCGGAGCCCCCGCTCCGATGCTCTCGCGCACGGCGTCATAGAAGGCGCGCCAGCAGCCGCGCTCCGCGGCGACGGCACAAGCCGGCTGCAAGTCGCCCGCAATCTTTGCGCCGCTCGCGATCATGTGCCCCTGCGCGCTCTCAGCTTCCACGCCAAAGCCGGCGTCACCCGGCAGCATGCCGGCACGCAGCTGATCTTCCTGCGGGTCGATGCCTTCCTTGATGTAACCGCCCAGATCGCCGGCGATGCGAAAGCGCGGCCGCGGCTGCGCTGCCAGCGCACTCACCCCCAGCACGATCCGCAGCCGCCCTCGCCCCATGCGCAGTTCGAACGCGTCATCGACCGTGGCGGCGCTGCGTTGCCGGTACACATCCGCCTGCAGCCAGTCGGGCACACCGAACAGTGTCAGCGCCTGATCAATCAGGTGCGTGCCCAGGTCGAACAGCAATCCGCCGCCCTGCGCCTCGCGCTCTCGCCAGCGATCGGGCACGTCCGGACGATATCGGTCCCAGCAGGCCTCGTAGGTATGCACGGCACCGAGCGGCCCGTCGGCGATGAGCCGTTGCACAGTGAGAAAATCGCTGTCCCAGCGGCGGTTGTGGAACGGGATCAGCAGCCGCCGCGCGCCCTGCGCCGCGCGCATCATTCGCTCGGCCGCTGCCACGTTCAAAGCCATCGGCTTGTCGACNNACGCCCACGATCTCCATGCCACTGGCGAGCAGCAGCGGCGCGTGCAATACGCGGCCGGCGAGCCCGAAACCGACGAGTCCGACCGCGGTTTTTGTTAGTCCATCGGCCATGGCATGCTCTTGGGCAGTGACAAGGCAGGCGCGGCAAATCGGCGCTTGCCGATCGCGCTGCTCTCAACCGTGCGCCACCAGGGTGTGACGTTTTCCGCATGGGCCGGTTCGATCGGTTCGCCCAGGCGCGGCATGACCAGCCGCGTGCCCGCCTTGGGCGCCAGCTCCAGCAAGGTCTCGGCCGGTTCATCCCAGGCGTGCAGCGCCAGACTGAACGTGCCCCAGTGCACCGGCAGGAAAACGCCGCCGCCGAGCAGGGCCAGCGCCTGCAGCGCATGTTCCGGTCCGAGATGAATGTCGCCCCAGGCCGGGTGGAATGCGCCCACTTCCAGCATGACCAGGTCGAAGGGACCGAGACGCTCACGGATCGTTGCGTATTCGCTGGTGAGCCCCGTGTCGCCACTGAAGAAGACCGAGTGACGCGGCGAGCGGATCACCATCGAGGACCACAGTGTCGCATTGCGGTCAGTGAGGCTGCGCCCGGAGAAGTGCTGCGACGGCGCCGCGGTTACCGTGAGCTCCGTGCCCGGCAGGCGATGCGACTCCCACCAGTCGAGTTCGACGATGCGCTCCGGATTCACGCCCCAGTATTCGAGGTGCGCGCCCACGCCGAGTGAAGTCACGAATGGCACATCGTGCCCGCTCAGTTCGCGGATGGTCGGATAGTCGAGGTGGTCGTAGTGATCGTGCGAGATCACCACCGCGCAGCC
>PMNQ01000234.1:7757-10103 GCA_003162555.1 Gammaproteobacteria bacterium | reverse complement strand
CCAGTACGAGGTCGATCTGTACCTGCACAGCCTCACCAAGTTCGCCGCCGGACACGGTGATGTCATGGGCGGCGCTGTCATCGGCAACGCCGAGCTGATTGCGCAACTGCGTCCCGACTTCAACGCCCTTGGCAATGCGCTCGATCCGCACGCCGCCTTTCTGGTGCAGCGCGGACTCAAGACCTATCTGGTGCGTTACCGCGAGCAGAGCGCCAACGCGCAACGCGTGGCCGAGTTCCTGGCCGCGCACCCGGCGGTTGAAGCGGTGCACTACCCGGGACTGGCCTCGCACCCCGGCCACGCACTCGCGCGCGAGCAGATGAGTGATTTCGGCGCGGTGCTCAGTTTCGATTTGCGCGCCGGTGGCGAGGCGGGCCGGCGATTTGCCGAGTCGGTGGAGCTGTTCGCGATGGCGGCCAGCCTCGGCGCCACCGATTCACTGGTACTGCCGCCGCAACTTCTCGGCGCGCGCGATCTCGATGCCGGGCAGCAGCGGCTCGCCGGGATTGGCGCCGGCACCGTGCGTCTGTCGATTGGCCTCGAGAGTATCGACGATCTGCTCGCGGACCTCGCTCAGGCGCTCAAGCGCATCTAGGGCCTGTTCACTGCGGTTAGTCCGCTTGCGTGATCCCGATACGCGAGAGCAGGCCTGCCGCCGCGCCGCCCAGGAGCGGCGCCACGATGAACAGCCATAGTTGCGACAGCGCCTGGCCGCCGACCACCAGAGCGGGCCCAAGCGAGCGGGCCGGATTGACCGACGTGCCGGTGATGCGGATGCCCACCAGGTGGATGACCGTCAGCGTCAGGCCGATCGCGAGTCCCGCTGTCGCTGGCTGCGAACCTTTTCCAGTCGCGCCCAGGACCACCAGCACGAAGATGAAGGTTGCTACGAATTCGAACAGGAAGGCTGCGCCCTCGCCATAGCCGCTACCGTAGCCAACACCCCAGCCGTTGTGCGCGAGACCACTGTTGGCGATGTCGTAGCCGGCGATCGCACCGGTGGCGAGCTGTGCAAGCAGGTACGCCGCGACGATGGCCCCGAGGCATTGCGCGACTACGTAGCCTGCAAACTGGATGCCGTTCATGCGCCCGGCGACCAGTACGCCCAGACTCACGGCCGGATTGATATGGCAGCCGGAGATCGCGCCGATCCCGTAGCNNGTCCGAAGGCGAGGGCTATACCAAGTACTCCGACCTGCGAACCCGCGATGACGGCGGTTCCACACCCGAACAATACGAGAATAAACGTGCCGATGAACTCGGCAATATAGGTCTTCATGATCGCCCTCTCTTTTTGTATTAATTATTGAAGGACCCAATGTCGTACGCTCAGCAGCGCGCCCAAGCCCACTACGATGAGCAATGCCCCCGAGGCCCAGTTTACCCGCTGCAGCCAGCGCGGATCAAAGCGGTCGCGCATCCGCGCGGCGAAGCTGCTCAGCAGCAGCCACCATATGCCCGAGCCCACGAACACGCCNNCGCCAGCCACCAGCACCGTAGCCGCAAGATAGTCGCGCGCGACCGCCAGGCCGAGGCCCGCGAAGGCACCCAGAAAAGCCAGGATGGTCAGGGGATTCGTGAGCGTGATGATCAGCGCGCTGAGGTACGCGCCGTGCGCCCATGAGTCAGGTTGGCGCGAAGCCGCCAGGTCCGGATGCGTGCGCACGATGCGCGCGCCCAGCCAGCACAGGAACAGGCCGCCCACCAGTGTCAGCCAGGTGCGCTCGCCGACCATGAACGAGGTGATGCGCGTCAGCCCGAAGGCGGCAACGGCCCCGTAACAGGCGTCCGCGGTCGCGGCGCCCAGGCCAGTCGCGAGTCCGGCAAGGCGCCCGTTGCTGAGCGAGCGCCGGATGCACATCAGGCCGATCGGGCCGACCGGCGCGGCAATCGAAAAGCCCAGCACCAGGCCCTTGCCGAGGAACGCCAGCATGACCAGCTCTCTCGTCATGCGCGCGGCAGTCGTATCGGAGCGATGGCCCGGACTACAGGTTGGAGATCAGCGCGTCGCCGAATTCGCTGCACTTCACCTGCTTCGAACCGGGCATCATGCGCGCGAAATCGTAGGTGACGGTCTTCTGGCCGATGGTCTTGTCCATCGCGCTGATGATGGCGTCGGCCGCTTCGCTCCAGCCCAGGTAGCGCAGCATCNNGCCGTGCCGTGCGTGGCTTCGAATACCGCGTGGCCGGTCTGGTAGTTGATGTTGGCGCCCGGCGCGATGCCGATTCCGCCCACCTGCGCGGCCAGTGCGTCAGACAGGTAATCGCCGTTGAGATTCAGTGTGGCGACGACGTCGAATTCTTCGGCGCGCGTCAGCACCTGCTGCAGCGTGATGTCCGCGATCG
>PMNQ01000234.1:0-7688 GCA_003162555.1 Gammaproteobacteria bacterium | reverse complement strand
GACGTTCTTGATGCCGATGCCGGAACTTTCGGGAAAGCGGATGCGTGCGTAGTGCTTCGGAAAATTCTCTTTCAGGTAGGCGAGAAACTTGCGGTTGTCTTCAGTGCCTTCCTCGAACTCGATGCCCGAATANNATGCCGCCGCCGACCGGCGTGGTCAGCGGCCCTTTGATCGATACCAGGTATTCGCGGCAGGCCGCGATGGTTTCGTCGGGCAACCAGCTGTTGAAGGCCTGGTAGCTCTTTTCGCCGGCGTAGACCTCCATCCACTCGAGCTTCCGCCGGCCGCCGTAGGCCTTGGCCACCGCGGCATCGAGCACACGCACGGCGGCGCGCCAGATGTCGCGGCCAGTGCCGTCACCCTCGATGAATGGAATGATCGGGCGATCGGGCACCTGCAGGCGCGTGCCGCTGATGCCGATCTTCTGGCCGCCGGATGGCGGCGTGGGTTTCGCGGTCGTGGCCATGGTGTGGGTGTGTTTCCTGAAACGGACGAGCTGAAGTTATGCGAAATGCTAACACAGGAGTGCCCGCTGGCAGCGGGCTGCGCGGCGCTGGCGCGGGAGCTCTGGCGCGGCAGCGGCCAACTGCGGCACACTGCGCCTCATGAAGACCTCCGGCCGGCCGCGCATCGATTTGCCACGCAAGCTGCGCGTGCGGGGTGGCGTGCGCATCCAGTTGCGCGATTCCGGCGCCGGCCGCAGCTACGGCTGGGATGAGACAACGGCGCGCGAGGCCAGCGCGCAGCTGGCGGTGGAACTCGGGGAGCTGCAGTACAAGTTGTACGCAGAGGGACGCCACGGCGTGCTGGTGGTGCTGCAGGCGATAGACGGCGGCGGCAAGGACAGCACCATCCGCCACGTGTTCTCGGCCTTCAACCCGCAGGGTTGCACGGTGCGGGCCTTCAAGGCGCCCAGCGCCGAAGAGCTGCGGCACGACTACCTGTGGCGCATCCACCAGCACGTGCCGCCGCGTGGCGAGATAGCAGTCTTCAACCGCTCGCACTACGAAGATGTGCTGATCGCGCGGGTCGATAGCCTGGTGCCGCAGCGTGTCTGGCAGGCGCGTTACCGGCAGATCAACGAATTCGAACGCATGCTGGTCGAGAGCGACATACACGTCGTGAAACTGTTCCTGCACATCTGCCGCGCCGAGCAGCGGCGCCGCTTCGAGGAACGGATCCACGATCCGCGCAAGCAGTGGAAGTTCGATCCGCAGGATCTGATCAAGCGCGCGCAATGGCCGGCTTACATCAGGGCCTATGGCGATATGCTGGGCCAATGCAGCACGCCGCTTGCGCCCTGGTACGTGGTGCCCGGCGATCACAAGTGGCTGCGCGATCTGGCGGTCGCGCAGATCATGGTGGAAACACTGCGCGCGCTGTCGCCGCGCTTTCCGCCGCCGCGCTTCAATCCGCGCCGTATCCGAGTGAGCTAGCGGCTCGTGCGCCTGACGGCACTCTTCCACGGCGCGCTGTTGCTGGCGGGCGCGGCCCTGGCCGGGCCGCCGGCTGCCGATGGTCAGCCCGCCCCTCACGAGAACCAGCGTCCGCGAATAGGCCTGGTGCTCTCCGGCGGCGGCGCGCGCGGCATGGCGCATGCCGGCGTCCTGGAAGTACTCGACGAACTGCACCTGCATGTCGATGCGATCGCAGGCACCAGCATGGGCGCGGTGGTGGGCGGACTGTACGCCAGCGGCATGTCGGGCCGCGAGATCGAACGCCTGCTGGCTTCGGTCGACTGGCAGGACGCGTTTCGCGACCGGCCGCCGCGCGCTGAACTGGGTTTCCGGCGAAAACAGGAAGAACACGACTTCCTGGTGAACCTGCCGCTCGGTGTGCAGGGGCGCAGGCTCCAGATTCCGACCGGCCTTGTGCAGGGCGAAAAGCTTACCGAGCTGATCCGGCGCGCCACGCTCCCGGTCGCTGCGGTGACGCGCTTTGACGATCTGCGTATCCCGTTCCGCGCCGTCGCCACCGATCTCGAGAGCGGCACCAGCGTGGTCATGGATTCAGGCGACCTGACTACTGCACTGCGCGCCAGCATGTCCGCGCCCGGGCTGTTCGCTCCGGTCGAGCGCGATGGCCGACTGCTGGTCGACGGCGGCCTGACCGAGAACCTGCCGGTCGATGTGGCGCGCGCGATGGGCGTGGATGTGCTGATCGTCGTCGACGCGGGCTTTCCGCTGCAACCGCGCGAGCGGCTCAATTCTCTTGCCAGCGTGTCGAACCAGGCGCTCGCGATACTCGTGCGGCGCGATGTCGAGCGCCAACTCTCGACGCTGGGCCCGCAAGACGTGCTGCTGCAGCCGGAGCTGGGTCTGCGTTCTTCCTATGACTTCAATGGAGTCAGCACTGCGGTTGCATTGGGAGTGGCCGCGGCCCGCGAGATGCAGACCAGACTCGCGGCGCTGGCAGGCAGCGCTCCGGCGCCTGCGGCGCCAGACGCGGCAGCGGCGCCCACGACCTCCGCGGCGCCAGCGACCGCAGGGGCCGCGCTGCCGACCGTGCAGTTCGTCGCCGCCGATGCGGGCTCACAACGCTACCAGCGCACGCTGAATGCAGTGTTCGCCGACCAGATCGGCAAGCCGCTCGATCCCGACGTGATCGACCAGCGCATCAAGGCGATATACGGCCAGGGCAACCTCGAGCTGCTCGACTATCGCGTTGAGCGCACGCCGCAAGGCGCCAGCGGACTCGTGTTCACGGCGCGCCGCAATTCCTGGGGACCGAATTACCTGCGGCTCGGCCTGTCGCTCGAGGATGATTTCGCCGGCAACAGCACCTTCAACGCGGCCGGGCGCGTGTTATTCACCGAGCTCAACCCGCTGGGCGCCGAAGCGGTGCTCGACCTGCAGGTGGGCGCCGCGCCGCGCGTGGCCGCCGAGTTCTATCAGCCACTGTCGCCCCTGCAGCGTTATTTCGTCGCCCCCCACCTGCAGGCCGAGGCACACAACGTGCCGCAGCTCCTGGACGGCGAGACGATCGGCGCGTACCGCGTCCGCAGTTTCGAATACGGTCTCGATCTGGGGCGCGAGTTCGGCAACTGGGGCGAGTTGCGCGCCGGCATCCTCGATACGCGCGGCACGACGGCGGTGCGCCTCGGCGATTTCAGCGTGCCGGAAGTGAGCTATCACACGCAGGCCGGTTTCATGCGCTTCAGCTACGACCGGCTCGACAGCACCACTTTTCCGCGCAGCGGCCAGGCGCTGACACTGCAGGTGCGGGCCGAGCAGGCTGGGCGCGGCGCGGAAGGGTCCGACACGTTCACCTTCGATTGGCGCAGCGCCTGGTCGTCCGGCAAGAACACCGCCGTTGCCTGGCTGTCGGGTGGCAGCACCATCGGCGGGAGTGACACCAACGTGCGCGCCTATTTCCCGCTCGGCGGTTTCCTGAACCTGTCGGGTACGGCGGCACAGTCACTCGCCGGGCCGCACTATGCGATTGCCAGGGTCCTGTACCTGCGCAGCGTCGGGCGCGGCGGCGAGGGCGTCCTCAACGTTCCGGCCTACGCCGGTATTTCTTATGAACTCGGTAACGTCTGGACCAACCGCAGCGAAATGTCCATTGGCTCAGCCCGTAGCGATGCGTCGCTGTTCTTCGGGGCCGACACCTACATCGGCCCGGCTTACCTGGCGGTGGGCTACGACCAAGGCGGCAGTACGGCTTTTTACCTGTTCCTGGGCCGCAGTTTCTAGCGAACCGCCGCCGGGGCCCTCAAAGACCGCGGCTGGCAGCGAGGTTTTCGACCTTGGTGAAGATCAGCGCCGGGCGGTCGCCGGGCCTTGAATATTCGTGCTTGCGACTCATTTCCTGAAGTGCGGCGTCGCGCTCCACCGCACTGGTGTACCAATGGGTGCGCTGCCAGTCGGCACCGCACAGCGTCGCGAACGGATCCAGCGCGCGCAGGCTGACCCGCAGCCCGTAGGGGCGCGGCACCAGGGTCGGCGTGTGAGCGAGATTGTGCGGATTGGAGATTCCCATGGGCCTTAGGTGTCCGGAATTGATGCGGCGAGTATTCTAGCGGCAACGACTCGATCGGAGAAATCATGAAGACTGAAATCACGGCAACGAACCACTTTGTGAACGGACGCACGATCAGCGCCCCGTTCCCGGCCGGCCTGAAGCAGGCCATGTTCGCCATGGGCTGCTTCTGGGGCGTCGAACGCCTGTTCTGGCCGTTGCCCGGCGTCTACACGACCGCGGTCGGCTATGCCGGCGGCACGACCATGGATCCCGATTACCGCCTGGTGTGCACCGGCCGCACGGGCCACGCCGAGGTGGTGCTGGTGGTTTACGACCCGAAGGTGATCTCCTACCAGCAGCTCCTGAAGGTGTTCTGGGAATCGCACGATCCCACGCAGGGCATGCGCCAGGGGAACGATGTCGGCACGCAGTACCGATCCGCGATCTACTGCTTCGACGACGCACAGCGCGCTGCGGCCGAGGCGAGCCTGCGCGACTACGGCGCCGCGCTGCACGCCGCAGGCCGCGGCCGGATCACCACCGAGATAGCCGATGCGCCGACGTTCTACTACGCCGAGGATTATCACCAGCAGTATCTGGCGAAGAATCCGGATGGGTACTGCGGGATCGGAGGCTGCGGTGTGACGTTCAAACCTGCGGAATTGCCAATAGGCGAGCGGGCGTAAATTCTCCCGCCTAGGCGTTGGCCTCCGCCAGGCGCCGTTGCCGTTCCTCGGCCTCGAGACGCTCGTCCTCGATATGTGCCAGCACGCCCTCAACATCCGCGGCTGTCTCGTCAAAAACGAACCTGCCCGTCAGCACTGAGTCCGGCGTCAGCAGTCCCGCGCCGTAGAGCGCCCAGATCTCGTGCGCGTAGTGTGTGTCGAGCAGCTCCGGCGCGCTGCGGGCAAAGGTCTCGCGCAGGTTATTGATGTCCCGCTCCAGCATCCGGAATGCATTGTTGTTGCTTGAAGCATTGACCGCCTGCGGCAGGTCGATGATGACCGGCCCGACGGCATCCACGAGCACATTGAATTCCGACAGGTCGCCGTGGATGAGCCCGGCGCTGAGCATCAGCACCACCTGCGAGATCAGGAAACTGTGCCAGAGCCGCGCCTGCTCCGGCGAGATCGCCAGATCGCCGAGCCGCGGTGCGGGGTGACCCTGCTCATCCGCCACCAGCTCCATCAGCAGCACACCATCGAACACGCCATAGGGTTTTGGCACGCGGACGCCGGCACGATCCAGGGTGTATAACGCCGCCACTTCGGCAGTCTTCCACTGCGCTTCCTGCAACTCGCGCCCGTGGCGGCCGCTATTGCGCAGGGCGCGGGCGTCACGGCTGCCGCGTACCTTGCGTCCCTCCTGGTATTCAGCCAGCCGGTGGAAGCCGCGATGGTCTGCGTCCTTGTAGACCTTGGCGCAACGAAGTTCGCCGCGGCACTCCACGATGAAAACCGAGGCCTCCTTGCCGCTGCGCAGGCGACGCACGACGGAGTCGATGATGCCGTCTTCGATCAGCGGTTGTAGAGGACGAGGTACCTTCATTCGGGATTCATAGCTTGCGCCGGGTTGCGGCGGCGGCGCAGCATAGCAGGGCGGGCCGTGAGCTACGTCGCCGCGGTCATTGCGGCTGGCTAACGACTCGCCGCATGGCGGACTTGCCTGCATCCTCACGATAGAGGATCAGCACGATCACATCCAGCACCCACCGCAGGTTGATCAGCGTGTGGCGTTCCCCGGCATGACGAAGTGACCCAGAGAAGAATCCGGTCAGGTGTGTACCGATGGCCGGATATTCGCATTCAGGCGGAACAGGTTCTTCGGGTCGTACTGATCCTTGATCTGCACCAGCCGCGCGTAGTTATCACCGTATGTCGCTTTCAGGCGCGCCTCGGCCGCGGAAGGTTCCGTGTTCACGTAGTAGCCGCGCGTCAGCGGCTCGAAAACCTTCCACAGGTCGCGCATGACGGCGATGTTGTGCTCGTCCTGCGCATGGTCCACCCAGCTCGCGCCCATGAGCAGATCGTATTCCGCCTCGCGGTTCCAGTATGCGGTGGCATCCGGCTTGACGCGGGCAACCTGGCCGCCGACCGGGCCAAAACCAATGTCGTTGAGCCACGGAGGTCCCTGTTCAAAGGCATGAATCATTTCGTCGATGAACTTGCCTGAGATGGTTTGCAGGAACCCGGAGCGCACGTAGACGCCCAGTCCCGGTGGCAACGCCTGCGGCGCCGCCCCGGTTGGACCGTTCTGTGCTACCACGTAGGGTTTGGCCTTGATCGTGTCATTCAGCGGCTTGCCGAGCTTGTCCAGCTTGGCAAGGAAGCGTTCGCCTTTCTTGGGATCGCCGCTATACACAAACTCAACCTCAACATAACTGCCCTTCGGAAGCGCACCTTGGCCAGATGAGTTGAAGACCGCGCAGTCGAGGTAGACCTCATCGGGCGCGCTGGCAGCGAGCTCGGCGACCGCCGCAATCACCACGCGCGCCTGATCGAAAGGATACACACGGCCGCCAGCCAGCACCGGATGGGCCAGCGGATGCAGGCGATACTCAAAGGCAGTGACTATGCCGTAATTGCCACCGCCGCCGCGCAGCGCCCAATACAGGTCTGGATTCTCGGTCGCATTGGCCTGGCGCAGCTTGCCATCCGCAGTAATCAGTTCGAAAGATTCGATGTTGTCGCAGGCCAGCCCGAACTTGCGCATGAGCCGGCCCAGGCCACCGCCGAGCGTGAGGCCTGCAATCCCGGTGTCCGCAGCGGTCCCAAGAGTCGTCACCAGCCCGGCCGCCTGGCATTCGCCATCCAGTTGAGCAAGCAGCACGCCCGGCTCGGCTCGCGCCAGCCGCTTGTTCCGATCCACTTCAATGCGGCGCATCGATGAGAGATCGATCACCAGGCCGCCTTCGCAAGTCGACTGCCCGGAGAGACTGTGTCCGCCACCTCTTACGGCGGTCAGCAGCGCATGCGCGCCTGCGAACTGCACGGCGCGGACGATATCCTCGCGGTTGGCGCACCGGACGATGAGCGCGGGATGCCGATCGATCGAGCCGTTCCACACATGGCGTGCCTGCTCATAGCCGGTATCCTGCGCCAGCAGCAGCGCGCCTTTCAGGCTGGCGCGCAGCTCCTTCACGTCCGCGCCGCTCAGCGCGATGGGTTTTCCGTCCATGGAGACGGCCGCAATTTCAGCAGGCATGGCACTGGAGCCGGAAACTTCAGCCCACAANNCCGGAAGCAGTACGGCAGCGGCCGCCGCGGCGCCGAGGAACTGCCGCCGTGCGATTGTCGCGGGCGCCCGGTAGGCCAATGAGTGCATGAGATTCATGATTGCTCTCCCCGATCTGCGGATGTGAATATAGTCCTGCGCCTGCCGATACTCTACTGATACCCCTTCCATACCCACTCGAGCGCCTCGGGCAGCGTCTGCAGCAGTGTCGCCCGATCGACGTGACCGGCGTTGCGCGCGAACACGTACTGATACGGGTATCCCGCGGCGGCGAGCGCTTTTGCCATGTTTTCGCTCGCCAGCACCCAATCGTGCATGCCGTCCGTCATGGCCGGGACCGGATAGAACAGATCGCGATCGCCGCACTCGAACCAGAAGCGGATCGGCTTTCTCGGGCTGTTTGCAATCAGTGGTACGCCCGCATCGCGATCCGTCGGGCCCGGCAGATTGAAACCGTGCACCTCGAGTTTCGGGCCCGTCGGCCCGGGCCA
>PMNQ01000105.1 GCA_003162555.1 Gammaproteobacteria bacterium | reverse complement strand
GAGAAGAAGCGCAACGAGATCCTGCAGATGCTGGTGCTGGAACCGCGCCTGGCGCTGCTCGATGAAACCGACTCCGGGCTCGACATCGACGCGCTCAAGCTGGTCGGCCGCGGCATCAACACGCTCCGCTCGCCCGAGCGCGCGGTCGTGCTGGTGACGCATTACCAGCGGCTGCTCGATCATGTGGTGCCGGACCAGGTGCACGTGCTGGCGCGCGGCCGCATCGTACGAAGCGGTGGCCGCGAACTCGCACTCGAGCTTGAAAGCCGTGGCTATGACTGGCTGCTCGATGCGGCCCCGGCGGTCGCATGAACGCGCTCGAACGCATGCTGGATGAATTCGACGCACACGCATCGCAGGCCGCGCCGTCTGCCGCGCGGATGGCTGCTGCGCAGGCGCTGCGCGCGCAGGGACTGCCGACGCGCCGCGATGAGAACTGGCATTACGCCAATCTGCGCGCCCTCGAGAGCGTGGAGCGCTTCGGACCGGTAGCGCCACAGACAGCATCATCGGCAGCATCACCGGCAGTAACACCGACTGCGGCATTGCCGCCGCTGCCAGCGCCGCTGGAAGGCTACAGCCGCTTGCTGTTTGTCGACGGGCGTCTGTGGTCGGGCTCTCCGTGGCCTGCGGCGGCCGGCATCACCCGCCTGCCATTCGAAGCGTCTGTCGCGGCCGAGCCGGCTGCGCCCTTCAGCACCAGCGGCGACGGACGCCTCGGTCTCACCGCGCGTCTGTTCGCTCCGGAAGCGCTGGCTTTGCGCCTGGCCGGAACCGTCGCGCTGGAGATCATTTCGGTCTCAACCTCGGCAGCCGCCGGCTGCTACACCGATCTGGTGCTCGACATCGCCGCCGATGCGCAGGTCGCGCTCGTGGAGCAGCGCCTGACCGCGCCCGCGTCACCAGCAACGCCGACGCAGCCGACGGCCATCGACGCGCACAATCTGCGGCTGCGGCTCGAAGCCGGCGCGAGTCTGGTGCACACGCGGCTGCAGCAAACCGCGGATCATGTCGTGCAGCACGACTCGCTCGCGGCAATCGTCGGCGAGCGGGCCAGTTACCGGCTGCGTCAGGTGACCGCCGGGGGCGCCAGCGCCCGCAGCAGCGTGCAGGTGCAACTCGCCGGCCGCGAGGCGGCATTTGATTTGCGCGCACTGGCTGCGGCCAGAGGCACGCAGGTCGCAGACGCGCAGTTCACGATCCTGCACGAAGCGCCCGGCACACGCAGCGAGCAGATGTTCCGCGGTATCGCCAGCGATCGCGCCCACGTGGCCTGCAGCGCCGACGTGCAGGTGGCGGCCACTGCGCGCGGTGCGCGCGTGCAGCAATCGCTGCGCGGCCTGATCGGCGGCAAGGGCGCCGAGGTCGACCTGCGTCCACGCCTGACGATCAACACCGACGAGATCCAGGCGACGCACGGCGCCACCACCGGGCGGCTTGATGAAAACCTGTTGTTCTACCTGCTCGCGCGCGGGCTCGACGACGCGGCGGCGCGCTCGCTGCTGAAGTGGGCCTTCCTGGGCGAAGCATTGGGCGCCGTCGATCCGCCGGCGCTGCGCCGGGCAGCCGGACTCGCGGTGGCCGCGCAGCTCAGCGACGCACCCGCCGCGGAGCTGCTGCAATGAGTGCCGCGCTGCCGCTGGCGGTCGACGACTACGCCGGTCCCGATGGCCGCCTGCGGCCTGAGCGGGTGCGCGCCGATTTTCCGATACTCGGCCGCGAAGTGCATGGCAGGCCGCTGGTTTATCTGGACAGCGCGGCTTCTGCGCAGCAACCGCGCGCCGTGCTCGATGCGGTGACGCGCTACGGCGAATTGCATCACGCCAATGTGCACCGCGGCGTGCACGCGCTCAGCCAGGAGGCCACCGCGGCCTTCGAAGGCGCTCGCGAGACCGTGCGGCGTTTCATCAACGCCCGTTCCAGCCGTGAAATCATCTTCACGCGCGGCACCACCGAGGCGATCAACCTCGTGGCGCAGTCCTGGGGCGGCACGCAGCTCGCCGCGGGCGATGAGGTACTGATCACGCAGCTCGAACATCACGCCAACATCGTGCCCTGGCAGATGAGCTGCGCGCGCGCCGGCGCGCGGCTCGTGGCCGTGCCGCTCACGCCAGCGGGCGAAGTGACGTTGGAAGCCTTTGCGGCCATGCTCAACTCCCGCACGCGCCTGGTGGCGCTGGCGCATGTGTCCAACGCGCTGGGCACCGTGTTGCCGATCAGGGAAATGATCGAGCTGGCGCACGCGCGCGGCGTGCCGGTGCTCATCGATGGCGCACAGGCGATCGCGCACCAGCGCGTCGACGTGCAGCAGCTCGACTGTGATTTTTACGCGTTTTCCGGCCACAAAATCTACGCGCCGACCGGCATCGGCGTGTTGTACGGACGTGAAGCGCTGTTCGCGGCCATGCCCCCGTGGCAGGGCGGCGGCGACATGATCCTGACTGTGGCGATCGAGCGCAGCACCTATAACGAACTGCCGTGGAAGTTCGAAGCCGGCACGCCGAATATTTCCGGCGC
>PMNQ01000189.1:3589-3744 GCA_003162555.1 Gammaproteobacteria bacterium | reverse complement strand
ACCTGGAACTCGATATGCCTGGGGCGGAGCAGATACTTCTCCACCAGCACGCGGTCCTCGCCAAAACTGGCGGCCGACTCGCGTTTGCAACTTGCGAGCGCCGCCGCGAAGTCTTCCGGCCGGTCGACGCGCCGCATGCCGCGGCCGCCGCCACC
>PMNQ01000189.1:3364-3555 GCA_003162555.1 Gammaproteobacteria bacterium | reverse complement strand
CCGGGATGGATCGCCTGCGCGCCGCTCCGCTTTGCCGCTTCGATGATGGCGTCGATCCGCAGGTAACTCTCGGCGGGCGTACGGCCACCGATGCCGATCGCGACATCGCAACTGCTCACGTGACGCGCATTGGCGTCGGCATCAGAGTACACGGCGATCGTGCGCAATCCCAGCCGGCGCGCGGTGCGGGC
>PMNQ01000189.1:0-3182 GCA_003162555.1 Gammaproteobacteria bacterium | reverse complement strand
CACATGCCGTAGTTGCCGGCGCCAAAGCTGCCACCGACGATGAGCGTGAGCTTGGGCACCTGCGCACAGGCGACCGCGGTCACCATCTTGGCGCCATGCTTGGCGATGCCCTCATTCTCGTACTTGCGGCCCACCATGAAGCCGGTGATGTTCTGNNCATCGACGATGCGCGCGATGATCTCGCGCACGTCAAAGGGTTTGCGCGGGTCCGCGGACACTACACCGTAGAGTTCCTCGGCCGGATAGCGCGGTTCAACTGGTTCGAGCAGGCCGTCGGGTGCAGCCTTCGGCAGGTTCAATGCGCCGACGATGCGGCGCGCGATGCCCAGTGCGTGGGCGTCGTTTTCGGCCAGGTGATCGGCAACGCCCGAGAGACGCGTGTGCACATCGCCGCCGCCGAGATCTTCGACGCTGACCTCCTCGCCAGTCGCCGCTTTCACCAACGGCGGGCCGCCGAGGAAGATCGTGCCCTGGTTGCGAACGATGATCGATTCTTCGCTCATCGCCGGCACATAAGCGCCGCCGGCGGTGCAACTGCCCATGACCACCGCGATCTGCGCGATGCCGGCGGCCGACATCGTGGCCTGGTTGTAGAAGATACGGCCGAAATGCTCGCGATCGGGGAACACATCGTCCTGGCTCGGCAGGTGGGCGCCGCCGGAATCGATGAGGTACACGCACGGCAGCCGGTTCTCGNNAGTAGGTGCCGCCCTTGACGGTGGCGTCGTTGCACACGATGAGGCACTCACGCCCCGCCACACGGCCGATGCCGGTGATCAGGCCCGCGCCCGGCGCTTCGCCGTGATACAGGCCATTCGCCGCAAGCTGCGAGAGTTCGAGGAATGGCGTGCCTGGATCGAGGAGCGCGGCCACGCGCTGGCGCGGCAGGAGCTTGCCGCGGGCCAGGTGGCGCGCACGGGCGGATTCGCCGCCGCCCAGAGCCGCCGCGGCCAGCCGCGTGCGCAGGTCGGCCACGAGCGTTTCCATCGCCGCGCGGTTAGCGCGGAATTCCGCGCTGCGGGGATCCAGGCCGGTGTCGATGGCGGGCATGGCGGGCCTTGCAACAATAGTCCGATTGTCCGATAATAGCACCATTATGGTCAGCGGGGCAAACCCATGCCAGGTGCCGACGCCTGCGAATTCGATTTCGGTCTGGGTGAAACACTCGATGTAGTGCGCGCCCAGGTCAGGCGCTTTGCGCGGGCCGAGATCGCCCCGCTCGCGAACGAGGTCGACCGTTCCAACCAGTTTCCAGGCCAATTGTGGCGGCAGCTCGGCGACCAGGGCCTGCTGGGGCTGACGGTGCCGGAGCGCTGGGGCGGCGCAAACCTCGGCTATCTTGCCCACATCGTCGCCATGGAAGAAATCTCGCGTGCCTCGGCCTCGGTCGGCCTCTCCTATGGCGCGCATTCAAACCTGTGCGTGAATCAGCTGCGGCTCAACGGCAACGATGCGCAGCGCGACCGCTACCTACCCGCGCTCGTCAGCGGCGAGAAGATCGGCGCGCTGGCCATGTCAGAACCCGGCGCGGGGTCTGACGTCGTGTCGATGCAGCTGCGGGCCGAGGCGAGCGACAACGGCTACGTGCTGAACGGCCGGAAGATGTGGATCACGAACGGTCCGGACGCCGACGTGGTCGTGGTGTACGCAAAAACCAGTCCCGCGGCCGGTTCGAAGGGCATCAGCGCCTTCATCGTGGAAAAGAGTTTCCGCGGGTTCTCCGCCGCGCCAAAGCTCGACAAGCTCGGCATGCGCGGCTCCAACACCTGCGAGCTGGTGTTCGAGGATTGCTTCGTGCCAGCAGAAAATCTGCTGGGCGAACTCAATCGGGGCGTAAAGGTATTGATGAGTGGCCTCGACTATGAGCGCGCCGTGTTGGCCGCCGGGCCGCTCGGCATCATGGCCGCGGTACTCGACCTGGTGCTGCCGTATGTGCACGAGCGGCGCCAGTTCGGTGAACCGATCGGCAGGTTTCAACTCATGCAGGCGAAGATCGCCGATCTGTATACCAATCTGAACGCCGCGCGGGCATTCGTCTACGCTGTCGGACGCGCCTGCGACGCCGGCACCTGCACGCGGCAGGACGCCGCCGCCGCCGTGCTGTTCGCCGCCGAAAAGGCGACTTTCGCCGGGCTCGAGGCGATCCAGATCCTCGGCGGCAACGGTTATATCAATGACTACCCGGCCGGAAGATTGCTGCGCGATGCCAAGCTCTACGAGATTGGCGCCGGTACGCAGGAGGTGCGCCGCTTGCTGATCGGGCGCGAGATTTATCAGAGGAGCGCATGAGCCTGCCGTTCGAGCCGGTGGAATTCGAACCCGTCTACCGCAAGGTGGCGGCCGCACTGCTCGAGCGCATCACCGACCGCACGCTCAAGTCCGGCGACCGCTTGCCGCCTGAACTCGAACTCGCGCGCCAGTTTGGCGTCAATCGTTCGACGGTGCGCGAGGCGCTGCGCGAGCTGGAATCGACCGGCGTACTGCGGCGGCAGCGCGGCTCCAAACTCATGATGGTGAGCCGGCCGGAACGCGATGCCGTGGCCGACGGCGTGAGCCGCGCCCTCGCGCTGCACGATGTCAGCATCCGCGATGTCTGGGAGTCTCTCACCATTCTCGAGCCGCCCATTGCGGAGGCCGCCGCACGGCAACGTCGCGCCGCCGACCTGGCGCGCATCGAATCGACCTTCAGCCGCGCCATGGATCGCAGCGCGGAGGCCGCCGCGCGCCAGGCCGCCGATTTCTTCCGCCACGTCGGCGAGGCCACCCACAACCGCGTGTTGATGCTCGCACACGAACCGCTCCTGCAGCTGCTGGCGCCCTCGCTGCGGACGATCATCGATGAAGTCGCACCGGCCCGCGCGCGCATCGCCACTGCGCAGCGGCACATACTGCGGGGCATCCGCAATGGCGATCCGGCTGAGGCGCGCCTGTGGACCGGCAAGCACATCCGCGATTATCGGCGTGGATTCGACCTGGCAGGCATCGACCTCGCCAATCGCGTCGAACCATAGGGCCTGCACCGGCCGCCGGAGTATTGACCGACCGGGGCAGGGAAACCTAAGCTGCCGGGATGAATACGGCGTCCCGCGCGTGTTGAACACCGGCCTGCCTCGCAGGCCCGCACCTCCCCTGCCATGAAACGCTACGACGTCATCGTCATCGGCGCCGGGCACAACGGACTG
>PMNQ01000173.1 GCA_003162555.1 Gammaproteobacteria bacterium | reverse complement strand
CCAGCCCCAGGTAATACGGCGACAGCTTCGAGTTCAGTGCCGCGGCGTTGCCGCGGAACGCCGTCGCAGCCATGCCCGGGGTGAAGTGATCGTAGAGGCAGCTCAGGCAGTAGGCGTTGAGCAGACCGGGCGCCTGGGCCAGGATGTCTCCTGGCTGGGTGACGCCCCAGTCACCGAGTATCTGGGCCGTTACCAGCTTGGACTGTTCCATGGTGGACTTGCGATAGTCCACGCCGCCGTCGAGCGACATGCTGCTGCTCATTTCCCAGGCGCCGGCCAGGCGGAATTCGTCGATCTTCTGGGTCTGGGTCTGCGCCGAGGTGCGGGCTACCGAGCTGCTCACATCCTGTATATCAATGATGCCGTCGTGGTTGTTGCCGTTGCCGAGGTGACTGTCATCGTAGGTGAACATCTGCACCGGAAAGCCGCTGCGCAGATCGAGGCTGTGCTGCGCAATCGCCGCCGCGCCGGTGCCGAAGTCGTATGAGGTCTTGCCGTTCGGACCGTCCGGGTCACTGTCGGACTTCGAGCTGTGGGCATCGAACTCCATCGTGAGGCGATCGTTCGTCTTCCAGTTCGCATTGAAGCCAAACGACTGCAGTTTGCTCTTCTGGCTGCGCAGCTGCTGGCCCCAGGCGATGTCCTTCGGGCTGTTCAGGGTTTCCTGCAGGTACACGGCGCTGGCAACCGACGTGTTGCCGTCGAAGATGACCTGCGCGAACGGGCGATTGAACCAGTTGCCCTGCGTGGAGCGCTGCTCCTGCTCTTTGTTCTGGGCGATCAATGCATCGGCTGTCAGCGTGAGCGACTGGACCGGCCTGAACTGCAGGGTCAACTGGCCATTGACGCGTTCACGCGAGAACTCGGAGTAGAAGTAATCGCTGTTGTTCGGGTATGCCACCAACTGGCCGGGGCTGGGCGGATTGGTGATCACGGTGGCTTCATTGACCGGCGTGAGCGGGTCATCCGCACGCACGCGACCGTTGTTCGGGTCGAGGAACGCACTGGCGGTCTCGACGTTCCAGTCCTGGTTGGATGCGCCGACGATGGCGCTGTGGCGCTTCTGATAGCTGCCAAATGCCGACACACCGAAGGTGCTGCCGTCATTCGACCAACTGAACAGCCCGCGCACTTCGGGCGTCACCTTGCTTTGCGCTACCGTACTGGTGTCGTACATGGCCTTGACGCCGACCATGGCCTTGGTGCCCGGATTGTCCAGCGGGCGCATGGTGACCACGTTTATCGTTGCACCGATGCCGCCCGAGGGCGCAGCGGCGAAGCCGGTCTTGTGCACTTCGAGGCGGGTTACGCCTTCGGAAGCGAGGTTGGAAAAGTCGAAAGCACGGCTGGTAAAGCTGTTGTATTCGGCATCACCACCGAAGCCGATCACCTGCACGTTGGCGGTTGGCATGGTGCGGCCGTTCAGAGTCACCATGTTGTAGCCCGGGCCAAAGCCGCGGGCCGTAACCGTCGCGCCCTCGCCATTGACGCGATCGATCGAGACGCCGGTGACGCGCTGGAGGGATTCCGCAAGATTCGAATCCGGGAACTTGCCCATGTCTTCGGCGGAAATGGAGTCGACCACGCCGACCGCATCGCGCTTCAGGTCCATAGAAGCCTTCAAGCTGGCGCGCACGCCAGTGACAATGACTTCTTCGAGGGTCGGGTCCTTGGCTTCCTGCGCCATGGCGCTGGTGGCCATCACTACGCCACCAATAATGGTAAACAGGGCCTTCGAATTGACGGCCGTGTGCTTGCGACTAGAGTTCATCGTGCTATTCCCCCCACATGCTCTACTTGTTGTTGCGATTCGGCAGCGTGCTCAAAGGCACCCCAATGTGCCTCGATCAAGCTCATGCAAATGGTAGCGTTACCATCTACATTCACAGATGGTACTGAAATCGAAAGTAAATGTCTAGCATCAGCCCCGGCCAGGCGCTGAAGCCATTTTATATTTCAGAAACAACAAGTTAGACTAAACGAGTGGCGGCCTGGGCGCCGCGAGGCATCAATGGGAACCGGTCTCCAGTACACGTGCATTGAATGCATTTGCCAGGACAAGGGGACCGGATAAGGGATTTCCCACCGCCTGAGCGCCCACTTTGTCGCGCACATTGTTACCGTGACCATTTTCGGCGCAGGACAAAAAACCACAGCGTCCTTAAGGGGCCCCATGAAGCAATTTGTATTATCAATGTTACTGGTGTCCGCTACCGCCCCGGCAGGCGAGTCCGTGCGCTTCGACTGGTTTGAATACACGGGTCGCGATACCACGCTTGCAGGACCGCTGCCTGCCGGGAGTTTCAGAAATCCGATTCTGCCGGGTTATTTTCCCGACCCCAGCGTCGTTCGCGTGGGCGACAAGTACTACCTGGTGAATTCCAGCTTCGCGCACTTTCCCGGCATTCCGGTTCACGAGAGCTCTGATCTGATCCATTGGCGGCTCATCAGTTATGCGCTCAACGAACCGGCCAGCGTGAATTTCGATGGCCTGGATATTTCGCGAGGAGCATTTGCGCCCGCCATCAGTTTTCACAGGGGAACGTTCTACATCGTCAACACGCTGGTGGACGCGGGCGGCAATTACTTCGTCACCGCCACGAACCCGGCCGGTCCGTGGTCTGATCCGTACTGGCTGAAGGAACTCGATGGCATCGATCCCTCGTTCTTCTTCGATGTGGATGGCAAGGCCTACATCATCAATAACGGCCCACCTGCCTATAGACCGCTCTATGAAGGCCATCGCGCCATCTGGATGCAGGAATTCAACCTCGCGACGCGCAAGCTCGTGGGCCCACGCAAGGTTCTGGTCGACGGGGGCGTCGACATTTCAAAGCGACCCATCTGGATCGAAGGACCGCATCTGTATCGAATCAGGAATCGCTACTACCTGATGTGTGCCGAAGGCGGCACGGGGCCGGAACATTCCGAAGTGGTGTTTCGTGCCGCGTCGCCATGGGGACCGTTCGAGCCGTTCAAAGGCAACCCGATTCTTACCCAGCGAGATCTGCCGGCGGAGCGCGCCAATCCGGTGACCAATGCNNGCGGACCTGGTGCAGATGAAGGATGGCAGCTGGTGGTCCGTGTTTCTCGCCTCGCGCCCCTACGAAGGCAACCGGTACAACACCGGTCGCGAGACTTTTCTGCTGCCGGTCACCTGGAAGAACGACTGGCCTGTGATTCTGGATCACGGACTATCGATCCCGTACACACTCACCGGACCGCACGCGATGGCGAACAGCCCTGCAGCGCCGGGCGACAGCGAACTGTCAGGCAATTTCACGGCGCGCGACGAGTTTGACGGCAGCAGTCTGCGTCCAGAGTGGCTGCAGATTTATGCGCCCGCACAGCGATGGTTCGAACTCAGCGATGGCGCGATCACGATTCATCCGCTCAGGGTGAATCTCGATGCCAGACGCAACGCGTCGTTTCTGGCGCGGCGCCAGCAACATCTGCATTTCGACGCCAGCACACAACTCACGCCACCCGTCTCCGGCGGCGTAGCCGCCGGCCTGGCCGTCTATCAAAGCGAGCATGCCTGGTATTTTCTCGGCACTCGCCGGGTCGGCGACGCGCTGCAGGTATTTCTCGAACGCCATGCAGGCAGCGCCCTGCAGATTGCTGCCGGCCGCGGGATCGATGCGCCCGCTACCCTGCGCCTGCGCATCAGCGGCGATGGCGGCCGCTATTCCTTCTACTACGACGCCGGCCAGGGATGGCAGCCGCTGCTCGAGAACGACGATGCATCGATCCTGAGCAGCGAGGTGGCTGGCGGTTTCGTCGGCGCGGTATTGGGTCCCTTTGCCCGGCAGGAATGACGCTGCGCGCGGCTGCGGACTTTAAGGCCGGATTGCCTGCCTCAGCCGACCATGTCCTCGAGTTCCGTGCCCCTGGTTTCGTGCACTAACCTCAGCACGAAGAAAATCGAAATGAACGCACAGGCCGTGTAGAAGCCGTAGGTAATCGGCAAGCCGATGGATTTCGCCAATATTGGAAAACTGACGCTGATGAGGAAGTTGGCGATCCACTGCGCAGCGCCGCTGACCGCGAGCGCCGAGCCGCGAATCTGGTTGGGAAACATTTCACCCAGCATGACCCACATCACCGGTCCCCAGCTGAGATTGAAAAATATGACGTACAGATTGGCGCTGAACAGCGCCACCATGCCCGTCGTCGGCGCCAGCTGTAATTTGCCATTGAGCAGCTCACCGCTGGCAAATGCAGCCGTCAGGATCGCGAGCGTGATCGCCATGCCGACGGAGCCGATCAGCAGCAGCGGCTTGCGGCCGATGCGATCGATGAGCGTGATCGCGAGGATGCACGCGGCCACCGACAGTGTGCCGCTCAGCACGTTGATCTTGAGTGAATCGGCTTCACTGAATCCCACTGCCTGCCACAGCACGGCGCCGTAGTAGAACACCACGTTGATTCCCACCAGCTGCTGGAAAGTCGCCAGGCCGATGCCGACCCAGATTATCTTTCGCAGCCGCCCGCTGCGCTGGTCAATCAGATCTGCGAACCTCGGCGCGTGATCGCCGGCCAGTGAGCGGCGTATATCCTGAACCTTGGCTTCCGCCGCCTTCGGACCAAACAGGCGCGACAGCACTGCGCCGGCCTGCGGCAGATGGCCGCGCGCCACCAGGAAACGCGGGCTCTCCGGTATGAACAGCAGCGTCAACAGGAACACGCTGGCCGGAATGACCTGCATCCAGAACATCCAGCGCCATGCGGGATAGCCCAACCAGAACAGGTCGGTCGACTTGCCCGCGCTGTGGGCCAGAAAGTAATTGGCGAGGAAAGCGCCGGTGAGGCCGGCGATGATCATGACCTGTTGCAGGCTGGAGAGCCGGCCGCGCATTCGCGCGGGTGTGACCTCGCTGATGTATGCGGGCGAGAGCACACTGGCCGCGCCCACTCCGGCACCGGCTGCAAAGCGCGCCACGATCATCATCAGAGCCGAGACCGCCGCGCCCGCCGCGAGTGCACTCACGATGAACAGCGCCGCGGCAATCAGCATCACGCGCCGCCTGCCCCAGATGTCGGCCAGCCTGCCGGCCATGAAGGCGCCGACCGCGCAACCGGGCAGCAGCGCGCTGACCGTGATGCCAAGCCACCCGGCACTCAGATTGAAGGTGCGCTGCAACCCTTCCTGCGTGCCGTTGATCACGCNNGTGGCGACACCGACGATCGCCATGATCAGCGGCACATTGATCTTGTCTTCGTGACTGTTGGTCAACTCAATTCTCCCTGCGTTGCCGGTGCTTTATTGATGCACGACCAGCGTCGTGCTCTTCAGGTTGACGGAATCCGGTCCGACCGAAATCGTGAATGCGCCTGGTTCCACCACGCGATGCATCTGTGCGTTCCAGAATTGCAGGGCGTGCGGCGTGATGGTGAAAGTCACCGCTTGCGACTCTCCCGGCGCCAGCGTCAGCCGGCGAAAGCCTTTGAGCTCCAATACCGGACGGGTCACGGAGCTGACCTCATCGCGGATATAGAGTTGTACGACCTCATCGCCGCTGCGTTTGCCCGTATTGCGGACCTCAGTCGTCACATCGACCGTGCCATCGGTGGCGATGCTGTCGGACGCAAGATGTGGAGCGCCGATCTTGNNGGCCAGCGCCGTGCCGCCTTCCTGCCCGAGGTACCAACCCTCGATCAGCGCATTGGCATGCTCGGCAACGTTCACCACCGACAGCGGCCTGCCGTTCAGCAACACCACCACCGTGGGTTTGTGCAGGGCGAAGATGGCCGAGGCCAGTGCATCCTGTTGGCCCACCATATCCAGGCTGGAACGATCGCCCAGGTGCGTGTCCGCCCAG
>PMNQ01000017.1:328-7146 GCA_003162555.1 Gammaproteobacteria bacterium | reverse complement strand
GGACGTCGTCGCCGGCGGCGTGGACGCTATTCTGGCGGCAGGCGCAGCAGGTGCTGGCGGTGCTGCGCCCGGTGGCGGCAGCGCAGCGCTGGTCGCATCTTTCACCGCGCTGTCGTTGACTGCACCTGCCGGTGGCGTAACCGCGGGCGGCTGTGCGGTCGGCGAGTCGCGCAGGTCGATCGTGTAGGTGCGCATCGGTGCGCCGTCCGCGCTCGCGGTGTGGCTGTCGACACCGCCCGCGGGCCGGCCGCGAAACATTTCGGGCACCAGCAGCACGACTACAACCACGAGAATTGCCGCGCCGGTAAGCCTTTCCTTCAGATGTTCCTGCAACGAAGCGCGTCCTGGAGTCAGCGAAGTGCGGAGTATAGCCGACGCGCTTCGAGCGCCGGCCCCACGGTATGGAATGATCCGCACACCACGACGCGATCGCCCTCGCGCGCCAGCGCGCTGGCGCGCGCGACCGCCGCGACGACATCACCGGCAAGTTCGCTGCCACCGCGCAGCACGCCCATTCGCTGCCGCAGTTCCTCGGGCGCCAATGCACGGGGTCCCGGCAGCGCACACAACAACCAATGATCGATGGGTCCGTCGAGCTGCGCTGCAACCGCGCCCGCATCCTTGTCTCCAAGGACTGCGAACACCGCCAGCGTGCGGCCGCGCACCGGGCGCGAGCGCAGCTCCGCGGCCAGCACCGCCGCCGCCGCTTCGTTGTGCGCAACATCGAACACCCATTCCACCGCTCCGGCTGCGAACTGCAGGCGGCCTGGCAGTCGCACAGCGCGGAGCGCCGCGCCTATGGCCTCAAGCTCTGGCTCGCGCGGCGAGAGCACGACGCGCAAGGCCGCCAGCGCCACGGCTGCGTTGCGATACTGAATCGCGCCCTCGAGCGCCGGCGGCGGCAGGGCCTTGAAGTCGAGGCCCGCGCCATTGAGGTCCCAGTGGCCATCGGCACGCACCCGCCAGGCGAAATGCGTGCCCGCGATCAGCGGCCGGCATGAGAGCGCCACCAGTGCGTCCGTGACGGTCGCGGGCATGCGCGCATCGCCGAGTATCACGGGCCTCCCGGCGCGGAAAATTCCCGCTTTCTCCGTGCCGATCGCCTCCAGCGTGTCGCCGAGTCAGTCGCGATGATCCATCGCCACCGAGCACAGCACGGCCACGTCGGCATCAACGAGGTTGGTCGCATCGAGCCGCCCGCCAAGTCCCACCTCCAGCACCATCAGCCCGACGCCAGCTGCACGGAACACCAGCAGCGCGGCCAGCGTGTTGAATTCGAAATAGGTCAGTGATTCGGCGCCGCGCGCGGCCTCGATTTCGGCGAAGGCTGCGCACAGCGCGGCGTCTGACACTTCCTCGCCATCAACGCAAATGCGTTCCTGGTAGCGCAACAGATGAGGCGAGGTGAACAGGCCGACGCGCAACCCGTGCGCTTGTCCCAGCGCCGCCAGGATCGAGGCTGTCGAGCCCTTGCCGTTGGTGCCGCCGACGATGGCGGTGCGGCCGGCCGGCGGGAGCAGTGCCAGCCGCCCGGCAACGACCCGTACGCGCTCGAGCCCGAGGTCGATGCTGCGTGGGTGCAGGGTCTCCTGGTAAGCCAGCCACTCAGGCAAAGTGCGGCCGGCGGACATCGACGTGCCTTAGGCCGTCGCGAGCACGGGCCGCCGCTGCAACAGCCGCAACAGCGCCGCCAGCCGGTCACGCATGTCGCGGCGGTCGATGATCAGATCAAGCGCGCCGTGCTCGAGCAGGAACTCGCTGCGCTGGAAGCCCTCGGGCAGCGTCTCGCGCACGGTCTGCTGGATGACGCGTGGGCCAGCAAAGCCAATCAGCGCCCGTGGTTCCGCGATGTTCAGGTCGCCCAGCATCGCCAGGCTCGCCGACACGCCGCCGGTGGTCGGATCGGTCATGACGGAGATGTACGGCAACCCGGCGCGCGACAGGCGCGCCAGCGCCGCGCTGGTCTTGGCCATCTGCATCAGTGACAGCAGCGCCTCCTGCATGCGCGCGCCGCCGGTGGCCGAGAAACACACCAGTCCGCACTGGTCCTCGACGCACCGATCGACGGAGCGGCGGAAACGCTCGCCCACCACCGAACCCATCGAACCACCCAGAAACTGGAATTCGAAGGCGCAGGCCACGACCGGTTCGCCGTGCAGGCGACCGGCCAGTGAGATCAGCGCATCGCGTTCGCCCGTGGATTTCTGTGCCTGCGCGAGCCGGTCCTTGTAGCGCTTGCTGTCCTTGAACTTGAGCGGATCCTCGGGCTGCACCTGCGCGCCGATCTCCTGCTGGCCGCCCGGATCCAGGAATGACTGCAGGCGCGGGCGCGCGGCGATGCGCATGTGATGCGTGCACTTGGGGCAAACGTTGAGATTGCGCTCCAGCTCGGCGCGGTACAGCACGCCGTCGCAGGCCGGACATTTGATCCACAACCCTTCGGGGACCGAGCGCGAACGACGTTCGGTCTTGATCCTCGACGGGACGATCTTTTCAAACCACGACAATGCTGATTACCCGCGGCCCTCAGGGCCCGTTAGTACCCCAAGGGTCGATCATAGCGGAATCGTCCGGCAGGCCGAACTCCGGGGGGTAGTCGACCCGCCAGAGGTACAGGCCGTGGGCGGCCACCGTGGCCTCCCCGCTGCTGCGCTGGCGCGAGTCGAGTTGCTCGCGCACGCGCCCTGGAGGCGCGTCCCCTGAGCCCACCGCCAGCAGCGTGCCGACGATGTTGCGCACCATGTGCTGAAGGAAGGCATTGGCGCTGACCTCGACAATCACCCACGCGTCGCGGCGGCGCACCGTGATCGACTCGATGCGGCGCACCGGTGAGCGCGCCTGGCACTCGGCGGCGCGAAAGGCGCTGAAGTCGTGCTCGCCGATCAGGTCGTTGGCGGCCAGTTGCATGGCTGCAGCGTCGAGGGGCCGGTACACCACCAGCGCGCGGCCCGCGGCCAACGACGAGCGCGTCAGCTGGTTAAGGATCACGTAGCGGTACGAGCGGCGCAGTGCGCCGAAACGCGCGTGGAAATGCGCTGCCACAGGCTGCACCCAGCGCAGGTTCACGGCTGGCGGCAGCGCGCTATTGGTGCCCAGCAGCCAGGCGCGCGGGTTGCGGGCGGCCGCGGTATCGAAATGGGCGATCTGGGCGCGGGCGTGCACGCCGGCGTCCGTACGGCCCGCGCAGCTGAGTTCCACAGCGGAGTCGGCGACTTGACCCAACGCCTTTTCCAGCACCTGCTGTACGGAAATGGCATCGGATTGGCGCTGCCAGCCATGGAAGGCCGCGCCGTCGTATTCGATGCCTATGGCGATGCGGCCCATGCGCCTAAAAGGGGCTGCCAGCGCCCCTGAAGCGACCGTCAGCCGGGGAGCGAATCGATCAGCCGGCGCGCCTCGGTCTTCTGCGACACCGAGCCTTCGGCCAGCACTTCTTCGAGAATGCTGCGCGCGCCCTCCGGATCGCCCATGTCCATGTACGCGCGCGCCAGGTCGAGCTTGGTGCCAACCTCGCTCATGGTGGCCGGCTCGGCATCGGTTGCCACGGGTTCGGGAGCGTTCAGCCGCTGGGTGGCCGCAAAGGCCGCCTCGGTAGCCGGCGTGCTCTGGCCGACATCGAGGTCGAGCCCCGTGGAACGTTCGCCGGTGACTTCCAGGCTGTCCAGATCAAGATCGACGATGCTGTCGGCGCGGCCTTTGAGTTCTTCGACCTGCGCGGTCACGCCCATCGTCGAGTCGGGTCCGGGCACGACTGCGGTCACCAGCTCGGTCGGCGTTTCGGCCGCGGCGCCGACGGCCGGCATCACGGCGGAGAAATCCTTGTCGGTGAACAGCCAGGTGCCGCTTGCTCCGGTTGACGGTGCCGGCATTTCGTTCGTGTCAGGCATCACCACTTCGGCCTGGCCCTGCGCCTGCGCCCGGGCGAGCAGCTCGCGCGTGTCTTCATCGAGCGAGGTGAGCATGGTCGGCGACGAAGCAACGTCCATCGCATGGTGTTTGCCGGTATCTGCGCCGGCGACATCGAGCCCCAGATCATCGATCGCCAGCTCGGCGGTCTGATCCGCGCTCGCCAAGTGCGTGCGGGCACTGGACTCGAGCTTCTGGCGGATCGTCGGACTGTCGAGGTCCTGGGGCTGCAGGTTCTCGACGGTCGGCGTGTCGTGCGCGCCGTCGCCAATATCGAGCGTCACGGTATGGGACTGGGGCATCTCGCGCGTCGAGCCGGTGCTGCCATCACCACCGCGCGCCGGATCATCCAGCACGAAATCTACCCCGGTGTCACCGATCGCCCGCAATTCACCCGTTGCATCCGATTCGCCCAGAGCCGAGCCGAGATCCAGATCGACGGCGTCGGACGGCGTTGCCTGCGCGATCGAGGGTTCGCCGAGCAGGTCGAAATCGACGCGGTTCTGGCCGCCCTCGAGATTCAGATCTACTCCGCCGGCGCCTGCACCGGACAACGCGCCCGAGGTGGTGAACAGTGAATCGTCCGGCGCGATCTGACGCCCCATGATGACGACTTTTTCCCACTCGCCACTGGCCGCTTCTTCGCGGGTCGTGGACAGCTCGCGGGCGAGCTGCAGGAACTGATCCTTGTTGCCCCACACGAAGAACACTTCGAGGAGCTTCAGCTTCAGGTCGCGCCGTTGCGGCTCGCGCGTAATCGCGATTCGCACCAGGTCGGCCGCCTGGTCATACAGGCCATAGGCCATGTGGAAATCCGCTTCCGCCAGCGGATCGCCCTGATCGAGCGCGACGGCCGTATCGCCGGCCACGCTGTCGTCGTCCGCGACGGGCACGGACTGCATGTTCGCCAGATCGCCTTCGCTGATGCGCGGCGCCTGGTGGCTGCCGGATTCCTCGACGACGAAGGAAGAGTCCTGCTTGGTCGACAGCGTACGCATCGGCTGCGTTTCGGCCGGCCGGACCGACTGGCGCGACGACGCTTCGAACGGCGGGGTCGAGAGGCGGTCGAGCGTGCGGCCGAATTCCTGCTCCTGCCGCGAGCGCATGTAGCGCCAGCCGAACAGGGCCGCGAGGATCAGCGCCAGCGCGCCGAGCAGCAGAATCCAGTTCTCGATCAGCCAGTCGAGGATCGATCCGCTTACTTTCGCGGCTGGCACAGCCGGAGCGGTGCTGGGCTTGGCAGGCGTCGGCACAGCGGCGGGCGGCGTCGCTTCGGGGGCGGCTCCAGTCGTTTCGGGCTGTCCTTTGGAGCTTTCCTGCAGGACTTCTTGCGGTGACTTGGTCGGCTCGGCCGGCGCCACCACGGCGGGCTGACCGGGTTTGCCGGCGCCCAACTGCTTTTGCAGGTTGGCCAGTTCGGCGTTCTTCAGGTCGAGCAGGCGCTGGGACTCGGCCAGCTGCTGCTGGAGCGCCGTCACGCGCTGCTGCAGCGCGCCAGTATCGCCGGCACCGGAAGCACCGCGCGCGGGCCCTGTCGCACCTGGCTCGGTGGGCGGCACCAGATGGAGCTGCTCGTGCCCGGCATGGTTGCCGGACCAGGCGTGAAACTNNCTGACTGCCTACTTCGGCGCTGGCTTCGCCCGGGCCGATCGCCGCAACGCTCGCGGCGTCGGGCAACTGCAGGGCCGCACCGGCGTGCAGGACGTTCATGTTGCCTTCGAAGGCCGAGGCATTGGCGTGATACAGCGCCACCAGGGCGCGCTCGCGCTGCGAATTCGGATAATTGCGGGCAGCAATCAGCGACAGCGTGTCGCCGCGCTGCACGACGTAGGTGCCGCCGCCTGCAGACGCAGCACCTGGCGTTGCGGCGGGCGCAGGCGCAGAGGCCGGCGCAGCGGCTGCAGCCGACTCGGCCGCAGGCGCGGGGGCCGGCGCGGGGGCCGGGCGTTCCACATTGCCGGCATGCGCCTGCGCAGCTGCGGCTGGGCTGGCCACAGCAGCCGCGGCGCTCGGCTTGTCGCCCGTGAACGCGGGCGGATCGAGCAGTACGGTGTATTCGCGCACCAGACGGCCGCGGGTCCAGTTCGCCTCAACCAACAGTGTCGCGAACGGCTCGGTGACAACGTCGCGTGAGCGCACCTGCAGCACATCGTGCCCGTCTGCGCTCTTTCCCGGGACCAGCGTCACGGAATCGAGGTAGGTGGGATAGTCGAGCCCGTAACGGGTAAAACTTTCGCGGCTGGCCAGCGCAACCTTGAGGCCGGCGAGTTCCTCAGCCGTTGCCGACAGATCGATTTCCGCGTTCAGCGGCGAATTCAGCGCGGATTTGAGGTGGATATCCCCCAATCCCAGCGCCATGGCTCCGGAGGGCATCAGGGCCGCCAGAACCAGCACACGTACGACATAACGCAAGGACATCAGATCTCCCAGTGTGCCTTAAAAGGCTCTTACCCCGTTAGAAAACAGTCAGTTGCGCCGTTTTCCTTGGCCCGGCGGGTATTTGCCCGGCAATATAACTTATAAATACTCCCGGACCAAAATCTCCGCAATCTGGATCGCGTTCGTGGCTGCGCCTTTGCGGACGTTATCGCCCACAACCCACAGATTAAGACCGCGCTCATGGGTCATATCCTCGCGAATGCGTCCGACATAAACCGTGTCGTGGTTCGCTGCTTCAGTAACTGCCGTCGGGTAACCGCCCGGTTTCCGCTCATCCATCACCTGCACGCCGGGGGCGCTCGCCAGCAGCGCGCGCGCGTCGGCCGCCGAAATCTTGCGCCGCGTCTCGATATGCAGGGCCTCGGAATGACCGTAAAACACTGGCACGCGCACCGCCGTGGCATTCACGCGGATCGATTCATCACCGAGGATCTTGCAGGTCTCCCACTGCATCTTCATCTCTTCCTTGGTGT
>PMNQ01000017.1:0-305 GCA_003162555.1 Gammaproteobacteria bacterium | reverse complement strand
TCGGATTGGCGATGATGCCGCGCGTCTTGTACTGCGCGATCGCCGCTGCGTTCACTTCGGGCACCACCAGCGGAATGTCCGCGTCGTAGCGAAACTGCGAGGTGTTGTCGATGACCACGCAGCCGGCGGCCGCGGCCTTCGGCCCATAAACCGCCGATACATCGCCACCGGCCGAATACAGGCCGATCTGCGCGCGCCTGAAGTCAAAGGTCGCGGCGTCCAGCACGGGCACGTCGCGGCCTTTGAACTGCACGCTCTTGCCGAGCGAGCGCTCGCTCGCGAGCGGAAACAGCTCCTGCAGCGGA
>PMNQ01000052.1:6897-7073 GCA_003162555.1 Gammaproteobacteria bacterium | reverse complement strand
GTGATCCTGCTCGAGCCCAAGCGTCTATACAACGGTCCCTTCGACGGCGATCCCAACAAGCCCGCCGTGCCATGGAGCACGCATCCCAAGGGCGAGGTGCCGGTCGATCACTACACGGTGCCGTTCGGGCGCGCCGAGATCGTGCGTGCAGGCTCGCAGGTCACGATCATCGCCTA
>PMNQ01000052.1:0-6723 GCA_003162555.1 Gammaproteobacteria bacterium | reverse complement strand
GGTGTCGGCCGAGGTCGTCGCCTGGCTGGTAAAGCCCGGCGATGTGCTCAAGGAAGACCAGCCGCTGGTGGAGATGTCGACCGACAAAGCGGTGGTCGAGATTCCGGCTCCGGTCGGCGGCCGTGTGCTGACGATCACCGGCAAACCCGGCGATGTCATCGCAGTGGGCGCCGAACTCGCGACCTTCGACACAGCGGATACTGGCGCAGCGACGGCGTCCGCCGCCGCGAAGGCGCCCGCCGCCGCCTCAGCTGCTCCGGCAGCCGCAACCGCCGCTTCCGCCACTGCTGCGCAGCCGCAGCGCGCGACGGCGCCCGCAGGTGATCTCTCGCAGGTACGCGCCTCGCCGGCCACCAGGCGACGCGCGCAGGAGGCCGGCCTCGACCTGACGAGCGTGCCGGGCACAGGCACGAGCGGGCGCATCACGCCCGATGATCTCAAGAGCGCGCTCGCGGGCCAGGGCGACGGCACACGCGTGCCGGCTGCCGCCAAACCTGCGGGCGCGACTGCGGCCGATGTACAGGAAATTCCGGTGATCGGCATCCGGCGCGTAATCGCGCAGCGCATGAGCGAGTCGGTGCGCAGCATCCCGCATTTTTCCTATGTCGAGGAAGTCGACATCTCCGCGCTGCATGCGATGCGCGAGCACCTCAACGCGACCGCACCGAAGGGCTCCGCACCGCTGAGTTACCTGCCCTTCATCGTGGCGGCGCTGGTGCGCGCGCTGCAGCGCTACCCGCAATGCAATGCCCACTACGACGCCGCCCGCGAAATGCTGCTGCGCCATCGCGCCGTGCACGTCGGCATCGCCACGCAGACCAGTGAAGGCCTGAAGGTGCCCGTGGTGCGCAATGCCGATCAGTTGAAGCTGCGTGCGCTGGCGGCGGAGATCAGCCGGGTGACGACCGCCGCGCGCGACCGCTCGGCGCGCCGCGAGGAACTCAGTGGCTCGACCATCACAGTGACGAGCCTCGGCAAACTCGGCGGCATCGCCAGCACGCCGATCATCAACATGCCCGAGGTCGCAATCATCGGCGTGAATCGCGCGGTCGAAAGGCCAATGGTGGTGGCAGGCGCGATCGCCGTGCGGCGCATGATGAATCTGTCATCGTCGTTCGATCACCGTTTCGTCGACGGCGCCGACGCGGCCGGGCTGATTCAGGCGCTGCGCGACCTGCTCGAGCATCCGGCGACGATTTTCATGGCCGAATAGGCGCTAGCCGGCCTCGAGCCGCGGGCTGGCGTGTGTAAAGGCCTGCACGCAGCCGATCAGCGCCGGGTACTTCGCCGTGATCACGTACACCGGTATCGCCGTCAGGAAACCGCGGAAGCGGCCCTTGGCTTCGAAACAGGGGCGGAAGGGCGAGACGGCAAAATATTCTCCGAACCGGGGCACGATGCCGCCGCCGATATAGACGCCGCCGCGCGCACCGAGCGTGAGCGCGAGGTTGCCGGCGACATTGCCCAGCCAACCGCAAAACAATTGCACGGTCTCGCGGCAGCGCGGATCCTCGCCTTCGAGCGCGCGCTTGGTGATCTCACCGGCCTCGAGCGGATCGGGCGCGGCGCCGTCCAGCTCTGCCAGCGTGCGATACAGCAGCTCCAGCCCGTCGCCGCACAGAATGCGCTCGGCCGACACATGCTTGTAACGGCGGTGGAGCGAGGCGACCACCGCCATTTCGCGCGGCTCGACCGCCGGCAAGGTTACGTGTCCACCCTCGCCCTGCAACGCCAGCCAGCGCTTGTCGGTCCGCAGCAGACCCGAAACGCCGAGGCCCGTGCCCGGACCGATCACGGCGATCGGTGCGTCGGCAAGCGGTGCGGCGCCGCCCACCTGATAGCGCTCGTCTGCAGCCAGCTGCGGCACGGCCAAAGCCAGCGCGGTGAAGTCGTTGAGGAAGATGAGCTGCTTGAGCTTGAGCGCGCGCCGCGTCACCGCGGCAGAGAAGTCCCAGCCATTGTTGGTCAGCGCAATGCGGTCCTCGAGCAGCGGGCCGGCCACCGCGAATGCGGCAATGCGCGGCATCGGCACCGTGCGGGCCGCGCGCAGGCCCTGCAGAAAATGCGCGGCCGCCGCGGCGGGCCCCTCGAAATCGGCGCACTTGAGCACTTCTTCGGCGTGCAGCGCATTGCGATACCACACGCCGAAACGCGCATTGGTGCCGCCGATGTCGGCCACCAGCAATGACGCGTCGGCCGCAGCCGCAACCCTGGCGGCGTTCACATTAAGGGCCTAGAACATCGAGTTGTCATTGGCAGATTTTTCCGGGATGTCCTGCAACACATCCCAGTGCTCGACGATCTTGCCGTGCTCGACGCGGAAGATGTCGACCGCCGCCTGCCCTAAGCCGCGTACGCGGTCGGCATTGCTCGGGATATAGCGTGAGTGCACGGCCACCAGGTCGCCCTGTGCCACGGTGCGCTTCACTTCCTGATGCAGTTCGGGATACAGCTCGTGCGTGTACTTCGTCAGCGCGCGCACTGCGCCGTCCACGCCATCGGCCACATTCGGATTGTGTTGCCGGTAACTGACGCCGACGTAAAGCTTGAAGGCCTGCTCGACTTCATGCTTGTTGAACACGGTGTCGAGGAAGGCCAGCACCACAGCGGTGTTCTGCTGCGCACGCATCGCGCGCAGCGCGCCGTTGCTGGCGCAGGATGAAAGCAGGCAGACCGAGGCAAGCGCAACCAGCAACGACGCCGCGATGCGCCTTACCGTTGAGCCATTTGATCGCGCCGGACCCACGGATCCGAGGATTACCCAATCACGCCGCACCCGCAAGCCCCAGTTCGGCGCCGACCCCATCAGGCGCGGGCGGCGCCCGCGGATTCCGGGTGAAAGTGGTAGCGCGCCATGCCGGCCAGCGCCCCGTCCTCGTCCCAGCTCCACTCGGCGAAGGAGATCGCTCCCTCGGTGTCGGTCGTCACAATGGTCGAGCAGCGGGTACCGTAGGCCTCGCCGTGGATGAATGCGCTCGAGAGCATGCGCTCCATCGCCAGACTCACGCCGGTGCGCGGCAATTCCTCGTCGGCGGCCGGTTCGGCATCCCGCAGCAGATCGAGCATCGCGGCGGCCTTCGGCAGTTCATCGAGCGCCGCGGCGAGCCGGGACTTGGCCTGCTGCACCTTGGGCCAGGGCGTATCCAGCAGGTGATTGGACAGCGCGTAGATGCCGGGCCCGAGCGTGCGCGCCGCGCCCGTCGTGCTCTCATAGATGCCCAGCTCGACACCATCGCTGCACAGGATATTGAAGGGATTGCAGCCCTTGCCGCGCTTCGCGATCTCACGCAAGCCCTGCTCGGTCGACCAGTCCGCCTCGAGAAAAGCCGTGACCAGCCGGCCGCGGCTCGGCGCATCGGCATCAGCAACCGCCGGATCGCGGAAATTGGTCAACGCGGCAAAACGGCCGCTGCGCGTCACGCCCAGCCAGGTGCCGCCCGCCTGCTGATCGCGCCCGGCCAGGATGCCCGCTTCGCCCGGCCACCAGTCGGCCTCCGCAGTGGGCCGGCCAAAGAATTCGTCGCGGTTGGCGGCCACCACGCACGGAAAGTGCGGTTGCACTTGCCATGCCACCAGTATCAGGCACATTTGTTAAGTCTACTTCGTGGCCGCGTGCCGGTGTTGATTCAGCAGCCAGTCGTATAGTTGCGGCTCGGCGTAGGCGGGATCCCAGACATTGTGTCCGACGTCCGGATAGACCGAGAGCTTCGCATTGCCGCCGCAGGCTTTGATCGCGGCGATCATGGCCTCATCATCCGCGATCGGCACGGCATCGTCCTTGGCGCCGTGGAACGCCCAGACCGGGACGTTTTTCAGTTTGCAGGCGTCGGCTGTTTTCCAGCTTCCGCATACCGGCGCGATCGCTGCAAAGCGCTCAGGGTTCAGGCTGGCCCAGCCGTAGCTCCACATGCCGCCCAGGCTCAGTCCCGTCAGATAGACCCGGTCCTTGTCGATCGGAAGTCTTGCCAACAGTTCATCCAGCATCAGGTTGAGCGCGACCGGATCGAAGTCTCTGTCGCTCGGCGACTGGGGCGATGCGACGACGAACGGAAAATCCGGCCGTGAGCCGACAAATTCAGGCGGCCCATGCACTTTCACTTTCTCGAGGTCATCACCGGCCTCGCCCGAACCGTGCAGAAAGATCAGCAGTGGATAGCGGGTTTTACCGTGCGCCTGGAAGCCAGCCGGCAGGAACAGCAGGAATTTTCCACCGACCACGCGCGTCACTTTGGCCTGGTAGGCCTGCGGATGCTGGCCCTCGCTGAGTGTCCAGCCGCCATGCACACACCCGGCCAGCACCGCGGACAGGCCAACCAGCAAACTTTGTTTCAACATGCGCATGTAGCTCAAGGTGCCATAATCGGCGCTCGAAGGTAAGCACCATGAACCGAATTTTTTTCCTGCTCGCGCTGTTCGGCTCCGCACTGCTGCACGCCGCAGAAGCGCCACGACGGGTGGCGTTGAACCTGCGGCCCGATGATGTGATCGCTACCGGCAACGAGTGGCTCTCGCTCCCCGATATCCGCGCCGCCGATGGCGCGCTGACGACATTCAATGCGTTGTCGATGCGCGATCGCGGGCTGCTGCAGGTCAGCGGCGAATCGGCGCGCCCGGTACTCGAGCCCTATTTCGAGGCCGACGGCAAGCTCCTGCCATGGCACAACCCCGGCTGGGAGCTGCTCGAGTACTGGATTCCACAGGCGCACCAGACGATCGACGGCATCGAGCTGACGCTGACCTATTGCGCGCCAAACGGTTATCGCGCTGCGTTCATCCAGTTGAAAGCGGTGAATCATCGCAATGTGCCGGTGCCCATCACGCTGGGGCTCAAGGCTTCTTTCGGGCGCCTGAGCCGCGTCACTTACGTGCCCGTCGTGCTGCGCGGTGAGCGCACCGTTGGCCCCTCGCCGTGGGTGGATCCGGGCGAGGTGTTCAGCTACATCACGAACGACACGCAGTTTGCATGGGCGCTCGTGCATCCTGGATCAACGGCCGCCACTGAAGCGCCACCGCTCGCGCTCTCGCCGGAGGCAAATGCGGCACATTCAATTGTGCTGCAGCCTGGCGAGAGCACCGAGGCGCTGTACGTGCTGGCGCCGGGCCTGGAGGAATTCAGCGCCGCGCACAATGCGCGCGCACTGCGCGAGATGCTCGACCGTTCCGGGTCGGATGCGATGATCGCGACGGCCGCCACGTGGTGCCGTGCGCGCACTCGCAGCACGGGCCGCGCCGATCTCGACCTGCTGATGAACCGCAATTTCCTGTTCACCGCCCTGTACGCCTGGGGCCGGACGATCGATACCGAACAGTTGGTCGGCGTCACCTCGCGCAGCCCGCGCTACTACGTCTCGGCCGCGTACTGGGACCGGGACGCGATGCTGTGGAGTTTCCCCGGGCTGCTGGACATCGACCACCAGCGCTCGCGCGATGCGCTCGAATACGCGCTGACCATCCAGTTGCGCAACACCGGCACGCACAGCCGCTTCATCGACGGCGTCGTGCTCGAAGACGGCTTCCAGCTCGATGAGTCCGTCGCGCCGCTGATTGCGCTTGGCGCCTACCTGCGCGCCACCGGCGATGTCGCGTTTCTGGCGGCGCACCGCGATGCGCTGCTGTTGCTGCGCGATCGACTGCTCGGACGGTACGACGCGCGCGTCGGGCTCTATTCCTCCCTGCAGGACCCGCAGGACGAATACCAGAAGCTGCCGTTCATCACCTATGACAACGTGCTCAGCTGGCGCGCGCTGACCGAGCTGTCGGCGCTGTTCAATGTCCTGCACGATGGCGCGGCAGCGGCNNCGCGCTGACCGAGCTGTCAACGCTGTTCAACGCCCTCCACGACAGCGCAGCGGCGGCCGACCTGAAGCGCCGTGCCACCGCGCTGCACGCGGCAATCATGGCGCACATGGTGACGAGCACGGCGCCCGGGGCAGACGGCACGATTTTCGCCTCGGCCACCGATGGCGAGAACTACGCCACCACCGATATTCCGCCGGGCTCGCTGCTGAAGCTCCCGACGCTCGGATTCATCGCCGAGGACGATCCGCTGTTTCGCCGCACCTACGATTGGCTGCATTCGTCCAACTACAAATATTCCTACTCCGCCAGCCGCTATGGCCTGCCGGGGAGCTATCGCCTGCCGATCACGACTTCATGGGTGATTGCCGACGAGCTGCTGCTCAAGCGCTCGCACGAACGCGCGGCGGAAATCCTGCTGGCGAGTCCCTGGGACGGCGGCATCGTCTCGGAAGGCATCGATCCCGAAACCGCCCGCATGGATTACGCCGGGCGGGCATTCGCCACGGCAGCCGGCTACGTGGCGCATGCGATCTGCGCCTCGGCCTGTCTAAAGCCCTGAATCAACCCTTGATTCAGCGACCGGCCTTGCCGGCCGGAACCAGCACCTCGAACTGCAGGTTGAGTCCCTGCGAGTCGTTGTCGCCGCCACGGCAGCTCATGCGATTGTCGATCGAGCGCGTGGTGAAGAACGGCAGCAATTCGGCGCGAAATTGCTCGACCAGCTCGCAGTCACTGGCTTCGAGCGCCAGGGGAAAGTGATCGTGCAGCACGACTTTGCGCCACACCGCCGGCGTATCGCCTGCGTCGGCGGCCGGCGCCAGCACAAAGAAGTTCAGGCGGGCTTCAGCGCCCGGAGAGGGCCCGCTCGCCTGCTGGCAACGGGTCTGGATCCTGAGGTCTGCGCGCGCACCTGCCTTCTTCAAC
>PMNQ01000260.1 GCA_003162555.1 Gammaproteobacteria bacterium | reverse complement strand
GAGGAAGGAGCAACGCAGCCCTGCACAAATCTAAGCCGGCCCGCCTGTAACGATACGTTGCCGTTGAATTTGGCACAGGCGCAGGCACAAGCGGGGGTTGCGCTCAAATTGCTTTCATACGGCGTTGCTCGGCGCTTACGTGGAATAACCACGCCGCGCGCCTCGCGCCTTGTCTGAAAGCAATTTGAGCAGCAACGCATTGATGTCTTAAGTGTGAACAGGCCCCAAAAGCGACGCGAACTGCCGGACGGCAAACTCGTCCGAGTAAGCCCGCGCCAGCATGCCCGACATGAAACCGCAGTGTCCGCCGTGCGCGGTGCGCGTGATGCGCAACAGTGGCGTCGGCGCGAGGCGGTCGAGGTCAGCCGCCGGAATGATCGGATCGTCGTCGGCGGACAGGATGCGCGCCGGCACCGTCAACGTCTGCAATCGCGCGCCGGTGATCGAGTAGCCGTCGAGATAGGCGGCGCTGTCGGCGAATGCGGTGCGCTCGCGCACCAGCACATCGGTCATGACGCGCAGGCTGCGGGTGCGCAGCAGTTCGGCGAAGTCGTACACATCGGGCCAGCAATGCTGCTTGTAGCGCAGTGAACGCGACCAGCGCCGCACGAAGTAGCTGTGGTACAGCGGCCACCCCTGCTCGAGCGCACGCAACGTGTGATCCGGATCCAGCACCGGCGAAATCGCGACCACGGCGGCCACGCTCTCAGGCAGCGTCGGCTCGGCGCAGGCGCGCAGCAGGAAATTTCCACCGAGCGAAAAGCCGGCCAGATACAGCGGTTGCGCTCCGCAGCGCGCGGCGATCGCGCGCAGTGCGCCGGTGACGTCCGCGAGCCGGCAGGAATGAAACAGCCCGCGGTTGAGCGGCTGCGTGCGGCCGTGATCGCGCAGGTTCAGCCGCACCAGAGCGTAGCCCTGCGCATGCAGGAGCTGCGCGAGCGACAGCACGTAGCAGGAATCGGCATTGCCTTCCCAGCCGTGCAGCAACACTGCCGTACGACCACATTCGGCGCGGCCTTCGGTATGCCAGGCCTGCAGCCGCACGCCGTCGCCGCAGTCGAGCAGCCAGGGGCGCGCCGCCGCACGCAGCGCGCGCGATTGCCAGCGCGTCCAGTTGCGGCGCGGCGGCAGGCTGGGCAGCACCGATTGCAGGTGCGAGCCACGCAGCCAGGCCGGCGGATTGAAGTCCGTGGCCCGTTGCTGCGAAACGTCGGTGGCCGGCGCCTGCGTCAATGCATCGCCCGGGTGCGGACTTCGATGCGATTGTTGGCCGCGGCCGCGCGGTTCCACTCGCCCGCGGTCAAGGGCCCGGAAATCGCCGGATAAGGCGTCGCCACTTCGTCCGCCTCGCCCACAATCAGCTGCACATCCAGCGCGCCACGGCCGCGGCCCGCCTGGGCCGCCAACAGTCCGGCAAACTCCGTTGACTGGAGCGAGCGCGCATCGGCATAGTCCAGTGGATTGCCCACGCTGCCGCATTTCGCATAGCCGACATCAGCGGCTGGCAGCTGCGGCGTGGCGCCGCCCGTCTGCATGCAGTAGCGTCCCGGATAGCCGCGAATCTCCACCACGCCGCGAAAGCCCGCTGCCGCCAGCTGCTCCAGCAGCGCCTGGAGCAAATCGACTCGCGCGCCGGCAAATGGCGCTTCGCCAAACGGAACGGACTCAACCAGCCGCGTCTGCGCAGGCTCGAGCGCCGGCACGAACGTCGGCGCGGCCGCTGCTGCGTGCGGCTGCGCAGTCGAGACCGCGGGCGCGGTCACCGGATTGGCCGCGAGCCAGGCTTCCAGGAGCCTGGCGCGGTACCAGAACACGCCGGCGGCCACAGCAATAAGCGCGGCCGCCACGCTCAGCCACAACGCGGCACTGCCGCCATGAAGCGGCCGCGAGGCGGTAGCCTGCGGCGCGGGCACCTCCGCTTCGGACACCGCCGCTGTGGGCAGTGCAGTGGCGGGTCCGGCGACCGTGGGCAACGCGGGCGTGGGCTCGGCGGCTGCGGGCGCCGCAGTTCCATCCATCAGCGCGCGCACTTCACTGATGATCTGCCCGGTGTGCTGCGCAAGCGAGGCGGCCACAAAGCGGCGCAACTCGATGCCGTGATCGCGCAGCAGCGCGTCAAGCTGTGCACGCAGCTCGGGCGTCATGCCAGTGAACGGCGTAGCAGCCGCGAAATCGGTTGAACTCGCGGGCGCCAGCGCGGGCACCGGCTCTGGTGCCGGCAACGGCGCTACGCTTGCGCGCAGCAGTTTTATCGGCGGCGACTCGCCCAGCAGGCGCAGCTGCTGCAGCGCGCGGCTGACGTCGTCGGGCCGCGTCTGCTTGGGCAGCACNNCCTGGAATCCGTCCATGCCCGGCATCAGGTGATCCATGAAGATCACGTCCGGATGCTCGGCCGAAAGGTATTCGATCGCTTCCTCGGCGGACGCGGCGCCATCGACCTGCAGGTCGTAGCGCTGGAGTATGCGGGTCAGGAAAATGCGTGCGGAACGCGAATCATCAACTATCAAGGCACGCTTGGCGCTCATGCGGTTCCCCCGGCGCGACCGTCAAGGCCGGCTCGGGCGCAATATTAGCGCGCGCGCAATGCTGCGCGTAGAACTCCCGCATGCGTGCGGCCAACACCGCCGAGGACCAGCTGCGCGCGTAAACCTGGCCCTGCTCACCGCACCGTGCCGCACGCGCAGGGTCATCGAGCATCTGCAGCACGGACTGCGCGAAGGCCGCCGGCTCGTCCGGCGCCACGCGCGCACCGCACCCCGGCTGCAGGATCGAAGCAGTGCCGAGGTGCGCGGTCGAAACCACCGGGCAGGCCTGCGCCATCGCCTCGAGCAGCACCAGGCCCTGCGTCTCGGTGCGCGAGGCGAACACGAATACGGCCGCGGCGGCGTAACAATCCGCGAGCGCGCGTTCGCGCTCGAGGTAGCCCACGAAGGCGACGTCGCGCATGAGGCCCAGCCGTTGCACCTGCGCCGCGAGCGCCTCGCGCGCTGGTCCCTCGCCGGCGATCACCAGCAGCGCATCTGGACGGGCGCGCCGCACCTCAAGGAAGCTCTCGATCAGGAAGCCGATGTTTTTTTCGTGCGCGACGCGCCCGACGTACAGCAGCAGCGGCCGGTCAGGCGGAATATTCTGCATTTGCAGGAAACGCGTTCCATTTCCGCGCACGAAGCGCTCGACCGGCAGTCCGGTCGGAATCACCTGGATCGGACGCTGGATGCCGCTGGCAGTCAGCATGTCGTGCATCGGCTGCGATGGCGCAATGACCGCGTCAACCTGCGCGCACTGCGAGCGCGTGACCGCGCGCGCCAGCCGCCGGCCGAGCACGCGCGGCAGCAGCGGCACGTAGTGGTGCAGGTATTCCTCAAAGAAGGTGTGGTAGGTCTCGACCACCGGGATGCCCGCGGCGCGCGCGAAGCGCACTCCCGCGTAGTGCGCCAGGAAGGGCGTGTGCACGTGCACCAGATCGAAGTGCTGGCCGCGCAGCGCCGCGAGCGCACGCTGCAGCTCGCCCCACAGCATGCGCCGGTCCTCGGGATCGCGCGGCACGCGTCCCGAGCGCACGCGGATCACGCCCGCATCGTCGGGCACCGCCGGCGCCTCGGCGTATTGCGGCACCACCAGCGTGGTCTCGACACCGGCGGCGGCGAGATCGGCGCGAAAGGTCGCGATCGAAGTGGAGACGCCGTTGACGCGCGGGAAGTAGACGTCGGAGACGAACAGGACCCGCATCAGGCGAGCGCCAGCCCGCAGACCGCGAGCGATGCGCCGATCGCGGCGCCGGCCAGCACGTCGGTCGGATAGTGGAGCCCGAGCACCACGCGCGAGAGCGCGATCAGCGCAGCCACCGGCACCAGCACCCAGCCCAGCACCGGGAAATGCGCCACCGCCTGGCAGGTGAAGCACACCGCGTGCAGCGTGTGGCCCGACGGGAAGCTGTAGCGATCGAGCGGTGCCATTGCCCGCGTGATGGCCGGATGGCGGATGAACGGCCGCTCGCGCACCAGCACCGATTTCAGGCGGCGGTAGATCAGGAGCCCAGCGAGTCCCGTCGCCATCATGACGAGCG
>PMNQ01000142.1 GCA_003162555.1 Gammaproteobacteria bacterium | reverse complement strand
AAGGAACTCGGCACCAACGGCGGTGGATTCTTCAATGCGAACTCCGCCCATCCGTTTGAGAACCCGACACCGCTTACGAATCTCCTCGAGATCGTCGCCATCCTGCTCATTCCGTTCGCCCTCACCTATACCTTTGGCAAGATGATTGGCGATACCCGACAAGGCTGGGCCATCCTGGCCGCCATGCTCATCCTGCTCGTGAGCCTGATACTGGTCGCCTACTACAGCGAGCAGCGCGGTAATCCGCTCGTCGCCAGCCAGGGCATCGATCAGGTGGCCAGCCACCTGCAATCGGGCGGCAACATGGAAGGCAAGGAAACACGTTTCGGCATCGCGGCCTCGACGATCTTCGCAGCGGTCACGACCGCCACCTCCTGCGGCGCGGTCAACATGATGCACGACTCGATGACGCCGCTCGGCGGCTTCGTGCCGCTGTTCCTGATACAACTCGGCGAACTCGCGCCCGGCGGCGTCGGGACGGGCCTCTACACGGTCCTGATCTTCGCGATACTCGGCGTTTTCATCGCCGGCCTGATGATCGGCCGCACTCCCGAATACGTCGGCAAGAAGATCGAGGCGACCGAGATGAAGCTCGCATCGATCTTCATTCTCACCACGCCGTTCATCGTCCTCATCGGCACCGCCATTGCGGTCAGCGTGACGGCCGGCAAGGCGGGCGTCGCGAATCCGGGCGCCCACGGCTTCAGCGAGATTCTCTACGCCTTTTCCTCAGCGGCGAACAACAATGGCAGCGCCTTCGCAGGCCTTTCGGCGAACACGCCCTTCTATAACCTGGCCCTCGGCCTTGCGATGTGGTTCGGCCGCTTCTGGCCCATCGTCGCGGCGCTGGCGCTCGCCGGGTCCCTCGCCTCCAAGAAGCGCATTCCGGCCGGCGAGGGCACGATGCCCACGCACGGCGGCCTGTTCATCGCACTGCTGATCGGCTCGATACTGCTGATCGGCGTGCTCACCTATGTACCGGCGCTCGCGCTCGGACCCGTCGTCGAGCACTTCATGCTCGCCGCCGCAAGGTAGGAGACACCCATGTCACGTGAACAATTGTCGCTGTTCGATCGCAAGCTGCTGGTGCCGGCGCTGCTGGAATCGGTCCGCAAGCTCGACCCCCGCGTGCAATGGCGCAACCCGGTCATGTTCGTGGTCTACATCGGCACGATCGTGACGTTCGCGCTGTACATCCAGGCGCTCGGCGGACACGGCGAGGCCTCGTCGGGCTTTATCGGCGCCATAACGGTATGGCTGGGTTTCACCGTGCTGTTCGCGAACTTCGCCGAAGCGGTGGCCGAGGGACGGAGCCGCGCCCAGGCCGCGGCACTGCGCGGCATGCGCCAAACGGTGCTGGCGAAGAAATTCCTCGATGCGCGTCTCGTCAGGCGCGACACCACTTTGACAAAGGGCGAGGATCTCCGCCGCGGCGATGTGGTGCTGGTCGAGACGGGTGACATCATCCCCGTCGATGGCGAAGTCATCGAGGGCGCGGCCTCGGTGGACGAGAGCGCCATTACCGGCGAGTCGGCGCCAGTGATCCGCGAATCCGGCGGGGATTTTGCGTCGGTAACGGGCGGCACGCGCGTGCTGTCCGACTGGATCGTCGTGCGCGTCAGCGTCAATCCGGGCGAGACCTTTCTGGATCGCATGATCTCGATGGTGGAGGGCGCCAAGCGCCAGAAGACNNACGACCATCGGCGGCCTGCTGTCCGCCATTGGCGTTGCCGGCATGAGCCGCATGATGGAGGCGAACGTCATCGCCACCTCCGGCCGGGCCGTCGAGGCTGCCGGCGACGTCGATGTCCTGCTGCTGGACAAGACGGGCACGATCACNNTTCTCGGCGCACACCCGCATGAGCGGCGTGAACCTGGGCGCGCGCCAGGTGCGCAAGGGTGCGCCGGATGCAATCACCCGTCATGTGGAGGCGCTCGGGCAGCCCGTGCCGCGTGCGGTCATCGAAGCGGTGGAACGCGTCGCGCGCGAAGGCAGCACGCCACTGGTCGTGTCGGATGGAGCGCGCGTGCTGGGAGTCATTGCGCTCAAGGACATCGTCAAGGGCGGCATCCGCGAGCGCTTCGCCGATCTGCGCCACATGGGCATCAAGACCATCATGATCACCGGCGACAACCGCCTGACGGCCGCTGCCATCGCCGCGGAAGCCGGCGTCGACGACTTTCTCGCCGAGGCCACGCCCGAAGCCAAGCTCAAGCTGATCCGCGATCACCAGGCGCAGGGGCGACTGGTCGCGATGACCGGCGATGGCACCAACGANNACCTTCAGCATCGCCAACGACGTCGCCAAGTACTTTGCAATCATCCCGGCGGCCTTCGCAGTGAGCTATCCGCAGCTCGGCGCATTGAACGTCATGCACCTGGCGACACCGAACTCCGCCATCCTGTCGGCGATCATTTTCAACGCGCTCATCATCGTGGCGCTGATCCCGCTCGCCATCCGGGGCGTGAAGTACCGGCCGCTGGGCGCCGGGCCGCTGTTGCGCCGGAACCTGCTGATCTATGGCCTGGGCGGCGTGCTCATCCCCTTCCCCGGAATCAAGCTGATCGATATGTTCCTGTCCGCCGCCCACCTGGTCTGAATAGGAGCCGCCATGCACACCCACCCACTGCGCCCGGCTGTCAGCCTGCTGATCGCATTCACCTTGCTGACTGGCGTTGGGTACCCACTGGCCATCACCGGCATTGCCCGTATCGCGTTCCCGTCGCAGGCCGCAGGCAGCCTGCTGCGCGTCAACGGTAAGGTCGTCGGCTCGCGGCTGATCGGCCAGTCCTTCGCTGATCCGAAGTATTTCTGGGGCAGGCCGTCGGCGACTGCGCCGCAGCCCTACAACCCCATTGCCTCCACGGGATCCAACCTCGGCCCCCTGAATCCCGCACTGCTCGACCAGGTCAGGGCGAGCGCGAAGTCCCTGCGGGACGCCGATCCCGGCAACACGCAACCGATCCCGGTCGATCTGGTGAGCGCCTCCGCGAGCGGCCTCGATCCCGAGATCAGCCCAGCCGCGGCCCTTTTCCAGGTCTCGCGCGTCGCGCGGGCGCGTGGGCTCAGCGTTGCGCAGGTAGAAGCCCTGGTTCGGGCCCACGAGCGGGGCAGTCTGCTAGGCTTCATCGGCGAACCGCGCGTAAACGTCCTCGAGCTGAACCTGGCGCTGGAACGCGCACGATAGGCCACGCACGTTTAAGGATTCGATGACCGAGTCAGAACGCCGCGATCCAGACGAATTGCTGGCCGCTATGCAACGCGACGCCGCGCGGGCGCAGCGCGGGCGGCTCAAGATTTTCATCGGCGCCTCCGCTGGAGTTGGCAAGACCTACGCGATGCTGGAAGCGGCGCGCGCGGCCCGGACCGCAGGCGCCGACATCGTGGTCGGCTATGTCGAGCCACATGGCCGAGTCGAGACCGAGAGGCTGCTTGACGGTCTCGAGCAGCTCCCGCTCATCGACGTTCGCTATCGCGGCATGACGCGTCGCGAATTCGATCTCGATTCGGCGCTGAAGCGCAAGCCCTCGACGCTGCTGGTCGATGAGCTCGCTCACTCGAACCTGGCGGAGGGCGAACCGCGTCCGCGCCACGCCAAGCGCTGGCAGGACATCGAGGAACTGCTCGAGGGCGGCATCAACGTCTGGACGACGTTGAACATACAGCACCTGGAAAGCCTGAACGACCTGGTTACCGGCATCACCGGTGTGCGCCAGCAGGAGACGCTGCCGGACAGGATTTTCGACGAGGCCGACGAGGTCGAGCTGATCGACCTGCCACCCGATGACCTGCTTGAACGCCTGAAAGCCGGCAAGGTGTATGTGGCCGAAAAGGCCGCGACGGCGGCTGATCGCTTCTTCAGGCGGCCTAACCTGACTGCTTTGCGTGAGCTCGCGCTGCGACGCACGGCAGACCGAGTCGATGCCGCGGCACGCGCGTATTCTGGCGAGGAGCGTATTTCGCGGCCCTGGCTGGCCCGTGACCGGTTCCTGATCGCGATCGCACCGAACGACCAGGCCGAACAGCTGGTGCGGGTCGGCAAGCGATTCGCCGACGCGCTGGACGCGGAGTGGCTGGTCGTGTCGGTGGAGACCCCTGCGCTGCTTAAGGTCGGCGAGCGCGCGCGCAACCGGCGCATCGCAGCGCTGCGGCTCGCGGAATCCCTGGGCGCGCAGACCATCACGCTTGACGGCTCATCCGCCGCGGCGGCGCTCGCCGAGTACGCGCGGCTGCGCAACATCACACGCATCGTGGTCGGGGAGCCGCGGCGCCGCGGCTGGCGCGCACTGCTGGCACCCTCGACAGCCGCGAAACTGGTGCGGCGAGGCCAGGGCCTGGATGTGTCGATCATCGCACGCCGTGACGGGCAGAGCCGGACTGAAGCGCCCGAACGCAGCAATCCCCGCACCGTCAGTTGGCCCCGGTACTGGGCTGCGGCAACGATATCGCTGCTCTGCACGGGCGTAGCGCAACTGATGTATCCCTACTTCGAGCTGACCAACCTCGTCATGATTTACCTGCTCGGCGCGACCATTGCGGCATTGCGCCTGGGCAGTGGTCCGGCGAGCCTGACGGCCGTTGTGAACGTGCTGGCCTTCGACTTCTTCTTCGTGCCGCCCCGCCTGACTTTTGCGGTCTCCGACCTCCAGTACGTGGTGACATTCGCCGTCATGCTGGTCGTTGCTCTCGTCATCGCAAGGCTGGTAGCCAGCGTGCGGGCGCAGACGCGCGTCGCCGGCGCCCGCGAACGGCGCACGGCGCTCCTGTACGCGATGAGCCGCGAACTTGCCGCCACGCGCCAGCGCGAGAACATTGCACGCGTGGCCGTCAAGCACGTCGCAGAGACTTTTTCCGGCCACGCAGTCGTACTGGTGCCGGACCTTGCGGGGCGCCTTCTCCATCCCCGCGGCGCACCGCTCCCCGAAAGCCTGCGCAGTGCTGATCTGTCGGTGGCGCAATGGGTCTTCGATCACGGCCGGCCCGCCGGACTCGGCACGGACACGTTGCCGGCCGCGCTGGCGCAGTACCAGCCACTGCGCGGCGGGAGCCGCGCACTGGGCGTGCTTGCGTTGCGCCCGGCGCAGCGACGCCGGCTATTGCTGCCCGAACAGCAGCACCTGCTCGAGACCTTCGCCGGACAGATTGGCCTGGCCTTCGAGCGCGCCAGTCAGGCCGAAGAGGCCGAGGCTGCGCTCGTAGCTGCGGAAACCGAAAGCCTGCGCAACACACTGTTGGCATCGATTTCGCACGATCTGCGCACGCCGCTGGCTGCAATCGCCGGCGCCGGCAGTGCGTTGGCCGATCCGGAGCTCGCCATCGACAGCGCAGCGCGCATGCGCCTGGCAACGACCATTGAAACCAAGGCGCAGGAGATGTCAAAGCTGATCTCCAATGTGCTCGAGCTGATGCGCTTCGAATCCGGCGAAGTCCAGTTGCGACTCGACTGGCAGACGCTCGACGATCTGGTCGGTACGGCATTGGGGCAGTTGCAGGAGCGGTTGGCGGATCATCCTGTCGAGATCGATCTGCCTGACGCCCTGCCTGCTGTCCGGGTCGATGCCCCGCTGGTTACGCAGGTCTTCGTCAACCTGCTCGACAACTGCGTGCGGCACACGCCGGCGGGAACGCGTATCAGCATCTCCGCCAGCGCGGAAAACCAGTACGTGCGTGTACTCGTTGACGACAACGGCCCGGGCCTTCCGCCCGGTGATCCGGAGCGCCTGTTCAAGAAGTTCCAGCGCGGTCGCGAAGAGAGCAACGCCGGCGGTGCCGGCCTGGGCCTGGCGATCTGCCGCGCGATTGTGACGGCCCACGGTGGCACCATCACCGCGGCCGCCCGTCCCGCGGGCGGCACTCGTTTCGAATTCACGCTGCCAACTATTGAGTCCTCAATGTGACGACGGCGATGTTCCAGGTGCTGATTGTCGAGGACGACGCTGAGCTTTGCAGCGTGCTGCGCACGCTGCTGGAATCGCACGGCTACCGCGTGGTGGACGCGCAGACGGGAAAACGGGGCGTGATCGAAGCACGCAGCCATCGTCCGGACCTGGTCATTTGCGATCTTGGCCTCCCGGATATGGATGGGGCGAGCGTGATTCGAGATATTCGCGGCTACTCGACGGTGCCGATTCTGGTGCTGTCGGCACGGACGATGGAGGCGGAGAAAATCCAGGCGCTCGATGCGGGTGCCGACGACTACNNGACTACGTGACGAAGCCCTTCAGTGCACCGGAATTGCTGGCGAGAGTGCGGGCAAGCTTGCGGCGCACATCGCGCAGCGGCGAAAGCCAGCCGCTGCTCTACCTGGGAGCGGTTACCGTGAATCTGGCCGCGCGCACGGCGCACGGACCGGAAGGAGCCGTGCACCTCACGCCGCTCGAGTATCGGGTGCTCGAATGCCTTGCGCGCCGCGCCGGCATGATCGTCACGCAGATACAGCTGATCCGCGAAGCCTGGGGGCCTGAACGGCTCGGTGACACGCGCGGCTTGCGCTCGTACATCAAGACGCTGCGCCAGAAGCTCGAACCTGATCCGGGCCGGCCGCGTTACCTGGTCACTGAGGCAGGAATTGGCTATCGGCTACGGCCAGATGAGCGCGCCGATTCCTGACGACTNNAAGTGCTCAGTTGACGGCTCGCCGCAGAGTCTTTAATCTGAATTTGCGCCGATTTGAAGACCAGCTTGCGGGCGCGTAAGAAATCCGGCTAAAGCGACGAGGGACCTAAGGGTCCACCGCTCACACGGTTTTTTGTGCGCTCGATAGCGCCGCTCCGAAGCGAGAGTCAGGTTGGCGCCTGTGTGGTTTACACGTGGGTGCGATATGGATTTCCTGGCTGATAAGGATCGAACCGCCTCGGTCGCCGTTTCATTCGAATTCTTCCCACCCACCGACCCGGACATGGAGTCGCTGTTGTGGACCTCGGTCCGTCACCTCGCACCGCTCGCGCCGCGGTTCGTGTCGGTCACGTACGGCGCCGATGGATCCACACGGGATCGGACGCGCGAGATTGTCAGCCGCCTACGACAGGAGACAACTCTGACGGTGGCCCCGCACATCACGTCCATTGGTTCGTCGCGTGAATCGGTCCGCGAACTCGCACGGGCGTATTGGAGCCAGGGGATCAACCACCTTGTTGCGCTTCGAGGCGATGCCCCCGGATCAGTTCCGAGCCACATCCCGAGCCCGGATGAATTCCGGTGGGGGATCGACCTCGTTCGCGGGCTACGTTCGGTGGCCGACTTTGAGATCTCGGTTGCCGCCTATCCCGAAGTGCATCCGGAAGCGAGCAGCGCTCACGAGGATCTCGACAATCTGCGCCGCAAGATCGACGCCGGAGCCACGCGCGCCATCACCCAGTTCTTTTTCGACAACAGCACCTATCTGCGGTTTCGCGACGACTGCGTTGCCGCCGGCATCAGCGTACCAATCGTGCCGGGCATCCTGCCAATCATTAATTTCTCCCAGATCCAGCGGTTTGCCCGGCGCTGCGGGGCGAGGATCCCAGCGTCGATTGCAAACCGGTTCGAAGGGTTGGACGCCGATGCCGGCACGCGCCGGCTGATCGGCGCGGCGATTGCCATTGAGCAGGTCGAAGATCTGCGTCGCCACGGAGTGACCGAATTTCACTTCTACACGCTCAATCGGTCAGATCTGGTGTACGCGATCTGTCACGCAATCGGTGTTCGCGCAACATAGCTTTGTGAAACCCTTCGACCGACAATCGCTGGTCGCCAAACTAGCTCGGGCGCTGGGCACTTGATCCAATAGGCACGGTCAATTGGCGACCGCGACCCCGGCCGAACCGAGGGTCCTGTCGGCTCCGTACCTTGAGACGCCCAGTGGTACCGCGGAAGACAATTTCGGGATGACGCGCTCCCGGTCAGGCAGCGGCAGGCGATCGAGCAGCTGCTTGACCACTTTGTAGCATCCGCAGGCCAGGGGATCGATCTTGCTTCGATTGATAACCGTCAGGCGCCCCCGGCTGTAGCGTATTGCACCCAGCAGCTGCAAACGCCCGGCCGCAGCCGTGATGCTCTCGCGGCGAACGCCGAGCAAGTTTCCGAGGCGTTCGTGCGTAATGGCCAGGTCGTCTGTCGCGAGACGGTCGAGCGTGCTCAGCAGCCACCTGCAAAGTCGCTGCTCTACGGAATGGCGATAGTTGCACATGGACGTCTGCGTCACCTGCAGAAACAGCAGCTGCACGTACTTCAGCATCGCGCGACTGAACGCCCCACCCCGACCAAACTCTGTAGCTATGCGATTTATCGAGCCCACATACGCCTCACCATCACTCAGTACCAGAACCTGACTGAGTGTTGTCGAGTCATCCATCAATGCGGATGCGCCACATACACCCTCGCGCCCGATTGCCGCGATTTCGGATGTGGCTCCATCCTCCAGGACGTGCTGCATCGACAATATCGCTGTCGTCGGAAAATGGATTTGCTTCACCCGCGTCGCCTGTTCACTGAGTGTCTCACCGCAACGCAGGCGCACCGGCTCGAGCAGCTCCGACACTCGCATGAATTCTGCAGGAGGGAGCGATGCCAGGACACGGTTATCCCGAGGGCTCGAGCGAGCGCCTGTCCGGAAGGGAGGTAATTCCGCCGGCAACCTGGCCACATTTGTCCCGGTAATTGACATCGCACTTCTCCTTAGTCTGACGTCGCGTAGCGGCCGGGGCGGCAGCTGGTGAACGCTGGGGAGAGTATTCGGTGACACTCGGGATTGAGCAGTCAGTGCAACCAGCACCTGCTTGTAGGAGAGTGGCTACATCGGCGTTTGTAAGGGCACGGAGCGGGACTGAAAGTGCTTGACTGGCCGGGCTCGTCACCACGGAGAAAATTTGGCGCCACGTTCACGACCAGTTCCGACCATTGATTCTTTGGTGGCATAGCCCATGCGGGCGTGGCCGCGAGACGGGGCAGGACGCCGACAGCGATGGCCATTCCCGCAGCAAAGTGCGAACACCCGTAGAAGACGCAGGCGATGCCGAAGATGACCTGAGCAGTGCGGACGGCGCGCTCGCCGGCTCCTGGCATCACCAGTCCCCGCGCCTGGCAACGCAACGTGGCACACAGGATCCCGGTACCGGCAAGCGATGTCAGGGCTTCGACAACTCCATACCACGCGCCAAAGCTGAGTGGATCGGAGACGATCGGAGGCGTGCCAATGGCAACCTAGATCAACTGGTACGCACCGACCGCAAACGCACTCGGCAACGCCGTGCGCGGATACCAGAGGCCGGCGCTCGATGCCAGGAGAACTGCCGCGGCCAAACGGACCCACGTATCCCGCCAGGGCATCCAGTTGGGCAGGTTTGCAGCAGAAGGGGCGAAGTCGCCGTACCTGAGAATCAACAGGCCCAGGCTCGCGGCCGCGATTGCGACCATGCCAGGCGCAAACCAGGTGCGCAAAGTGACGCGGACCGGCGGATTGATCATTTGGGCGGCTCCATCCAGGGCGGTTCCGTGACCGATGCACAAGGCTGCGGCTGCGTCCTGATAAATGGGCCTTTTTGCGCTGTTGGCACGGGCGCGCGCCGACTCCTGCGCCAGAGGCAATGCAGGGTCAACACGCCGCTGAGCGCCGCGAGCGTCGCAAAATAAGCCGCAGCTCCATTGCTGGACATCAAACTCGTGACCAGTAAAGGTCCGACGATTGCGCCCGCGCCATCGAGCAGCAGCAGCGCACCACTTGCCGCGACCATCTGCGCGGGCTCGAGCCGGTCATTGACGTGCGAAATCCCAAGCGAATAGATCGTCAAGGTCAGGCCACTGAAAATAGCCGACAAAGTCAGGAATATTGGCCGCGGCACTTCGGGAAACACGACAATGGCAACGGCTGCCGCGGTCGCGAGCGCACAGACGCCAGCAATCACGGCACGGCGATCGAAGCGATCAGCCAACACGCCAACGGGATATTGCGTCGCGACCCCGGCAAAAATATTGACGGCCATAAACGTCGCAATGGCAGTCGTATCCTGACCCGCGAGCCGCGCATAGACCGGACCAATCGAGAATATGATCGAGCTGATGACTCCAGCCACGACAACTGCCCCGACGCCCAGAGGCGAGAGCCGGTAGAGGTCGCGAATGGGAACCGCGCGGGGCACCAAGACCTCCGGGTCGATTTGTGCTGACAGCAAGGTCGGAACCACGGCCACGCAGATCAGGCCCGATGCCAGCATGAACGGCGCGGACGTTCCGGTATTGGACAGAATGAGCAAGAACTGCGCGGCGCCGAGTCCGACGTAGAGCACGATCATGTAAGCGGCGAGCAGCCTGGATCGATTCGTGCGGGTCGCGAGCCCGTTCAACCAGCTTTCCGCCACGACATAGATACCCGCGAAGCAAAGCCCGGTCACCAGGCGCATGGCAGCCCATGGCACAGGACGAACGAAGCCGGCCTGGACGAGGTTGGCCGCGGCAGCAACAGCCGCGAAGGCAGCAAACACGCGGACATGCCCGACATTGCGGATCAGTCGCGGCGTGGCGATGGTGCCCAGGAGATAGCCGACGTAGTAACACGCCATGACGATGCCGGTGACCATCGTCGGAAACGCCTCGGCTGTGGCGCGGATACCCAGAAGCGTGCCCTGCAGGCCAGCGCCCAGCATCAGTACGCCCATGCCGAGCAGCAACGGCCAGGCGCGAGTCATGACGGTCAATGGCATGGCGTTGGCCTTCAGGAACGGTAGGCTTCGCGACCCACACCCTGGATCGCAATGCCCTGAGCTGCCAGCACTTCGTGCTGGAGCGCATACATCGCCGCCGCCGCCTCGTCTACTGCTCGGGTGAACGCGAGCGATCCGGCCAGTATCGGCGCCAATGCAGCCTTGTCCTGAATTCTGGCCGGCGGATACTCGTGCTCGACGACCAGATAAGTCTTTGCCGGATCGATGGCGAGCAGTTCCCGCGCTGCCAGTTGATGATCAAGCCAATCGACGCTCCGGTTCTGCAGGTACGCCAGCGGATCGTGGCGCGCCGTGCCCGGCAGTTCGTGTTCGGCCAATACCGTCTGTTTCTTCCAGGCGTGCGCCTGATCGCGCGGTTCGCTCGCGGGCTTGCTGCCCTGCCAGTCGCCGCGCTCCATCGTCTGGCCGCCATAGCCCCAGGCCGAAACGCCGCGAGCATCGATCACCTGCCCCTTGACGTGGAAACCGCCAATCAGGAAGTTGTAGCCGGTGTCTTTCAGGAACTGGAACACCGAGCGAGAGTCCTGGCCCATCAGGATGGCGTGCGAGGGATCGTAGTGGACCCGCAGCTGATCCCCCACCCCGTGCTTCTCGCAGATGCGGTGGAGCGCGATCCACAGGGCCGGGGTGTAGCCGATGTTGTTGTGAAAGTTGTCGCCGATGGTCCAACCGGGCATCGGGCACTGCTCCACCCGATATTCGAGGCCGCGCGCCTTCGCCTCCTTCAGTAGAGGGATGAACACCTGCTCGAAGAAGAGCAGGTTCCCGTCCATCGACAGCTTCTGGTTGCGCCCGACGAAACCGCACACAGCCGGGCATCCCAGCGCCGCCGCGGCATCCAGCATCCGCACCACGAACCTGTGCTTCTTCGCGCGCAGATCGTTGTCGTCGTGCAAGAGGTTGTCGAAGAATGCGATGTCGGTGACGCCCACGCCCGTGGCCTGCATGGCGGCCAGAACCCGTCGGGCCCGCGTCCCGTCGAACGGTTTGCGTAGGTCCAAGGTGTTCGCCACGGGATCCAGCATCGCTTCGGGGGGGACGTCGGCCTCCGTCGGATGCAGGGCGGCCGATATCTGTATGTTGGGACAATCCATCTCACGCGCGAACGCCAACCAATCCTCTATCGCCCGGTCGGGATCGGCGTCGCGAATCTGGCGCGGCGTCAGCTCCTGCAGCGCCGCGGTCAGCACGCTCATCTTCATGAACTTGGGTTCGAAAGCACTCGGGATGGCATTTTCGGGTTTGGTCATACGGAACCTCCTTGCGAGGGGGGCAAATCGAACAGAACGGCGCGGTCGGCGTGGATACGCGGGCTTATGCGATCACCCGGGCGGATCGTTCCCCGGCGCGGAATCACGATGTGGACCTGAGCGCCCGCCCAGTCGCACAGGAGCGTGGTGGTCGGACCGATGTACTCGACGATCGTGACCACGGCGTCGCGCGCCTCCCCGCCCTGGACGGCGATGTCCTCGGGCCGGATCCCCAGCAGCCGGGCGCTCGCGCCGTCGGGGGCGGCGGGCATGAGCGACGTTCCGGCGGCGCTTACCCAGTTGCCGTCAATCCGGCGCACGGGCAGCAGGTTGATGGCGGGCTGGCCCAGTTGCAAGGCGACCACCGGCGACACCGGCTGTTCGTAGATCTGTCGCGGCGTGCCGGTCTGAAGCACCCGGCCCTCGGACAGCACCACGATCCTGTCGGCCATGGACAGAGCCTCCGCCTGGTCGTGGGTAACGAACACCATCGGGGTCTTCAAGGTGCGCCGCAGGTCGACCAACTCGACGCGCAGGGCCTCCCGCAATTTCGCGTCCAGGTTNNATGGCGCGGCCGATCGCGACCCGTTGCATCTCGCCACCCGACAGGCGCGAGGCCTCGCGATCCAGAAAGCGTGAAAGCTTCAACAGCTCGGCGGCCCAGCCGATGCGGCGCTGAATCTCTGCCTCCGGTAGGTTTCGTCCGGGGGCACGCAGGGGAAATTCCAGGTTCCGGCGGACGCTCCAGCGCGGGTAAAGCGAAAAGTTCTGAAAGACCAAGGCCACGTCACGCGCGGCCGGATCAAGGGCTGTCACGTCTTGCCCGGCCATGCTGACGGTGCCCGTGTCCGGGTGTTCCAAGCCGGCGATGGCGCGCAGCAAGGTGGTCTTGCCGGCGCCGGTTGGCCCCAGCACGACCACCAGCTCATCGGCGCGCGCCTCCATGCCGATGTCCAGCAGGGCCTGGGTACGCCCCAGGCGCTTCGATAGGCCACGCACGCTCAAGAAGGGCGCTGCGGCCGCGGGGAGTGGAACCCGCGCGTC
>PMNQ01000067.1:281-3381 GCA_003162555.1 Gammaproteobacteria bacterium | reverse complement strand
GACGATGATGACGACGACGATGACGAGGACGACGAGTAGCGCGTCGTCAAGCACCGGCCGAATTGCGGCCGATCTCTATTTGCGCGCGCATCGCCTTGATGGTGGCTGAGTAGTCGGCGCTGCCGAATATGTCTGAGCCGGATACGAATGTGTCCGCGCCGGCCCGGGCAATCTCAGCCGCATTATCGACTTTCACACCGCCGTCGATTTCCAGACGAATGTCGCGGCCGCTGGCCTCGATCCGCGCCCGCGCCAGCTTAAGCTTCTGCAGCGCCTGCGGGATGAACTTCTGGCCGCCGAAGCCGGGATTGACCGACATCAGCAGCACCAGATCGAGCTTGTCGAGCGTGTAGTCGAGCCAGTCGAGCGGCGTGGCCGGATTGAACACCAGTCCCGGCCGGCACCCGTGCTCACGTATCAGGTTTATGGTGCGATCAACATGTGCGCTCGCTTCCGGATGGAAGCTGATGTAGGTGGCGCCGGCGCGGGCGAAATCGGGGACGATGCGATCGACCGGCTTGACCATCAGGTGAACGTCGATCGGCGCCTTGACGCCGTGCCTGCGCAGCGCCTCGCACACCAACGGCCCAATGGTCAGGTTCGGCACGTAGTGGTTGTCCATCACATCGAAGTGCACGATGTCGGCGCCCGCGGCCAGCACCGCATCGACTTCGGCGCCGAGGCGCGCGAAGTCCGCGGAGAGTATCGAGGGCGCGATCCACGGTGCAGCCATGGGATTGAAGTTTACGTGAGCGCGCGGCTCAGCGCATGCCGCGAACGCCGCGGATCAGTTCGTAGGCTGCCTGGATCTGCTGCGTGCGTTCCTTGGCGCGTTCCAGCATCGATTCGGGCAGGCCGTTGGCCTGCAGCTTGTCGGGATGATTGCGGCTCATCTGGCGGCGGTAGGCCTTGACCACCTGCTCATCGCTGGCGCTGGCGGTGGTCTCGAGCAGCGCATAGGCCTGGCTCAGGCGATCAGCCTCGGCGTGCGCGCTGCCGCCGGCGGGAGCACCCGGCGCGCCGCCCTGCATGCGCCAGCGCATCAGCGCCTCGAGCCGCGTGAAATCGTCGCTGGTCAGGCCGAGCATGTTGGCCGCGCGTACCAGCCGCGCGCGCGGCGCCGCCGATAGCCCGCCGCCCGCAAGCGTGGCCTGCAGCTGGATCTCCATGAAGAACTGCGCGAGCTGCGGATAGGCGCGCAACAGCGGACGGAGCTCTGCGAGCGCGGCGCCGAGCGCGAAATCCGGCTGCTTGCCTTCGCCAAAGTATCCGATGGCCTGCCGGACCTGCTCCGGATTCAATCGCAGCGCGGCCATCACCGCGCGCGCCGCCGCGATCTCCTGCTCCGACACGCGCCCGTCGGCCTTGGCGACATGTCCCATGACGCGAAACACCGCCGGGAAAAACAGCGCCTGCACACGCGCCGCGCTGTCGGCGCCGAGCTCGCCATGCGGCTCGTTGCCGCTGTCGAACTGATGGCCGATGAGCAGGCCGAGCGCCGCCCCGATCGGGCTGCCGCTGAGCGCCCATCCCAGCGCCGCACCGATGAGCTTGCCGTTCCACGTCATGTGCCGCTATGGTACCCGAGCTTGGCCACCACACCTGTCACTGTCCATGAAACGGCGCTCCGCTCGCTCCCGCTGATACACCGCGGCAAGGTGCGCGATGTCTATGCGGTCGACGCCGATCACCTGCTGATTGTCACGACCGACCGGCTCAGCGCCTTCGACGTGGTGCTGCCCGACCCGATCCCGGGCAAGGGCCGCGTGCTGCATCAGATCTCGGACTTCTGGTTCGATCAGACTGCGCACATCATCCGCAATCACCGTAGCGCACGGCGTCTGGCCGAAGTGATCTCCGACCCGGCAGAGCTCGCACTGCTCGAAGGACGCGCGGCGATCTTCAAGCGGCTGGACGCGCTGCCGATCGAGGCCGTGGTGCGCGGTTACCTGTCGGGTTCCGGCTGGAAGGATTACCAGCGCAGCGGCGCGATCTGCGGCATCGCGCTGCCGCCGGGGCTGCGCCTGGCCGACGCCTTGCCGGAGCCGATCTTCACGCCGGCCACCAAGGCGGCCGCGGGTGCGCACGATGAAAACATCGCGTTCCCGGCGATGGAAGCACTCATCGGCTCAGACCGCGCTCGCGAGGTGCGCGAGCGGGCGATCGCGATCTACCGCCACGCAGCGGCACACGCGCGTGCGCGCGGCATCATCATCGCAGACACCAAGTTCGAATTCGGCGTTGATCGCGACGGCGCGCTGACGCTGATCGACGAAGTGTTGACGCCGGATTCCAGCCGCTTCTGGCCGGCGGACACCTGGCGTCCCGGCGCCAGCCCGCCCTCGTTCGACAAACAATACGTGCGCGACTACCTCGAGACCCTGACCTGGGACAAACGCGCACCGGGCCCGGCCCTGCCTGCGGCCGTCATCGCGAGTACCGCCGCGAAATATGCTGAGGCGCTGGCGCGGCTGACCGGACCACCGACCGGCAACGCCGCGACGCCATGAGCGTTAACAGGTCCTAGGCAGATGCTGATCTGGCACCGCGTCCGCACCAGCTTCGAGCATTGGCTGTTTGCGCCTTCCGGGCAGCGCAACGCGCGTGAGCGCGCGCGGCGCCTGGCGCAATATCCCTACGCGCTGCTGCGCGACCTGCTCGGCGGCCAGCTCAACATCCACGCGATGGGGCTGGTGTACGCGACGCTGCTGGCGCTGGTGCCGCTGGTGGCCTTCAGTTTCGCAGTGCTGAAAGGGTTCGGCGCGCATCGCGAGCTCGAGCCGCTGATCTACGAATTCTTCCGGCCGATGGGCGACGCGGCCGGTGAGCTGACGCAGAAGGTCATGGACTTTGCCGATCGCGTGCGCGGCGGCATCGTCGGCTCGGTCGGCCTCGCCTTCCTGATCTGGACGCTGATCGGTACGCTCAAGAAAGTCGAGGACAGCGTCAATTTCGTCTGGCACGTGGAGCTGCCGCGCAGCTTCATGCGCCGGATCGCCGAATACGTGGCGCTGCTGGTGGTCGCGCCGCTCCTGGTCGGCACGCTGGTCGGCACCGCGCATATCACCTCGGCCAACAGTTCGGTGCGCGCGCTCTCGCA
>PMNQ01000067.1:0-191 GCA_003162555.1 Gammaproteobacteria bacterium | reverse complement strand
GGCGCGCAGCTGTCGTTCTACGTACAGAACCCGAGTTACCTGCGCGTCGGCCTGCGCGAACCGCGCCTCTCGAATGCCGAGACCGAGCAGCTCGCGCTCAGCATCATGTACCTGGTGGCGCGCAGTCATCTGCGCGGCGGCGAGCGCTGGAACATCGGCGCGCTGGCGGCCGAACTCGCGCTGCCCGGCGT
>PMNQ01000255.1 GCA_003162555.1 Gammaproteobacteria bacterium | reverse complement strand
GCGCGCTCGGTGCCCTTCTCGCGCGTCACCTGGTACTGGAGCGGCGTCAATCGTGCGCGCAGCTCCGCATCGGTCGGGGCAGCGGCGTCCTTGTCATGGCTCATGTTTCAGTCCTCGCAAATTAAGGCGGTGGCGCCTGCTGCAGGCCCGCCAGCCGCAGCAGCAGGCCGTTCAGCCGGCGCGTGAACTCCGCTGGCTGCTCGAGCTGGCCTGAATCGTTAAGCCGCGCCTGATCGTATAGGAGCCGGGCGAGTTCGTCGAAGGACTCGCCCTTGGGCAGTCCGTCGAGATAACTCACCAGCGGATGCGTCACGTTGAGTTCGAGTGTCGGCACCGCCGGCGGCGCCTGCTGACCGTGGGCCTGCATTACACGGCGCATCGACTCGGACATTTCCGCCTCGTCGCGCACCAGGCAGGCGGGCGAATCGGCCAGGCGGCTGCTCGGCCTGACCTCACGCACCCTTTCACCGAGTGCATCCTTGCAGCGCTTGAGCAGGGCTTTGCTTTCCTTGAGCGCCGCGTCGCCGCGCTGCTGGTCGGCGGCATCGGCCAGCGCGCCCAGCTCCAGCTCGCCGCGCGAGGCATCCTTGAAACGCTTGCCAGAGAATTCGCCCAGCTGCCCCATGACCCACTCATCGATGCGATCGCCCAGCAGCAGCACCTCGACGCCCTTGCCGCGCAACTGCTCGATGTGCGGGCTGCTGCGAGCGGCGGCGTGATTTTCGCCGTTCACGTAGTAGATGCGTTCCTGGCCAGTCTTCATGCGCGCCACGTAATCGGCCAGGCTCACGCTCTCGGCGTCATCGGCATTGTGCGTGCTGGCGTAGCGCAGCAGCGGCAGGATGCGCTCACGATTCCCCGGGTCTTCGCTCAACCCTTCCTTCAGCACGCGCCCGAATTCCTTCCAGAACGTGGCGTACTTCGCCGCGTCGTCGCCGCTAAGCCTGGAGAGCAATTCGAGCGCGCGGCGGGTGAGCGCGCTACGCATGGCCTCCACCTGCTCGTCCTGCTGCAGCAGTTCGCGCGACACGTTCAACGGCAGGTCGTTGGAGTCGACCACGCCCTTGATGAAGCGCAGATACAGCGGCAGGAACTGCTCGGCGTTGTCCATGATGAACACGCGGCGCACGTACAGTTTCAGGCCGCGCGCGGCCTCGCGCTGCCACAAATCGAAGGGCGCCTGCGAGGGCAGATACAGGAGACTCGTGTACTCGCGCTTGCCCTCGACGCGATTGTGCGCCCACAGCAGCGGATCGGCGCCGTCGTGGCTGATGTGGCGGTAAAAGGCGCGGTACTCGTCATCACTGATCTCAGGCTTAGGCCGCGCCCACAGCGCCTGGGCCTGGTTGACAGCCTCGTACTCGAGCGTCGCGCCCTCTTTGGTCATGCGCACCGGAAAGGCAATGTGGTCGGAATAGCGCCGCACCAGCGAGCGCAGCCGCCAGCCGTCTGCGTACTCGCGCGCGTCCTCCTTGAGGTACAGGATCACGCTGGTGCCGCGCTGCACGCGCTCGATCGTCTCAATGGTGAATTCGCCGTCAGCGCGTGATTCCCAGCGGATTCCGGCCGCTGCCGGCGCATCGGCGCGGCGGCTCTCCACGACCACGCGCTCGGCGACGATGAACGCGGAATAGAAGCCGACGCCGAACTGCCCGATCAGCTGCGCGTCGCGCTGCGCTTCGCCGGTGAGCTTGCCGAAGAACTCGGCGGTGCCCGACTTGGCGATCGTGCCCAGGTGCGCGATCGCCTCCTCGCGGGAAAGGCCCACGCCGTTGTCGCGGATGGTGATGGTGCCGGCGGTGGTGTCAACGTCGATCCATATCGCCAGCTCGGGTTCTCCGGCCAGCAGCGTCGGATCACCCAGCGCGAGGAAGCGCAACTTGTCGTTGGCATCGGAAGCGTTGGAAATCAGCTCGCGCAGGAAGATCTCGCGGTGGCTGTACAGCGAATGGATCATCAGCTGCATGAGCTGGCGCACTTCGGCCTGGAAGCCGTGCGTCTCGCGCGGTGTCGACATTGGATTTTACCCTCGGTTCCGGAAATGGTACCGGAATGGGGCTTTTATGGGGCCAGCCGCGCTGCAAATCAAGCCAGCGGGGACCGGCGCAGCGCCGGTTGTCGTTACAGTATGCGGATCAGGTGGCGGGCTGCGCCCAGCCAGTCATCCATCTCGTCCCAGAGCAGCAGAAAAACTTCCACGCGATGCGTTCCTTCAATGTGTGGGAACATGGTAGAGATGCTTTGCGCCTGCGAGCGTGTTGCGCCTCACAAGCCGACGCGGCATTTGCGCGCGGCAACGCTTGCAGCGCTGCGTGGCGCTGCGTACGCTCGCGCTTTCAGACATAAAGCGGCCAGTCCGCCCCGAGGTTATGACCATGCAGCGGATCGTCGTGCTCAACCCCAAGGGCGGGTCAGGCAAGACGACGATCGCCATCAATCTGGCCAGCTACTACGCGCAGCGCGGCGAGCGGCCGGCGATCATGGACTACGACCCGCAGGCTTCCGCGGCGCGCTGGGTGCGCAAGCGCCAGGCCAGCCAGGCGCCGATCTACCTGATCAACGCCTTCGAAAAGGATAACCGCGTGACGCGCGCCTACCAGCTGCGCGTGCCCGACGGCACGCGCCGCATCATCATCGACACGCCGGCCGCGGTCGAAGCCACGGAAATGCCCGAGCTGGTGGCGAATGCGGACAAGATCCTGGTGCCGGTGCTGCCCTCCGACATCGACATCCACGCCTGCGCGCGCTGCATCACCAGCCTGCTGCTGGTGGCGAAGGTCAAGCGTGCTGAGAACCGGCTGGCGATTATTGCCAATCGCGTGCGCCGCAACACGCGCATGTACCAGTCACTGACGCGCTTCCTCGGCACGCTCGATATCCCGATCGTCGCGACGCTCCGTGATTCGCAGAATTTCGTGCGCGCCGCCGAACTGGGCCTGGGGCTGCACGAAATGAAGCACTACCAGGTCAGCGAGGATCTGCAGTGCTGGGCGTCGCTGCTGGCGTGGCTCGATGAACCATCGGGGCGCGCCGCGGTGGCGGCAGCAGCGGGAAATGCGGGCACGACTGGCAACGCGCCGGCCGTGGCCGGGCCGCTGTTATTTGCCTGAGTCGGGATCCCAGCTGGTGCGGACCTTGTCCGCCCAGCTCTTGTAGTTCGACCAGGTGTAGAGATTGCGGGTGATGGCGGCGTGCCGGCCGCGCGTGCGCTGCATGTGCTGCAGCCAGCGCGCGTAGGCTTCCGCTCCGCCTTCGGCGGCAGCTGCGCCCTCGGCGGCATCTTTGCCGGCATCAGGTCGCGACGGCGAATCGGGTTTGCTCATGTGCGCTCACCTGTAGTCTGCCCGCAGGGTACGACTACGCCGAGAGCTCGGTGAGGAACTGGTTCACAACCGCGCGCGGCTGTCGCGCGCAGTGGATCGCAACGCAGCGACACCAGCAGCGTGAATCGGCTTTCAGCCCGCCAGGCGGTAACTGGGCCGGTAGCGGCTGCCAGGCAGCTTCATGCGCTGCTGGTGCACAAACGCGGCCAGCAGCCGGTCCAGCAGCCCCATGACGGCCGCGTCGCCTGCAAGCTCGTAGGGGCCGTGGCGCGCAATTGCCTCGACGCCCTGCCGCTTGACGTTGCCGGCGACGATGCCGGAAAAGGCGCGCCGCAGGTCTGGCGCCAGTTCGTGCGCCGGCCGCGCGCGGCGCAGATCCAGCGCCCGCATCGAAGCGTGCGTGGGCTCGAACGGCTGCTGCAGAGTCGGCGGCACCGACAGCAGCCAGTTGAAGTTGTAGGAATCGTTGCGGGCGCGGCGGAACTCGCGCACCGTCTCGAAGGCTTTCACCATGTGGCGGGCGACTGCGGGCGGATCGTCCATGATGAAGTGCAGGCGCGCCAGCGCCGCAGGTCCCAGCGTCCCCTCGATGAACGCGGAGATCTGCTCGAACCAGGCAGCGCTCTCGCGCGGCCCGGTCAGCACTACTGGCAATGGGAGTTCCGCGTTGGCCGGCTCGAGCAGCACGCCGAGCAGGTAGAGGATTTCCTCGGCCGTGCCCACGCCGCCGGGGAACACGACGATGCCGTGCGCCAGGCGCAGGAACGCCTCCAGGCGCATCTCGATGTCCGGCATGATCACCAGCTGGTTGACGATCGCATTGGGCGGTTCGGCGGCGATGATGCCGGGCTCGGTCACGCCGAGGTAACGGCCGTTGACGATGCGTTGCTTGGCGTGCGCGATCGTCGCACCCTTCATCGGCCCCTTCATGGCGCCGGGCCCGCAACCCGTACACACATCGAGCGCCCGCAGGCCGAGTTCGTAGCCGACCTTCTTGGTGTACTGGTATTCGCCATCGCCGATCGAATGTCCGCCCCAGCAGACCACCAGGTTCGGCCGGGCCTTGAAATCCAGCACCCGCGCGTTGCGCAGGATGTGGAACACGGCATTGGTGATCGAGGCCGGATCGCTCCGGTCCAGGCGGCCGCTGCCGACGATCTCGTTGGCGGTGTAGATCACGTCGCGCAGCACCGCGAACAGGTGCTCCTTGATGCCGCGGATCATTTCGCCGTCGACGAAGGCCGCGGCCGGCGCGTTGGCGATCTGCAGCTTGATGCCCCAGGCGTGGCGCACGATCTGCACCGTGAAGGCGCTGTAGCGCTCGAAGATCTCGTGGGCGTTGTCACTCTCGCTGCCGGCGTTCAGCACCGCCAGCGCGCAGCTGCGGAACAGCGGGTACAGGCCCTGCGCGCTGGTGTCGAGGAGCTTGGCGATCTCGGCCTGCGAGAGGTTTTCAAGACTGCCGCGCGGGCCGACGCGGGCGTCGACGGCGTCGGGAATGACGACACTGGTATCCATGGGGTGCTGCGGTTGGCCTGATCACCGCGCGCCGGTGTGGCGCGGGGAAGCGCTCAGGGCATGATTTGAATCGGCATGTTGTCGTGGCTCAGCAGCCAGAACTCGACCATGTCGGCGTTGGAGAGTGCAATGCAGCCATCGGTCCAGTCGGCCGTCGCGTAATAGTCCGGCGGGTGACGCAGGCTGTTGGGCAAGCCGTGCACCATGATCGAGCCGCCCGCCTGCCAGCGATTGCGGCGCGCGTGCTCGATATCCGCGGCATTCGGGTAGGAGACCTGGATCGAAAGGAAAAAATCGCTGTGCGAATTGCGGCGCGTGAGCTGATAGACGCCCTCGGGCGTGCGGAAATCACCGGCGCGCTCCTTGCTGCCGGCGGGCACCAGCCCGAGCGCCACGCGGTAGCTGCGCACCACATGTTCGCCGTTGAGCAGGTACATACGCCTCTCGGATTTTCGGACCACGACACGATTGGCCGACGGCAGCTCGGCCGGCTCGTAACCGCGCGCACCGGACTCGACGCCGGACGCGCCGGCCTCGAGGCCAGGCGCCGGCATGTTGTCGCCCGTACCCGGCTCGGCCGCGGCCAGGCTGGCGGCGGCAAGAGCGATGACGAGGCCAAGGCGGCGCAACATGGCCCAATTATAGGGATAGGCGCCCGCTCCCGCGACCGTGCAGGGGTCACAGACCCGGCAAGGCGCCTGCAAGGGGCGCGGCCGCATCGACGTATCGAGTGCGAACGGGCCCTAGGACGCGTCTTCGACGCGGGGCAACACGATCTGCGTGCCGGGGCGCAGGTCGTCGAAGTCGACGTCCGGGTTGTATTGCTGCAGCAGCCAGATCGGCAACGAGCCGCGCTGCGTCACGCTCCACAGCGAATCGCCGCGGCGCGCCACGTAGGAATCGCTCCCCGTGATGCGGTGCGAGGCGAAGTACTCGGTCTGCAGGCGCCGGTGATACTCGATCCGGCGCTGCTCGAACTCCTTGGGAGTGACGCGCGCGAAGTTCAGCTTGAAGCGGCGGCCGATGCGCACGTTGCTGCGCCCGTGCATGCCGTTGAGTCCGCGCAGACTGGCGGCCGAAATACCGAGCCAATCGGCATAGTGGCCTATGGTCTCGGCTGCCACCACGACCAGGCTGCCGTCGGGCCGCACGCCGTAGTCGATCGGATCGGCGGATGCCGGTGCGGCCGCGTCGCTCAGCAGCGCAGGGCCCTGCTCCTGCGCCTCCGCCGCATTCAGTATCGGCCCGCTGTGCGCGCGCGCCAGNNCCTGCGACGCCAGCAGCTCGTCGGAGGCGGCATGATCGTTGCCAGTCGCCAGCGTCAGCACCTGGCCTTCGTAGATGTGATCGCTGTCGTGCAGGCGGTTGCTGCGCATCAGCGTTTCGGGTTCGATGCCGGTCTGTACCGCGATCGTCGCCAGCGTGTCGCCCTCGCGCACGATGTAGCTGACGCTGTAGGCGTTGGCGGAGGCGGCCAGCTCCGCGGCGCTCAGCACCGCGCGCGAGCGCGGCC
>PMNQ01000129.1 GCA_003162555.1 Gammaproteobacteria bacterium | reverse complement strand
ACACTGACGCAGATGCTGCTGGCGAAAGCGCCGGCAGGGCGCGCCTGATGCTGCCGCGCGAGCGCATTGCCGAGGCGATCCGCAAGGCTGCCAGCGGCGGCGAGCCGGCGCTGGTCGCTTTTCTGACTGCGGGCTATCCGCAGCGCGCGAAATTCCGCGAGCATGTCGCCGCCATTGCAGAAGCGGCTGATGTCATCGAAATCGGCGTGCCATTCACGGATCCGATGGCCGATGGCATGACCATCCAGCGTTCCAGCCAGGAAGCGCTGCGGCAAGGCGTGACATTGCAGTGGATCTTCGATGAACTGACCGCGATGCCGCGGCTGCGCGCGCCGCTGCTGCTGATGAGCTATCTCAATCCGCTGCTCAACTACGGCTATGAGCGGCTCGCAAGATCCAGCGTCGCCGCTGGCGTGTGCGGTTTCATCGTGCCGGACCTGCCGCTCGATGAAAGCGCGGCGCTGAAGGCCGCGCTCGATCCGCGCGGTCTCGCGCTGGTGCAGATGGTGACGCCGGTGACGCCGCCGGATCGGCTCGCGCGCCTGTGCGCAGCCAGCCAGGGTTTCGTCTACGCCGTGACGATGACCGGCACCACCGGCCACAGCGCCGCGACGCCCGCCGGCGTGCTCGAGTACCTCGCGCGCGTGCGCGCCGTGGCCAAGGTGCCGGTGTGCGCGGGCTTTGGGATCAGGACAAGAGAGCAAGTAGAGAGATTGCGCGGGGCCGTTGAGGGCGTCGTAGTTGGTTCCGCCCTGGTCGAGGTGCTGGAACGCGGTGAATCGCCGCAGGCCTGGCTGGGCTCGCTCCGGCACTAGGGCCCGCGTATTGAGCGCGAACAGGCCTTTCGGGTGAGCGCGCCGTCCGCGGTAAACGAATCGACGAGCGGCGGGCCGCCGCGCGTGGCGCTGGTGCTCGCGCTGCTCGCGACCTTGGGTCCTTACACCATCGACGCCTTCTTTCCGTCGATGCGTGCGATGTCGGTCGAGTTCGGCATCAGCTATTTCCAGGTGCAGCAGACACTGACTGTCTACCTGGTGCCCTACGCCTGCATGTCGCTGCTGCATGGCTCACTCGCCGATGCGGTGGGACGGCGGCGCGTGATGCTGGCGGGACTGCTGTTCTACGCGCTCGCAGCGACCGGTTGTGCGCTCGCGCCCAGCTTTGGCGCGCTGCTGTTCTTCCGCGCCATGCAGGGCATGGTCGGTGGCGTCGGCGTGATCATCGGCCGCGCCGTGGTGCGCGATTGCTACAGCGGCGCGCAGGCGCAGCGCGTCATGAGCGCGATTACCATCATGTTCAGCATCGGTCCGGCGCTGGCGCCGGTCATCGGTGGCTGGGTACACGTCTGGCTCGGCTGGCGCGCGGTCTTCGCCAGCATGGCGCTCTACGGCCTGGTGCTGGCGCTGATGGTGTTGCGCAAGCTTCCGGAAACGCTGCCGGTCGCGCAGCGCACGCCGCTGCAGTTCGGCGCGCTGATGCGCAACATGCTCGGCGTCGCGCGGCACCGGGAATTCCTGCTGCTGACCACGGCCAGCGGCCTGTGCTTCGTCGCCATGCAGATCTACATCGGTTCGGCGCCGGCGATCATCCTCGATCACTGGCACGGGAGTGAAACCGGCTTCGCCATGCTGACGCTGCCGATCGTCATCGGCTACGCGCTCGGCGCACTGGCCTCGGGCCGGCTGGCGGGCCATTTGCCGCCTTCGCGTCAGGCCAACATCGGTTACACGCTGGTGCTGGCGACTACCGGTGCGATGCTGGGGTTGGTGACCGCGTTTGCCCAACCGCCGGTGCTGGTGCAGCAATTGCTGCTCACAGCCACCGCCTTTGGACTGCAGCTGCTGTTTCCGATCATCACGCTGCGCATACTCGATCTGTTTGGGCATGCACGCGGCGCGGCCACGGCGGCCAATACCTTCGTGCTGCTGTTGATGGCCGCGGTGATGATGGGCGCGCTGGCGCCGTGGCTGTCGGTGTCGATGCAGCGCCTGGCCTGCACCGCATTCGTGTGCAACAGCGTTGGCTGGTGCGTCTGGCGCTACGCACTGCACTATCAGCGACGGCTTGCCGCCGCGGGTTGAGTCGCACGCGCCGCGCGCGTAGGGTGCGCCCATGCAGTTGCTTACCGTCGCGCCCCGGTTCTGCGGCCCGCCCGGCTCAGCCAATGGCGGCTACATCTCCGGTTTGTTCGCGCAACATGCGCCTGTCACTGTGCGCGTGCGGCTACACCTGCCGCCGCCGCTCGGCGCGCCGCTCGAAGTCGCGCACCGCGAAGGCGGGCGGCTCGAGCTGCTGCACGACACGCGCGTGGTTGCGAGCGCGGAGCCCGCACAGCTCGAGTTGGCCGTGCCGGCGCCGCCGGAATATTTCGCCGCGCTCGAGGCCTCACGCCACTACGCAGGATTCAGCGCACACGCGTTTCCGAACTGCTTCGTCTGCGGCCCGCAGCGCGCACGCGGCGATGGCTTGCGCATTTTCGCCGGACCGTTGGCCGCCGGCGCCAGCGTCGCCGCAATGGTGGCCGCGCCCTGGGTGCCCGATGTGGCGCTCGGGCTCGACGATCACAAGGTCCGGCCGGAGTTCATGTGGGCGGCGCTCGACTGCCCCGGCTATTTCGCGGCGCGCTCCGATCGTGTGCCGATGCTGCTGGGCGAGTTCACGGCGCACGTCGACCGGCGCGTGCACGTGGACGAACCCTGCGTGATCGTCGGCTGGCGTATTGGCGTGACGGGACGCAAATACGAAGTGGGCACCGCGCTATTCGACGAGGATGGCGAACTGTGCGCGAAGGCGCGCGCAGTCTGGATTGAGCCGAAAGCTTGATCGGTGACCAGGCCTTAGTGCGCGACCGGTGCGCCGTGCTGCCGGTAGACCACGCCGCCCTTCATCACGAAATCGACGTGGCCGAACTGCGTCGGATCCTTCCTCGGATCGGCCGCGGCCGCCACGATGTCGGCGTAATGGCCGGGCGCAATGGCGCCGACGCGGTCGCTGGCGCCCAGCAGGTCGGCCGCGTTGCGGGTCGCAGCGATGAATGCATCGTCCGGCGTCATGCCGTTGGCGACGAGCAGGCGGAATTCCATGCCGTGATCGCCTTCGCCGATGTCCGAGCCGTAGGCGATCTTCACGCCCGAGCGGATCGCGAGCGCCAGATTGCGCTTCGGCAGCAGGTCGTTGGCGATTTCCTTTTCCGGCGTGCCCGGGGCGAGCAGCTCGGGGTGGTGCGTGGCGACGTCGTAGAACAGATCGTAGACCGTGAGTGTGGGCACGAGATAGGTGCCATGTTCCTTCATCAGCGCGAAAGTCTGCGCGGTCGCAAAGGAGCCGTGCTCGACCGAGTCGACGCCCGCGCGCACTGCGTTCTCGATGGCTTCCGCGGGATAAATATGCGCGGCCACCTTCATGCCGAGCCCGTGCGCGGTCTCGACGACGACGCGCATTTCCTCATTCGTCATCAGCTGCTGGTGCGGATCGTCGCCGGTCGAGGCGATGCCGCCCGACGGCAGCATTTTGATCAGATCCGCGCCGCGCCGCTTGTGCTCGCGCACCCGCAGGCGCGCTTCGTCCGGCGTGTTGACGATGCCGTTGTCCCAGTTTCGATGTGTCAGGAAGCGATCCATTCCAGAGCGAGGGTCGGCATTGCCACCAGTCGGTCCGAGCGGTTCGAGCGACACCCACAGGCGCGGCCCTGGAACCTTGCCGGCATTGATCGCATTGCGCAGCGCCACGGTTTCATCGCCGCCACCCACATCGCGGGCGCTGGTGAATCCCTGCTGCAGCATCGCAGCTACGAAAACCGCGGCGTCAAAGGCGCGGTCCAGATCGGTATGAGTGAGCCGCTCTTCGGTCGCGTTGGTGCGGCTCGGAAGTTTCGAGGATACGTGCACGTGGCAGTCGATGAAACCGGGCATCACCGTGGCGCCAGACAGATCGATCACTTCGGCGCCCGCAGGCGCAAGAAAGCCGGGTTCGACGGCAGTGATGCGCTCGTCGTGGATCAGGATCGAGACGTGCTGGCGGGCCTGATTCGAAACGCCGTCGATGAGCGTGCCGGCATGGATGACGGCATCATTCGCTGAAGCCAGCGCCGTCGCCGTCAGCCACAGCAGGCCCCAGAGTGCCGGGCTTGGTCGCGTGAATCGCACCATGAGATTTGTCCCGTCTACGCCCTGATGAGTAGCGCTGCGATGCCCGCCAGGCCGCCGACGGTGAGCGCGCCGCCCAGCCACTGCGGTGCGATGCCCAATCCCAGCCACAGAATTCCGCCGATGAGCAATGTGGCGGCGATCGCGCATAGCTCGCGCCGTCGCGCGCGATGGCCGAGGACTGGCGCGGCTTCCGCCGCGGCCGCGGGCTGCGTCTGCGGCGCAGTCTGTGCCGCTGCAGCCGGCGTACCCGCCGCGCCCTGTTGCGCGCGCTCGATGGCCGCGCGTGCCAGTGCCGGCCAGGACTGCAGCACCTCGAGCACGTCGGGAAGTCCGCGTTTCATTTCGCGCCACAACGTGCGCGGGCTCATGCGCTCGCGCTTCCAGGCGCGTAGCACCGGCGCCGCGGTCTTCCAGATGTCGAGCTCGGGGTAGAGCTGGCGGCCCAGGCCCTCGACATTCAGCAAGGTCTTCTGCAGCAAAATGAGCTGCGGCTGTATCTGCCCGTCGAAGCGCTGGAGCGCTGCGAACAGGCGCAGCAGCACCGTGCCGAATGAGATCTCGCGCAACGGGCGATCGAAGATTGGCTCGCAGATCGTGCGTACCGCCGATTCCAATTCGTCGGCGCGCGTGGCCGCCGGCACCCAACCGCAATCGATGTGCAACTGTGCGACGCGGCGGTAATCGCGATCGAACACCGCAAGGAAAATCTCGGCAAGATACCGCTGGTCGCGCACCGAGAGCGTGCCGATGATGCCGAAGTCGACCGCGGCGTAACGTGGCGCGAGCGGATCATCGACGATGACGAAGATATTTCCCGGGTGCATGTCGGCATGGAAGAAGCCGTCGCGGAACACCTGCGTGAAGAAGATCGTGACGCCGTCACGCGCCAGCTTCGGGATGTCGACGCCGGCGTCGCGCAGCCGCTGCACCTGGCTGATGGGCACGCCGTTCATGCGCTCCATCACGATCACGCTCTGGGTGCACAGGTCCCACACCATCTCGGGCACCATCACCAGGTTCAGGCCCTGCATGTTGCGGCGCAATTGCGCGGCGCTGGCGGCCTCGCGGATCAGATCGAGCTCGTCGTGCAGGTACTTGTCGAATTCGGCCACCACTTCGAGCGGCTTGAGCCGTTTGCCATCGGCACTCAGGGCCTCGACCCAGCCGGCCATCATGCGCATCAGGCTCAGGTCTTTTTCAATCGCCGGCAGCATGTTGGGGCGCAGCACCTTGACCGCGAC
>PMNQ01000098.1 GCA_003162555.1 Gammaproteobacteria bacterium | reverse complement strand
AAGAACAGACGGCCGAGCCGCGAATCCTGCGCGGTGTCGACCAGTTCCGCCTCGCCGATCGCGGCGACCATGCGTTCGGCCGGCGTCGCGTAGAGCATCTTGTTGTCGCGCGCGGCGAGCAGCCAGTCGCGCAGGGACATAACCGCGCCCGCGCCGCCGCCGAGGCGGGTGCGCCGGTGCGCGGCACGGCGCGCATCGGCGTGTGCGCCGGCCACCGCAATCGCAACACCCGCGAGTTTGAACATCGGCACGTCCGGCGTGTCGTCGCCGACGCAGGCGCACTCACGCGCGGCGATGTCGAGCCGCGCCAGCAGCGTCGCCAGCGCCCTCGCCTTGTCCTCGACGCCCTGCTGCAGCTCGGGGATACCCAGCTCCGCGCAGCGCTGCGCGACGGCGGCCGAGTTGCGCCCGGATATTACGGCGATCGTGACGCCCGCGGCGGCCAGGGCCCTGATCCCAAAGCCGTCGTGCACGTGAAAGACCTTGTCCCGTTCGCCGTCGGGCCCGTAGCGCAGTGTTCCGTCGGTGAGTACGCCGTCCACGTCCAGCACCAGCAGGCGTATGCCGGCGAGCGGAGCGGCGCGGCGCGTCACGTGCCAGTCCTCACACGACGCCCGCGCGCATCAGGTCATGCACGTTCAGTGCGCCAATGAGCTGCCGCTGCGCGTCGAGCACCAGCAGCGCGGTCACGCGGTGCTGCTCCATCATGAGCGCGGCCGACGCGGCCAGTTCGCGCGGGCCGATGCTGCGCGCGCCGGGCGTCATCGCCTGGCGCATCGTGGTCGCGTGCACGTCGGTGCGCGCATCGAGCGCGCGGCGCAGGTCGCCGTCCGTGAACACGCCGAGCACGCGCCCGTCGGCATTGACCACCGCGGTCATCCCCAGTCCCTTGGCCGACATTTCCACCAGACCCGCCGCGAGCAGCGTGTCAGGCGACACGCGCGGCACGGCGCTGCCGGTGCGCATGATGTCCTCGACGTGCAGCAGCAGGCGCCGTCCCAGTGCGCCGCCCGGATGCCGGCGCGCGAAATCCTCAGCCGAAAATCCGCGCGCCTCGAGCACCGCGATCGCCAGCGCATCGCCCAGCGCCAGCGTCGCCGTGGTGCTGGTGGTCGGCGCCAGATTGTGTGGACAGGCTTCCTGCTCGACGCTCGCATCGAGTGTGATCGTGGCGGCCTGCGCGAGCGTGGAATCGCTCCGGCCGGTCAGCGCGATAAGCGGCACGCCCAGCCGCTTGAGCTGCGGCAGCAATACCAGGATTTCGGCGGTCTCGCCCGAGTTCGACAGCGCCAGCAGCAGGTCCGAGCGCGTGATCATGCCCAGATCGCCGTGGCCGGCCTCGCCCGGGTGCAGGAAGAAGGCCGGTGTGCCGGTGCTTGCCAGCGTTGCGGCGATCTTGCCGGCGATGTGCCCGGACTTGCCCATGCCGGTGACGATGACACGGCCTTCGCAAGCCAGCAGCGCGCGGCAGGCCGCGGCGAACTGCCCGTCGAGCCGCTGGGCGAGCGCGGCGATGCCGGTCTGTGCCGACGCCAGGGTGCGCCGCGCCGCCGCCAGCAGGACGGCGTCATCGGGCGGGCTGGACAGGGCATTGCGCATCAGCCCGGCATGATAGCGCGCCGGCAGAGCGCGCTGACAGGGTAATGTAAGATAGGGCTGATGCATCCAACCCAGGTCGCCGAGTTGATCCGCGCCGCATTGCCCGGCGCCGAAGTGGCCGTCGCATCCGACGACCAGACGCATTACGCCGCACGCATTGTCAGCGAGTCATTCGCCGGCCTCCGCGGCGTTGCGCGCCACCAGCTCGTGTATCGGGCGCTGGGCGAGCGCGTCGGCCGTGAAATTCATGCCCTGTCGATAGAAGCGCTGACACCTGGCGAAGCTGCCAGCCGTGGTGTGCCACAGGAGCCTCGCCTTGGATAAGCTGCAGATCACCGGTGGCATAGCGCTCGACGGGGAAATCCGCATTTCGGGCGCCAAGAACGCCACGCTCCCGGTGCTCGCCGCAGCGCTGCTGGCTGATGGCCCGGTGACCATCGGCAATGTGCCGCACCTGCACGATGTGACGACGATGATCGAACTGCTGGCGCGCATGGGCGTGACGGTCACTGTCGATGAAAAAATGCGCATCGAGGTCGATCCCTCGACGATCAAGGAATGCTTTGCGCCCTACGAGCTGGTCAAGACGATGCGCGCCTCGATCCTGGTGCTCGGGCCTTTGGTGGCGCGCTACGGGCGCGCCGACGTGTCGCTGCCCGGCGGCTGCGCCATCGGCGCGCGGCCGGTGAACATCCATGTCGCCGGACTCCAGGCCATGGGCGCGGATATCCACATTGAAGGCGGCTACATCCGCGCGCGCGCCGGCCGGCTGCACGGAGCACGGCTGGTGCTCGATACGGTGACGGTGACCGGCACCGAGAATCTGATGATGGCGGCCGCGCTCGCTGACGGCGAGACCGTGATCGAGAACGCGGCGCGCGAACCCGAAGTGGTCGACGTGGCGAATTTCCTGATCGCGATGGGCGCGAATATCGTGGGCGCCGGCACCGACAAGATCGTCATCAACGGCGTGACCTCACTCCATGGCACACACTACGACGTGCTGCCCGACCGCATCGAGGCCGGCACCTACCTCGTGGCCGGCGCGATCACCGGCGGGCACGTACGCCTGAAGAACACGCGGCCGGAGCATCTCGATGCGGTGCTGGCCAAGCTCGCCGAAGCGGGCGCGAAGATCACTACGGGTCCTGACTGGGTCGATCTCGACATGGGCGGTCGCCGCCCGCGCTCGGTCGACGTGCGCACCGCGCCGTATCCGGCTTTCCCGACCGACATGCAGGCGCAGTTCGCCGCGCTCGACACGGTGGCCAACGGCGTCGGCACCGTGGTCGAGACGATTTTCGAAAACCGCTTCATGCACATGCTGGAGATGCGCCGCATGGGCGCCGAGATTCGCCTCGAGGGCAACACCGCGATCATTCACGGCGTGAGCGAACTCACCGCCGCGCCCGTCATGGCGACCGACCTGCGCGCCTCAGCCAGCCTGGTGCTCGCCGGCCTCGTGGCCAAGGGTCGCACCGACATCGAACGTATCTACCACATCGATCGCGGCTATGAAGCGATCGAAGAGAAGCTCGCGCAGTTGGGCGCGCAAATCAGGCGAGTCCCGAACTGAGCGCACGCGCGCCAGCACATGCGGCGAAGCAATCGCCCGTCGTCATTCAAATTGCTTTTTCAGGAACGCCGTGAATCCGTCCATGGAGGCTCCGGCCGCGCCATCCATGGCGCGTACGCTCAGTTCGCCACGCGCAGGCTGGGGTCAGCAGTGGCCTGAGTACGCCTGAAACCGAAGTGCCTGCCGCGCGCGCGGCTGCGCCTACACCTGGTTGGGCCGCTGCACGACTTTGCAGTCAACTTCGCGAACTTCAGCGCCGCGTTGCACGCGCAATTTCACTGTCACTCCGGGGCTGGTGCTGGCCAGCTGAGTCAGTCCATCCTGCGCATTGCGGAGCACGCGACCATTGACGGCCAGCAGGATGTCGCCGGCACGCAGGCCGGCGTTGGCGGCCGGGCCGTTGGCGTACAGACCTGTGATCACCACGCCGCCGTGCGGCAATCGGTACTGCGCGGCCTGCTCGTCGCTGAAATCATCGGCGACGATGCCGCTCCAGCCGCGCACCACGTGGCCGCGCTCGAGGATCTCGCGGATCACGCCGCGCGCCAGGTTCACCGGGATGGCGAAACCGATGCCTTCCACGCCGGTCGGATCGGAGTTCTTGGCGATCACGGCGGTGTTGATGCCCACCAGTTCGCCGGCCGCGTCGATGAGCGCGCCGCCGGAATTTCCTTCGTTGATCGCCGCGTCGGTCTGGATGAAATTCTCGAAGGTGGCGAGCCCGAGCTGCTTGCGGTCGGTGGCGCTGACGATGCCATGCGTCACGGACTGCTGGAGTCCGAGCGGATTGCCGATGGCGAGCACTTCATCGCCTACCTGCAGCCGATCCGAGCGCCCGAGCGTCATCACCGGGAGTTTCGCCAGCTTGATCACCAGCAGCGCCAGGTCGGTATCCGGATCGCGTCCGACCACTTTGGCATCGGCACTGCGGCCGTCGGCGAGCCGCACACGAATGACCGTGGCATTGGCGATCACATGATTGTTGGTGATGATGTGCCCGGCGTCGTCAATGATGACGCCGGAGCCCAGCGCGCGCTGCACATGCTGTTCGTAGCGCGGCCCGAATCCGCCGAACAGCTGCTCGAAGCTGTTGGGCTGCACCTGCTCGGTGACCACGCGTGCGGTGTAGATATTCACCACTGCAGGCGCGGCGCGGTGCACGGCGAGCGCGAACGAGCGCTCGGCCACCACGGCCGGACGCGGGTCCGCCGGCTCGGCATCGACGGCTGCGGGCGCGGCTCCGGCCGGCGGCAGGTTGACGGCAGGCGCGGCCGCAAGCGTGGGCTCTGGCGCGGCTACGCTGCGCGTGCGGACCAGCAGCTCGGGCCGGAAGTACACCACCAGGAAGGCCAGCGCCAGTCCGCCGATGACTGCGCCGGACAGGAATACCAGGCCCAGGCCGAGCTTTCGCAGAGTCATCCATGCTCCTTTCCAAGGCGACGCCCGCCGACCTGGCGCTGACGCCCGTCGACCCGGCAGGATCCGCACGCCCGGTCGCCGGGCACCATAACGGGATGTGTATAATGCGACACTTCCCGAGAAAATCGTGAGCCTCGTCCTTAAGATCGCGCCGGCCGCGCGGAACTGCAGGGCTGGCCCAGGGCAGCGGAGTAGCAACAGATGACAGATGCCGGAACGAAGGCCGACGCGCAGGGCGTGGATCAGGACCGACGCAAATTCCTGACGGTCGCCACCAGTGCTACGGCTGCGGTCGGCGCAGCGTTTGCGGCCAGTCCGTTCGTGGCGAGCTGGAGTCTGTCGGAACGTGCCAAGGCGCTCGGCGCGCCGGTGTCGGTCGATTTGAGCAAGCTCGAGATGGGCCAGATGATCACGGTGGTGTGGCGCAAGCAGCCGATCTACATCTTCAAGCGCTCGCCCGCGATAGTGGCGGGGCTGGTCACCAACGACCCGCGGCTGAAAGACCCGAAGTCGGCCGAATCCGACCAGCCTATTTACGCCACCAACGAGAGCCGCTCGCGGCGCGATGACATCGCGGTGCTGATCGCGACCTGTACTCACCTGGGATGCCTGCCCAAGCAGCATTTCGATCCGGGCGACGCCGAGCTCGGCGCCGACTGGCCGGGCGGGTTTCGCTGCCCTTGCCATGGGTCGCGCTTCGACATGGCCGGGCGCGTGTTCGAAGGTTCGCCCGCGTCGGTCAATCTGCGCGTGCCGCCGTACAGCTATCCGGACCAAACGACGCTGCTCATCGGCCAGGATGAGGCCGCGGCCCAGGGAGCGGCGTGATGGCGAGCAACGACGCGGAATTTCAGCCCGGCTTTCGGGGTTGGCTCAACAAGCGGTTGCCGGTCGACAAATTCGTGCGCGAGCAGCTGCTCGAGTATTACGCGCCGAAGAATTTCAACATCTGGTATTTCTTCGGCTCGCTCGCGCTGCTGGTGCTGGTCATGCAGCTGCTGTCGGGCATATTCCTGACGATGTTCTACAAGGTCGGCGATACGACCTCGTTCGACTCGGTGGAATTCATCCGGCGCGAAGTCAGCTACGGCTGGCTGATCCAGTATCTGCATTCAGTCGGCGCGTCCGCGTTCTTCGTGGTCGTGTACCTGCACATGTACCGGGCGCTCCTGTACGGGTCGTACAAGGCGCCGCGCGAACTGCTGTGGCTGTTCGGCATGTTCATCTACCTGGCGCTGATGGCCGAGGCCTTCATGGGCTACGTGCTGCCCTGGGGCAACATGTCCTACTGGGGCGCGCAGGTGATC
>PMNQ01000207.1 GCA_003162555.1 Gammaproteobacteria bacterium | reverse complement strand
GCCCTGCCCGACCCGGGTTTCCTAGGGCCGACGCTGCCGGAACCAGGGCCGCGGGTCGACCGGCTTGCCGCCGCGGCGGATCTCGAAATACAGCTCGGGCTCCGGACGTCCGCCCGTGTCACCCGCGGCCGCGATGACATCGCCCGCGGCGACCGCTTCGCCTGCGGATTTGCGCAGCTGATCGTTGTAGCCGTACAGGCTCAGATACCCGCCGCCATGATCGACGATCGCAAGCAGCCCCAGGCCGGGCAACCAGTCGGCGTAGATCACGCGACCGGCGGCAATCGCGCGCACCGGCGCTGCGTGCGCGGTCGCGACGACCATGCCATCCCAGTCGACGCCGCTCGCACGCGTGTCGCCGTAGCTCGCCACTACGCGACCCGCGACCGGCCAGTCGAGCCGCCCGCGCAGCCGCCCGAACTCGGTGCCGTCATCGGCGCGCGGGCGCGACGGCGCCGCGCGCGCCAGCTCGCGCAGCAACCGCTCCAGGCTGGCCTGTTGCGCGCGCAGCCGGCCTAGACTCGCGGCGCGCGAGCGGGCTTCGACCTGCAGATTGTCCAGCGCGCTCGCGCGCTGCGCGCGTCCGGCCTCGAGCTGCGTGAGCCGCTGCGCCCGGTCGGAATGCAGTTGCGACAGCGCCCGCTCCTCGCCGGCGAGCGCCGCATCAAGCGTGTCGATGCGCTGCACCTGCTGCTGGATGCCCTCGATCTGCATCGCGCGCGCGCGGCCGAAATAACCGTACCAGGTGTACATGCGCACCGCCGCGGCCGGGTCGCGCTGGTTCAGCAGCAGCTGCAGCGGCTCATGCGGGCCGATGCGGTAGGCGACGCGCAATTGCGCGGCCAGGCTGGCGCGCTCGGAAGCCAGCGAGGCACGGACGCGCGAGCGCTCGGCGCCGAGGGTCGCGCGCTGTTCACTGTGTGCGGTCTCCTGCGTCTGCAGTGTTTCCAGGTCCGAACGCGTCGCCGCGACGGCCAGCTCGGCGCTGCGCAGGTTGCGCGCGAGCCGGTCGCGTTCGATGGCGTCCCGGCTGACGTCGCGGCTGACCCGTTCGATGCGTTCCTTCAGCGAGCGCAGCTGCGCCTGGGTCTGGCTCTGGTCGGCGGAAACCGCGCCCACGGGCCTTAGGACCGCCAGCGCCGCCAGCAGCAGCGGCCAAAGTCCGTTGAAAAACAGCGCTCGCCCCGGTGCCATGCGAAAAGTCTAACGCAGCGGGGCTATAATGCGCGGCCCAGTTGAAGGATCGCGTCGAGGACCCATGCAACGCCTGCTCGAATATGCCACCCACCACCAGCCCCTGGCGCTGTTCGCCGTGGCTGCCGTGACCGCCGTGCTGATGTACGAATTGCGCGAACGCGCCCGCGGCGTCGGCGCCATCGGCGCCCAGGACGTGGTGCGCCTGATGAACCAGGGCGCGGTTGTGCTCGACGTGCGCAGCGCCGAGGACTATGCCGCCGGCCACATCCGCGGCGCGCGCAGTGTTCCGGCTACGCAGCTGGCGAACGGCGCCGACTCGCTCAAGCGTTACAAGGACAAACCGGTCATCGTGTATTGCGAGCAGGGCGTGAGTGCGGCCGGCGCAATGCGAGCGCTCGCGCAGCAGGGATTCGGCCAGGTGGTCAACCTGCGAGGCGGCCTGCGCGCGTGGCGCGCCGAGCACCTGCCGGTTGCGCGCGATTAGCTTGATGCACTTCGCCACCGCGCCCGCATACCGCCACACATGGCAGCGCCGACGATTGAGATGTACACCACGACCTGGTGCGGCTATTGCGAACGGGCGCGGCAGCTCCTGCGCAGCAAGGGCGCCGGGTTCCGCGAGATCAGCGTCGAGGGGCAACCCGAAGTGCGCGCCGAGATGATCGAACGCAGTGGCAGGCGCACCGTGCCGCAGATCTTCATCGGCACGCGGCACGTCGGCGGTTCGGACGAGTTGGCCGAGCTCGACCAGGCCGGCGAGCTCGACGCACTGCTGGCCGGAACCGATGACAAGAATTTGGCTATCTGACAACAACACAAACTGAGGAACATCAGCGATGAGTATCGAGACACCACCGCCCGCCACTGGCGCGGCAGCCGGCACCGGCGCACAGCTCTCCTTGCAGGCCGTGTACCTGAAGGACTGCTCTTTTGAAGCGCCGCTGGGTCCGCGCGTGACCCCCGACTGGAATCCGGCCATCGGGCTCGACCTGAACACCGCCGTCAACGTGATCGAAGGCGACCTGCGCGAAGTGGTGCTCACGGTGACAGTGTCGGCGAAGCTGGGCGAGCAGACCGTGTTCCTGGTCGAAGTGAAGCAGGCCGGCGCATTTGTGATGCAGAACCTGAGCGATGGCGACTACCGTCGCGCCGCCGGCATCGTCTGCCCGGGCGTGCTGTTTCCGTACGTGCGCTCGGTGGTTTCGAATCTCGTCAGCCAGGGCGGTTTCCCGCAGCTGCTGCTGCCGCCGGTGAATTTCGAAGCGCTGTTTGCCGCCAACAATCCCGAACCGGCCAGCGCCACCACCAACTAGAGCGCGCCGATGACCGCGCTCGCCCCGCCCTCGCAGATCGCCGTGCTGGGCGCCGGCTCGTGGGGCACGGCGCTCGCGATCCAGTGCGCGCGCGCCGGCAACGCGGTGCGGCTGTGGGGCCGCTCGCCGCAGTTGTGCGCGGCGATGGCGGCGGCGCGGCGCAATCCGCGCTACCTGCCCGATGCGGCCTTTCCCGACGGTCTCGAGATCGCGCACGACCTGGGCAGCGCGCTCAGCGGCGCCGACGACGTGTTGATCGCCGTGCCGAGCCACGCGTTTCGCGAACTGCTGACCTCGATCCGCGACCAGCTCACCGCCGGCCAGCGCCTGTGCTGGGCGACCAAGGGGTTCGAGATCAGCACTGGCCGCCTGCCGGCTGAGGTGGCGCGCGAAGTGCTGGGCACGGGCCGGCTCACGGCGGTGCTCTCAGGTCCCACTTTCGCGCGCGAAGTGGGCGCGGGCCTGCCCACCGCGATGACTATCGCCTCGCGCGATCCTGACTACGCCGCGCAGCTGGCGCATGATTTTTCCACCCCGGTGTTTCGCGCCTACACGTCCACCGACATCGTCGGCGTCGAGGTCGGCGGCGCGGTCAAGAACGTGCTCGCGATCGGCGCCGGACTTTCCGACGGCCTCGGCTTCGGCGCCAACTCGCGCATCGCGTTGATCACGCGCGGCCTGGTCGAGATGACGCGGCTCGGCGTTGCGCTCGGCGCGCAGCGCGAGACTTTCATGGGGCTCGCCGGACTCGGCGACCTGGTGCTCACCTGCACCGACGATCAGTCGCGCAACCGGCGCTTCGGACTGCTGCTGGCCAAGGGCCTTAGCCCTAAGGCCGCGCTCGCCGAGATCGGCCAGGTGGTCGAGGGTTACAAGGCCACGCGTGCACTGCGCGCGGTCGCCGAGCGCGAACGCGTCACGATGCCGATCTGCGAAGGCCTGTACGCCGTGCTGTACGACGGCATGAGCGCCGACCAGGTGGTGCAGGGCCTGATGCTGCGGCCTATACGCCCAGAGTTCGACTGACCGCGCCGCCTGCGATTGTTGGCCACCACCCTCAACGAAAACCGAGCTGGCGCCAGGCCTCGTACACCACCAGCGCCACGGCGTTCGACAGATTGAGGCTCCGATTGCCCTCGCGCATCGGTATGGCAAGAATGTCCTCAGGCGCGATGCCTGCCAGCGACTCCGCTGGCAGCCCGCGCGTCTCGGAACCAAACAGCAGCGCGTCGCCGCGCTGGAAAACCGCCTCGTTGTAACCGCGGGTGCCGCCGGTCTCCACCGCGTACAGTCTCGCTCCCGGGAGCGTTGCCAGGCAATCGGCCAGGGTGCGATGCACGCGTACATTCGCCAGCTCGGCGTAGTCGAGCCCGGCCCGGCGCAGCTCGCGCTGTTCCAGGCTGAACCCCAGCGGCTCGATGAGGTGCAGGCGCGCGCCGGTGTTGGCGCACAGCCGGATGATGTTGCCGGTGTTCGGCGGAATCTCCGGCTGGTACAGAATCACCTCAAACATGGCGATTCAGGCGATAATTGGCGCCCATGAGCGCCGTGTCCGCCGCCCCGCCGTCCACGCCTGCCGCAGGCGCCGCATCCGGCGCCGTCACTTCCGGCGGCGTGCTTACCACCCGCTTTTGCGGCCTCGAGCTGGCCTCACCGATCGTGCTGCTCTCCGGATGCGTGGGCTTCGGCGAGGAATACACGCGGGTCGAGGGCTTCTCGAACCGCGACGTCGGCGCGATCGTGCTGAAGGGCACGACCGGCGCGCCACGGCTCGGCAACCCGCCGCACCGCGTTGCGGAAACGTACCAGGGAATGCTCAACGCGATCGGCCTGCAGAACCCGGGCGTCGACGCCGTGGTGCGCAACATCCTGCCGACGCTGGATTTCAGCGAGACGCGTTTCTTCGCCAACGCCTGCGGTTCGACCATCGACGAATACGTCGAGGTGACGCGGCGCTTCGATGATTCGCCAATCGATGCCATCGAGATCAATATTTCCTGCCCGAACGTCAAGGAAGGCGGAGTGCAGTTCGGCAATGTACCGGAGATGTCGGCGCGCGTCGTGGCCGCATGCCGCGCGGTGACGAAGAAACCCCTGATCACGAAAATGTCGCCGAACCAGACCGACATCCGCGAGAACGCACGCCGCTGCATCGAGGCAGGGACCGACGCCTTCGCGGTCATCAACACCGTGATGGGCATGGCCGTGGACGTGCGCACGCGCAAGGCGGTGCTTGGCAATGGCCAGGGTGGACTCTCAGGTCCCGCGATCAAGCCGATCGCGCTGCTCAAGGTGCGCGAAGTGCACGAAGTCGCGGGGCCGCACCGGATTCCGATCATCGGCCAGGGTGGCATCTGCAACAGCGCCGATGCGCTGGAATTCATCATCGCCGGCGCGAGCCTGGTGGGTGTCGGCACCGCGCTGTTCTACGATCCCCTGATCTGCCCCGGCATCAACCGCGGACTGGCAGCCCACCTGGCCGAGACTGGGCTGGAGAATCTGCAGCAACTTGTTGGCACCCTCGGGAGTTAAGCATTCATGAGTGTCACAGATGAACTTGAAAGGCTGGACAAACTGCGCGCCACTGGTGCACTGAGCGAAGCCGAGTATGCGCAGGCCAAGGCGCACGCCCTGGGTGGCGGCGCAGCTGGCGGCGCTGCTGGCGGCGCGGCCGCGGGCGGCAGCGCTGGTGCGAGCGGCACGCCCCACAACGGTTTCCTGCATCGACTGACGCTGTCGTCGACCGACCGCGTGATTGGCGGCGTGTGCGGCGGCCTCGGTGCGCACACGGGCCTGCCGTCGTGGGCCTGGCGCGTGATCTTCTGCGCCATGGTGTTCTACTTCGGCGTCGGCTTTCTGTTCTACATCCTGCTGTGGATCTTCATTCCCAGGGATGGCCCGACGCCGGCGGCGTAGGGAGCACGTCGGCGTCAGGTTTCGTCGTTGCCCTCGTTCATGTCGAGCTCGCGCATTTTGCGCGTCAGCGTGTTGCGTCCCCAGCCAAGCAGCCGCGCGGCTTCCTGACGGTGGCCCTGCGTGTGCGCGAGCGCGACGCGGATCAGCGTGCGTTCGAATTCCGGCAGCGCATCGTCAAGCAACGGCTTGCCGCCAGTTTCCGCGGCGCGTTGCCGCGCCCATTCGCCCAGCAGGCTGGTCCAGTCCGCAGGCGCAGATACGGCATCGGCCATGCCGCTGACGCCGGCAGGCAGGTCGGCGACGTGGATCTCGCTGCCCGGCGCCAGCACGGTCGCGCGCCGGCAGAAATTCACCAGCTCGCGCACGTTGCCCGGCCAGTCGTAGGCCGCCAGCTTCTCCACCGCCGCAGCTTCGAGCGTCTTGGCCTCGACGCCCAGTTCCTGCGCCGCCACCTGCAGGTAATGACGCAGCAGATCGGCTATGTCTTCGCGCCGCGCACGCAGCGGCGGCAGTTCGATGCGGATCACGTTCAGGCGATGAAACAGGTCTTCGCGAAACTGGCCGGTGCGCGTGCGCTCCTCGAGGTTCTGGTGCGTGGCGGCGATGACGCGCACGTCGACGCGAATCGGTTGTTGCCCGCCAACGCGGTAGAACTCACCCTCAGCCAGCACGCGCAGCAGCCGCGTCTGCAGCGGCAGCGGCATGTCGCCGATCTCGTCGAGGAACAGCGAACCGCCGTCGGCCTGCTCGAAGCGGCCGCGCCGCAGGCTGTCGGCGCCGGTGAATGAGCCCTTCTCGTGACCAAACAGTTCCGACTCGAGCAGCTCGCCCGGAATTGCTGAGGTGTTGAGCGCGATGAACGGTTTGCCGGCGCGCGGACTGTGCTCGTGCAATGCGCGCGCAACCAGTTCCTTGCCGGTGCCGGACTCGCCGGTGATCAGCACATTGACGCTGGTCTTGGACAACCGGCCGATGGCGCGGAACACCTGTTGCATCGCGCTGGCGCGGCCAAGCAGCGGTGGAATCGCCGCGCTCCGCCCGGCGCTGTCGAGCACCGGCCGATCGGCGGACTGGGCCGCGCGCCGCACCAGCTCGACGGCATGGTCGATGTCGAAGGGCTTGGGCAGATATTCGAACGCGCCGCTCTCGTAGGCCGACACCGTGGTGCCGAGATCCGAGTGCGCGGTCATCACGATCACCGGCAGATCCGGATGGCTGGCGTGCACGCGCTTGAGCAGGTCGATGCCCGACTGCCCGGTCATGCGCACATCCGTGATCAGCACATCCGGCGACCCTGTACGCAACGCTGTCAGGACCGGTTCAGCGGCTTCAAACGCCGTTGTCGACATACCGCCATTGCGCAACGCGCGCTCGAGCACCCAGCGGATCGAAGCGTCGTCGTCGACGAGCCAGACCTGCAGCAGTTCGGAATTCATGCGCCATCCTCCAGCGGTAACAGTATCGAGAACACGGTGTGCCCCGGGCGGCTTTCGAATTCGATGATGCCGCCGTGCCGCGCCACCATGTCCTGCGCGACCGACAGGCCGAGGCCGGTGCCTTCGGCCTTGCCGGTGACCAACGGATAGAACAGCGTCTTGTGCAGGTCGGCCGGCACGCCGGGCCCGTCGTCCTCGATCTGCACGCACACCACCAGGCGATGTCGCGCCGGCCCGATGTTGAGGTTCGACTGGGTGCGCGTTCGCAGCACCACGCGCCCGCGCCCGGCCAGCGCCTGCAGCGAGTTGCGGCCGATGTTGAGCAGCGCCTGGATGATCTCGTTGCGATCGAAGCGTCCGTCCGGGACGCTTGGATCGTAGTCGCGATCGATGTCGATGTCGTTCGCCGCTTCGCTGCGCAGCAGCTGGTACACGTGCTCGCACAGCTCGTGCACGCTGATCGTCTGCTTGCGCGGCGGACCTGCCGGTCCCAGCATCGTGTCGACCAGCGAACGCAGCCGATCGGCCTCGTTGATGATGATGGTCGTGTATTCCTTCAGTCCCGGCTCGGCGAGCTCGCGCTCCAGCAGCTGTGCCGCGCCGCGCAGGCCGCCAAGGGGATTGCGGATCTCATGCGCGAGCTGCCGCACCATCAGCCGGTTGCCGTCTACGCGCGACAGCAATTCCGTCTCGCGCGTGATGCGCTGGCGCATGCGCGCATCAGTCAGCTCGAGCAGCAGATGCATGCCCGTGACCTGGCCTATGAGTGGCGTGGCGGTGATGTCCACGACGATGGGCGCGGGCGCGGCCGGGAGCGTCGCGATCGGCGTCAGCGTGAATTCGTGCCCGGCGCAGGTCTCGCCGCTGGCAAGCGCGCGGCGTAGCAGCTCGATCAGCGACTGCGGCGCGGCAAACAGCTGGCTGACCGGATGGCCGCGCGTCTGGCGCAGGCTTAAGGAAAGCAGATCCTGCGCGCTGACGTTGGCGTAGACGACGCACAGCTGCGCATCTAGCACCATGAGGCCGGTGGCCAGTGCGTCGAGCATTTCACGCGCATCGAAATGGCCGAGCGGCGAGGCGATCGGCGCTTCAACGGCCACGGTTATCGCCAGCGCCGCGCCAATTCCCGGCGCTGCGCACACCCCGTGCGCGCTGCGTCAGTGCTTGCGGTTGGGGTTGTTCGGATTCTGCGGCGCCAGCACCGAAGGCTGATTCACGTGGAAGCTGACCGCCGTGGACTGGCACACATTCTTGCCGTCGGCGTCGCGGATCGTGGCGGCCACGGTGTGCGTGCCGCGATCGACCGGTGAAATCTTGAATTCCTGCTGATCGGGATTCGTTGCCTGGATCGCCTGCCCGTCGAAACTCAATTCGATGCGATCGCTGCTGCGCTTGCCGGGCCGCGCCTGCACCGCCACGGTCACCGATTCGACGTCGATCAGCACCTGATCCTGCGCCGGCTGTTGCACCGAACAGCTGTCGTAGTGGAAGCCGTCGTCCCCATTGCGGGCACGCCGCGCCGTGCCGCTGCTGGGCTGGGTGGTGGCATCCGGGCTGCTGTAGGTCTGCGGCGTGCCGAGGATGATCTTGTCGGCGCCCGCATGCGGCTGATCGGAGTAATGCACGCCGTCGCTGTCCGTCCAGCGATAGGTCACGGTTGACCCGGCCGCAACAGAGGCAACCACGACTGCCAGCAGGCTCCAACAGGCCGTTCGGGTATTCACAGGCTGACAGCATAGTCTTACCAAGCTCCGGCGTACAAACGGGTGACGGTCCTGTGATGACCCTCACCCATTTGTAATGCACGCCGGGCCGACTTATGTCGCTAGACGCTGTAATACATGTCAAGTTCGCACGGGTGCGTCGACATGCGGTAGCGCTGCACTTCCTGGTTCTTCAGGCCGATGTACGCGTCGATCACGTCATCCGTGAACACGCCGCCGCGCTTGAGGAACTCGCGGTCCTTGTCCAGATGCTCGAGCGCCATGTCGAGCGAATGACAGACCTGCGGAATGTGCTTGGCCTCCTCCGGCTCCAGGTCGTACAGATCCTTGTCGGCAGGGTCGCCCGGATGGATCTTGTTCTGGATGCCGTCGAGCCCGGCCATCA
>PMNQ01000031.1 GCA_003162555.1 Gammaproteobacteria bacterium | reverse complement strand
GGTGCCGAAATCGTCGATCGCGAGGCGCACGCCAAGAGATTTCAACTGCACCAGGCGGGCGAGGTTCGCCTCGGTATTGTGCATGATAGTGCTTTCCGTCAATTCGACCACCAGGTTGCCGGGCTCGAGGCCCGACTCCTTCAGCACCAATGCGACGTCCTGCGCCAGGTCGCCGTGCTCGAGGTGGCGCGCGGATATGTTGACGGCGACGCGCAGTCCCGATCCGCCCGCGACTACGCGGCGCCAGGCATGCATCTCGCGGCAGGCCTGCGCCAGTACCCAACGGCCGAGCTTGACGATCTGGCCGCATTCCTCGGCGATCTGGATGAAGCGCTCCGGCATCAGCACACCCAGTTCGGGGTGGCGCCAGCGCACCAGCGCCTCGACTCCGAGCAGGCTGCGGGTGCCAAGATCGACGATCGGCTGATACTCGACAAAGAATTCCTCGTTGGCGACAGCCCGGGCGATATCCGCCACCAGGCGCGTGCGTTCCTGCAGCAGCTCCTGCATCGGCGGCTGGAACGCGACGAAACGATTCTTGCCGGCGGCTTTCGCGTGGTACATCGCGATGTCTGCCTTGCTCAGCAGCGCTTCGGCGCTGGTCTCATAGGTCGAAAACGCGACGCCGATGCTGGCAGAGACGCGCACCTCCGTGCCGCCGAGATTGAAGGGCTGGTCGAGATGCTCAATCAATGCAGCCGCCAGCAATTCCACTTCGCCAATGGTCGCGATACCTTCGAGCAGGATCGCAAATTCATCGCCGCCCAGACGCGCGACCGTGTCGGAGAAGCGCGTCGACTTGACCAGCCGCTGCGCCACGGCCTGCAGCAGCCGGTCGCCGACATCGTGACCGAGCGAATCGTTGACGCTCTTGAAGTTGTCGAGGTCGACGAACATGACCGCCATCTGGTTACGGGCGCGTTGCGCCAGCGTGAGCGAGTGCTGCAGTCGATCGCGGAACAGGCTGCGATTGGCGAGCAGGGTCAGTGAATCGTGGAAGGCCAGCTGCCGCAGCTGTTCCTCGAGTGCCTTGCGCTCGGTGATATCGCGCAGGTTCAGCGCGAGGCCCTGTACGGCCGGATCGTTGGTCAGGTTGCTGCCGACGATCTCAATCACGTAGCGCTCGCGGCCGCGTTCGATGCGCATTTCGACCGGCCCGACCGCTTCGCCGGATGTGCCCGCCACTTCGCCGAGGAAAGCCCGCAGCCGATCCGAGTCCTCGCCGGCCCAGACCTCGAGCAGGTTCCTGCCGGCGACTTCATCCGGCCGCAGCCCGAGCGTACGCTCACAGGCTGGTGATGCGAACATCAGCGTGCCATCGGTGCCGACGGTCATGATCACGTCGGAGGCGTTCGCGATCAGCGAGGCGTAGCGCTCCTCGACCAGGCGTGCGGCGCGCCGTTCACGTGTCAACGCTTCCTCGCGCAGCACCAGCGCCTGGCGCACCATGACCAGCAGCGCGAGCGCGAACACCACCAGCGTCATGACCGTGGCTGGACTCCGCAGGTCGCCATGCGTCAGTGACACCAGCACGCCCAGCGCAGCCAGCATCGCGGCGAACGGCAGCGCCTGCGCAAAGCCCTGCGATACGCTCGCGCCAGCACCAGCACCAGCACCAGCGATGGCGCTAGCCTCGCTGAAGCGCATCTGTGCGCGGCCCGCCGCGGCCAGCGGCACGTAGCAGGCGACGTACAGCACGTCCTGGAGATCGCCCGACAGGTAGTGGCCGGTGATCTTGGCGACCGACCACATGACGTCGCCGAGCAGCATGGTCGTGAATCCGAGCGTGAGCAGCAATGGCACGCTGCGCAGGCTCCGGTTGCCGGCGCCGGCCAGCAACAGCACGCCAAGCGCGAGCACCAGCAGGCAATTGAGCGCGATATAGACCTGGCTGAGCGTGTACTTGAGCAGGTCGATCTCGGTGCTGCTCGATGCCGGCCTGATGATCAGGAACCAGAAGAAGGCGCCGAAACCGGCCACCAGCACGGTCGCGTCGAGCAGGAACTGGGTCCAGCGGATTTTTACCGCTGCGGCCCGGATCATCAGCCCGACAGCCGTCATGAAGAAAGGATAGAAAGCCAGGTAGAAAAAATCGGCACTGCCCGGGAACGGATCACGCCCGTGCAGCCACGATACGACGCCGATCGTCGTGCCGACCAGGTACAGCGCCAGCGCCATCGACAGGCAGGCCCATGCGGTGCGTGTCATGCCAGCCGCCATGCGGCGCGTCGCCGTGATGGTCACGATCAGTGCGGTGAGGCTCGCGGGCGTATCGGCCAGCAGGCCGACGTAGTGCCTGACGCGCTCGCCGCCGATGCCTGTGAGCATCCACACTGCGCAGACGATCACGTAGATCACCAGCCCGATGCAGAGCCTGTCAATCCAGACCGGAGGTGCCCCGGATTTATGGTTGCTCACATGATCCGCCGTACCGCCATTCCGCACGTGTTTTCACCACGTTACAGAATGCGTTGCGATGCCGCGCCAGGCAAGGCAGCACGGTGCGGGTTGCGATGCAGGTCTCGTTATGCCAGCGGCTGAATTGTGAACTGCGACACGTTGGCGATCAGTGCGCCTTCAGGCCCAGATCCTCGTAAAAGGGATCGTAGCTGACCTCGCGGCCGAGAAAGCGTTTCAGCAGCACATCCGGTTCTTCCGATCCGCCGGGAACCAGGATCTGCTGCCGGTAACGCATGCCGACTGCGGGATTGTCGAGCCCGGCTTTTTTGAATTCGCTGAACATGTCCTGAGCGTAGACTTTCGACCACAGGTAGCCGTAGTAGCCCGCGTCGTACCCTCCCATCAGGTGTCCAAAAGCGGCCTCGGGATAAGTGCCGGGGATCTCCGGAAACACGGTCAGCGTCGACTTGAGTTTGAACCACAGCGCAGTAGGATCGGTTTTGCCCGGCAAACTGTGCAACTGCAGGTCGTATTCCGCGTAGAAGGCCTGCGTGCCCCAGGTTACGCCGTCGGCCACGTGCCGGGCCGCGATCATCTTTGTAATGAGTTCATCGGGCAGCGGTTCACCGCTCCCGGTGTGGCTCGATATCTGCTTCAGCACCGCAGGCTGCCACATCCAGTTCTCCAGCATCTGCGACGGTGCTTCGCCAAAATCGCCGCGCACCGCGATGCCGTAAAGCGAGGCGTAGCGCGTGTGCGAAAGCGTCTCGTGCATGACGTGCCCGAATTCATGGAAGAACACCACCACTTCCTCGTGATTGAGCAGCGTGGGCTTGCCCGCTTCGGGCAGCGGCCAGTTGCCGATGATCGCGGACACCGGCGCGCGGTAGCTGCCGTCGGGCAGCAGCCGGCCGGAACGCAGCGGGAAAGCGGCGAAATGCCCGAACTTGCCCTCGCGCGGATAGAGATCGAGGAAAAACCAACCGATCGCAGCGCCGTCGGCTGCATTGTAAATGGCGTACTCGCGTACGCCGGGCGCCCAGGATTGCGCCGGCGACAAGGACTCGAAGCGTACGCCGAGCAGGCGCGAGTAGATGTCGAGCACGGCCGGCAGCACCTTGTCGACCGGGAAATACTGGCGCACGACCTCTGAATCCACGGCGTAGCGCGTTTTTTCCAGCTGGCGTTCGTAGTACGGGTAGTCCCATTTATGGAACGGCTCGTGATCGCCGCTGGCGCGTTTCAGCTCCGCCAGTGCCTTGACCTCGGCATGCGCCTTGGGCAGCAGCGAGTGTCCAACCTGTTCCACCAGGCCGGTAGCGCGTTCCGGCGTCTTGGCCATTTTGACGTTGAGCTGGTAGGCGGCCCAGGAATGGAATCCCAGCAGCGGTGCGAGTTGCTGGCGGATCGTGACGGCATCGGCCAGCCGCTGCACGTTCGCAAGTCCGCCGCGCCGGGAGTAGGCCGTGGCAAAGCGCTCTCGCGCCGCGCCCGAGGATTCACTTTCCATGAACGGGCCGACGCTGCTCTCATTCACCGCGATGTGTGCCCCATCGGCGTCGTGGGTGATGGCTCCGGCAAGCGCGGGCGGCAGCGAGGCGAGTTCGGCCTCGCTCAACGCGATGCGGGTATGGTCTTCGCCCAGAGTGCGGCCAAATTCGATCTGCAGATTGTTGAGCTGATCGAGGAGCTTGGTAACCTGCGCGCGTGTAGCGGGATCCAGGCCGGCACCGGCGCGCCGTCCGTTCTCGAGGTAGATCTTGGCCAGTTGTTGATCCTCAGGATCCTTCGCAGTCGCCGCGGCGGCTTGCGCGAGCTTGTAGATCGCCGGATCCGCCGCCAGTTCCACGCCGAAGGAGGAGTAATCGTTGTTGCATTGGGTGGCCGCATCCCTGACATCCTTGCCGATGGCCAGCACCGACAGATTCACCGGCGCGCTGAGCTGCTCGCCCAGGTCGGCCACGACGCTGTCCACGGCGCCGAGCCCGTCGGCCATGCTCGCCGGTGTGTCGGTCCGCGCTTCCAGCGCATGAATGCGCTCACGCGCGCTGGCCAGTCCGCTCTTGCATGCGGCCGCAACGTCGGCGGCGGACAGCGACCAGTTGATGCCGGTATCGCTGCCCAGCGTGGTGCCGGCCAATGACAGCGCAGGTGCAGCGGCAAACAACAGGCCGACAAGAAATGGGCGGGCCATGACGAGCATATTGGTTTCCCCGATGTGGCTGGTTCGCGAGCGTGGGTTCGCAAGCGTGATTATAGGCGCGTGGCATTCCACGGTACATTAACGCCGGTGACAGGGCTGCTCGACAACATCGTCTGGAATTCCCTCACCGGCGCGCAGGCGAAATTCGCCGCCGGCTTGGGTGGCGCACGCCGCTACGCGCAGGGGTTCTCGCCGATTGCTGGTTTCGCCGATTCGCTGCATCCCGATTTCGCTGCGCTCGCGCCCTTTTGCGATGCCGGCGAACATTTTTACTGCAGCGGCTGGGAGGGTGCGGCGCCATCCGGATGGCAGATCGAGGCCGACGCCACAATGTGCCTGATGGTGTGTGCCGCAGATGCCGCGCGAAGTTCAGCATCTGGTGACGAGCAGGAGTTCGTGCGGCTTGGGCCCGGGCATGCACAACAGGCGCTGGAGCTCGCGGCACTGGCGCGCCCCGGTCCGTTTGGACTGCGCACCATCGAGCTCGGTGATTACTTCGGTTATTTCGAAGGCGATCGCCTCGTGGCGATGGCCGGTGAGCGCATGCAGGCCGGCTCGTTCCGCGAGATCAGCGGTGTGTGCACGCATCCGGATTTCCAGGGACGTGGGCTGGCGCGACGGCTGATGCACAAGCTCCTGGCCTTGCAGCGTGCGCGCGCCGAGACCAGCTTCCTGCACGTCATGAGCGCCAACACTGGTGCCCGCAGACTCTACGAGAGCATGGGATTCCGTAACTACCTCGAACCGGTGGTGCGGGTGATCGCGCGCAGCGCCTGAAATACGGCCGGCCAGGCTGGCAGTCATGACGCTGCAATCCGCCGCCGGTACTCTGGTGCACGTGAAATCGCAGTGCTGTCGTCGCGGCCCGACACATTCTTCCGGAACCACCGTGGCCGCATTGAATCAATATGGGCATGAACATGCACAACCCGATCACGCACGAGATGCCAGCGCTGGTTTTCCAGGGCTCGCGACAATCACTGGTTCTCGGGCTGGCCGGGCCGCCATCGTTCGCCCGCGCCCTGCGGCAGCGCGGATTGATCGCGGAGATCAGAAGGGCGTCCGATTGGAGCAGCCATGAACCGGATGGCGCCAGGGAGTGCATTGCCGTGATGTCGGCGTTCGAGGCGCATCTGCGACGCCAGGCCATGGAGCAAGCCTTCGCGGAGATGCGCGGCGACGCAGTGTGATGGCCGGGCGCCCGGCCATCACACCGCGGACCGTGCGAAGGGACTACTTCGGCAACAGCGTCACCGGAACTTCCGTGACGGTATCGACCGGTATCGCATTCGCCTGCGCTGCCTGGCGAACCGCAGCTTCGCTCGGGGCCTTGTAGATGCAATAGGTCTTCGTCTTGGCGGCGTTGGCATACGACATGACCCAGTACACGCCGTACTTGGCATTGGTCGCGTTGATCTTGGCCTTGCCGGCCGCATCCAGCCCGTCGAGGGCGCCGGCCGGAAAAGTGCGTTCGATCAGGTAGCGGTGTGAGGACGCAGTGGCGTGCGTCGCGGTCATCGGCGCCGCGCTGTTGGCGGCAAAAACCGGGGCAAGGAACAGTACGGGCAATATGGCGATAATCGATTTCATGGCAGACTCCTGGTTTGATTATTGAAGGATGGCGATCGGCTTGGCACGCGGCACTCCCTTTAGGCGCTGTCCTACTCTGACGTTGACGGATCGATGACGGCGGTCACGCGCGAGATCCGGTTGGCGGGAAACCCGCCCAGTTCGGCGTGCCTGCGCACCAGCGATTCGTCGGTCGCGTGGTAGATGCAGTAGATCTTGTCGCCGGTGACGTAGCTCTGGATCCAGTTCACGCTGGGGCCGAGGCTGCTAAGCACGCCACACGACTTCAGCGAAATGGCCTTGAGCTCAGCCGGGCTCAGCTTGCCGGCGCCGGGGATATCACGTTCGATTACAAACTTGGGCATTTCCTTCTCCGTGTGTTGAACTGATGTTTGATGGATCTGTGTGCCGCGCTGCTAGGATCGCCAACCAGGCCGCCAGCGTCTTGAATTGCGCCTGAAATTATTCTAAAAAGCATCTGGCGCGCCGATAACTGAAGAAAGGATTGAAAGATCAATAGCTTACGTCCAAGCGCGGCGCCTCCGATTCGTGTCGGCGGATTCGAGCTCTATCCGACGGAGCGGGTGCTGTCGATCGATGGCAAACCTGCGGAGCTGGGCGCGCGCGCCTTCGATCTGTTGCTGGTGCTGGTGGAGAATCACGCGCGGCTGGTCACGAAGGCCACGCTGCTCGAGCGCGTGTGGCCGCGCCTGTACGTCGATGAGAACAATCTTCCGGCACAGATCGCCAGTCTCCGGCGTGTGCTCGGCGCCGGGGCGATACGGACCGTGGCCGGATACGGCTACCGGCTCNNCGGGGGCGGCGGCAGCCGATCCTGCCGGCGCAACCATCAATACTGATCCGGCGCGGCTCGGGATTCCGCAGCTCGCGATTCCGCGCCGCGCCTGGCCGAACCGCCTCGGTCCGCTGATTGGCCGCGCGCGCGATGTGCTGGAGCTGCGTGCGGTGCTCGAGCGCGCGAGTCTGGTGACGATCGTCGGCATCGCCGGCGCCGGCAAGAGCCGGCTCGCGCAGGAGATCCTGGTGCGCGCAGCCGATCAGGCGGGTTCCGCAGCGGCCTGGATCGCGCTGCAGCCGATCGCCGAGGCGCAGCATGTGCCTTCGGCCATTGCGCTGGCACTCGGCATTGCGCTGCCGGAAGGCCTCGAGGGATTCGCGGCCATGCGTCAGGCGCTCGAACAGGTGCCGGTGCTGCTGATTCTCGACGGCGCGGAACATCTGGGCGACGCGCTCGCGACACCGCTGGCGCAACTCGTGCTGCAGACGCAGGGTGTGCGTGCGCTGCTGACGAGCCAGGCGCCGCTGGGCATCGCCGGCGAAACGGTTTACCGGCTCGGGCTGCTGGAGGTTCCCGCGGCCGCCGAGGCGAGCGCCGACGCCGCACGCTTTGCCGCAGTCGAGCTGTTCGTCGAGCGGGCGCAGGCCGCCGACCGGCGCTTCGAACTGACAGCTGCAAACTGCGCACTGGTCGGTGAGATATGCCGTCGACTCGATGGCAACGCGCTGGCGATCGAGCTGGCGGCCGCGCGCGTGCCGGCGCTGGGCGTCAGCGGATTGCTCGAGCGCCTTGATGACCGCTTCCGGCTGCTCAAGGCCTCCGGACGTGCGGCCGAGCCGCGCCACGGCGCGCTGCACGCGGCATTCGACTGGAGCTACAGTCTGCTGACCGCAACGGAGCAGCGCGTCTTCAACCGGCTCGGCACTTTTGCCGGCAGTTTTACCCTGCCCACGGCCGCGCGCTGCGTGGCCGATGAGGCCATCGATACCGCCGAGGCGATCGATCTGATCGGCCGCCTGGTCGATCGTTCGCTGGTGACTGCGCTGCCGACTGAGCCGCCGCGCTACGCACTGCTCGAAACCGCGCGCTACTACACCTCGGCCAAACTTGCCTCTGGTGGTGAACTGGCGTCCGCGCAGCGGCGCATGGCCGACGCCATGCTGCAGCTGCTCGACACCGCCTATCAGGAGTACTGGTCGCTGGACGAGGCCATCTGGCTGCATCGCTACGAGCCCGAGCTCGACAATGTTCGCGCCGCCATCGACTGGGCGGCTGCCAATGACCGGGCGCTGGGAGTTGCGCTGTACGGCTCGGCCTGGCCGCTGTTCGTCGAGGCCGAACTGCGGGCCGAAGGCCGTGATCGCTTCGAGCAGGCGGTTACGCTGCTGTCGGACGCGTTGCCACCGGCCCGCAGCGGACGATTCTGGGAAGCGGTTGCCAGCTACGATGCTTCGCGCCAGCACGACCGGGTGCGTTACGCCGCAGAACTTGCGGTCGCGATGCACGCCGCAGCCGGCGATCAGCGCGCCCGCTATTACGCGCTCGCGCAGCTCGCCTTCAGTTGCCGCGATGACGAACAGGCTGCGCGCGCCGCGATGGAGACCGCACGGACGCTCGAGGATCCGGCCTGGCCAGCACGCCTGCTCACCTGCGGCGCGCTGGCCGAGGGCGCGGTGCTGATGAACAGCGGCGAATTCCTGGAGGCACGCGCCGCTTACCGGCGCGCGGTTCGTTACGCGCTGACGGTCAGCGAGCGACAGGCGCTCGCGGCCAGCGTCAGCATCGTCGAGCTGGACATCGCCTGCGGCGATCCAGCCTCGGCGCTGCAGCTCGGCCGGCCGCTGGAACTGAGCCTGCGCCATTCAGGCCGGCGCGCCACGCACTTCGACCTGCTGGTGATGAACTTCAGCGCGCTGCTGTTCGCCGGCGCGACCGACGAGGCGCGCGCGACTGGCGCCGAAATCCTCGAGCTGGCGGCGCGGCTCGATGCCAGCCGGCTCTACGCGGTGCTGGATGCCATGGCCTATCTCGCCTGCAAGGACCGGCGCCACGCCGCGGCCGCCCGGATCCTTAGCAGTGCGGACCACGCGCACGAGGCGCGCGGACAGTTGCGTCGGCGGCCTGTGCAGGAAAGGCTGCGCACCGCCGTTATCGGGGAGCTTGATGCCCAACTCGGCGCGGCCTGGCGCACCGCCGCGGTGGACAGCCGCGAGCGCTGCGATGAATCCGCTGCCTGTGCGCTGGCGCTGGGGTTGCGCGTCTGAGGCGCCGGCAAGTCCGCCTTACTTCTGTTTCTTCTTCTCGGCCTTGGCCGCGCGCTTCTCCATAAGCGTCTTGGCGGGTTTTTTCTTGCCTTCTTTCTTGCGGTCCATTCCCTTGCCCATGTGACTGACTCCGGATTTGAACGTGGATAATCGAACCGTAGTGTAAGAGGTCTACTTCGACTCTGTCACGCCCGGGCCCGGGGAGGCCGGCATTGGCACCGGCGCGTCGACCGGTTGCACACTATCAACAAAGTAACCCGTGTCGCCGAAACAGCTGCTGGGAATGCCGCGATGCTCGGTGTAGTGCAGGCGTACGCGCTGGCCAAGAGCATTGTTCATGCGCGCCGCGACCGCCGCGTCCCGCACCGTGTAATTCCAGATCTGCGGCGTCACGCCGCTGATGACGTAGAGTGCCAGCTCGCCCTCATAGGTCTTGCAGACCCATCCCTTGCGCGAGAATTTCTGCAGGATGCCAACGCGCTCGCCATCGGCATAGGACCACGACAGCGCCAGCCAGGTGTAGCCCGCGACGCCCAGCACCACCAGCAACAGCACGTACGGCCATCGCCGCCGGCGCTTTTTGAATGGCGCATCCATCAGAACGCGCTGAGCCCCGTCAACTGCCGCCCGACCGCCAGCTGGTGCACGGTCTCCGTGCCTTCATAGGTGATCACGCTCTCGAGATTGAGCATGTGGCGGATNNCCGCGCGCCATTTCGGCCAGCCGCACCTGGATGGCCTGATTCTGCGCCAGCGGCCGTCCGAACAGTTCGCGGGCGGCGGTGTATTCGATCAACTGCGCGAGGCAGGCCTGCGCGGCGCCGATCACGCCCCAGGCGATNNCCTTCGTCGTCCTTGGCCCAGACGACGAACACGTCGGCCACGGGCGAGTTGGTGATCCACATCTTGGAGCCGCTGATGAGCCAGTCGCCGCCGCTCCGCCGCGCGCGCGTCTTCATGTTGGCGGGATCCGAGCCGCCGTGCGGTTCGGTGAGACCAAAGCAGCCGATCACCTCGCCGCGCGCCATGCGCGGCAGATATTGCTGCTTCTGCGCCTCGCTACCGTAGGTGCGGATCGGGTACATCACAAGCGAAGACTGCACCGACACGAAGCTGCGCAGCGCCGAATCGCCGCGCTCCAGCTCGAGGCAGATCAGTCCGCTGGCGATCGAATTCAGTCCGGCACAACCGTAACCCTCGAGGCTCGCGCCCAGCAGGCCGAGCGCGGCGAGTTCCGGCACCAGCTCACGCGGGAAGCGGTGCTGTTCGAAGCACTCGCCGATGATCGGCAGCACGCGCGTGTCGACCAGGCGCGCGACGCTGTCCTGCACGAGCTGCTCTTCCTCGTTCAGGGATCCGCGCAGATCGAACAGGTCGAGTGCGTTCATTCGACGGGGAACTGCACGCCTTGCGCGAGCGGCATGGCGGAGGAATAATTGACGGTCTGCGTCTGGCGGCGCATGTAGGTTTTCCACGCATCGCTACCGGATTCGCGCCCGCCGCCGGTTTCCTTCTCGCCGCCGAAGGCGCCGCCGATCTCGGCGCCACTCGGGCCGGTGTTGACGTTGGCAATGCCGCAATCGCTCCCGGTCGCAGACAGGAAGGATTCGGCCTCGCGCATGTCGGTGGTGAAGATGGCCGAAGACAGTCCCTGGCGCACTTCATTCTGCAGCCTGAGGGCTTCATCGAAGGTTTCGTACGGCAGCACGTACAGGATCGGCGCGAAGGTCTCCTCGCGCATCGCCTCGAACTGCGTTTCGGTCTCGACCAGCGCCGGCCGCACGTAATAGCCGCCCTCGAGTCCGGCCGGCATCACGCGCTCGCCGCCGATCACCGTCGCGCCGGCCTGGCGCGCGGCGGCCAGTGCGGATTGCATGCGTACGAACGCGGCGGCGTCGATCAGCGGTCCGACCAGCGTGTCGCGCTCCAGAGGTGAGCCGATTGGAAGGCTGGCGTAGGCCTTGCGCAGCATGGCTTTCAACTGCACGGCAAGGCTCCGGTGCACGATCAGGCGGCGCAGTGTCGTGCAGCGCTGGCCGGCGGTACCGGCCGCCGCGAACACGATTGCGCGCAGGCTCAAGGCGAGATCGGCCGACGGCGTGACGATCGCGGCGTTGTTGCCGCCGAGCTCGAGCAGGGTGCGGCCGAAGCGCGCGGCGACACGCGGTCCGAGCGCCCGGCCCATGACCGTGCTGCCGGTGGCGCTCACCAGCGGAATTGTGTCGCTGTCCGCGATCTGTTCGCCGGCTTCGCGCCGGCCGATCACCAGCTGTGAAATGGCTGGATGCGCCGGGGCAAAGTCGCCGATGACTTCGCTGAGGATCCGATGCAGCGCCAGCGCGCACAGCGGCGTTTTCTCGGATGGTTTCCAGATGACGGAGTTGCCGCACACCAGCGCCAGCGCCGCGTTCCAGGCCCACACGGCCATCGGAAAGTTGAAGGCGGTGATCACGCCGACCGGACCGAGTGGATGCCAGCGCTCCAGCAAGTGATGGCCAGGCCGTTCGGAGGCGATGGTCAGGCCGTAGAGCTGGCGCGACAGGCCAACGGCGAAATCGCAAATGTCGATGACTTCCTGTACTTCGCCCAGGCCCTCGCTGAGGATCTTGCCGGACTCGAGCGAGATCAGCTTGCCGAGCGCCTGCTTGTCGCGGCGCACGCGGCGCGCGAAGCGGCGGATCAGTTCGCCGCGCACCGGCGCGGGCACCGCGCGCCAGACGAGAAACGCCTCCTGCGAGGCGGCGATGCGCGCGGCAATGATGTCCGCACTGTCGATCGGCACCTGCGAGAGCGCCGAACCATCGACCGGGGTATGCGCCTGCAGGCCACCGGCAATCGGCGCGGCGGCCGGCGGCACACCGGCCTCCTGCATGATGGCGCGGAAAGTCATGTGCCGGTCATTGCAAGCGTCTGCCGAGGTTGCATCGCATAGATGCGTCCAAAGCGGTTGGCGAGAAAGTCCTTGAGCGGCACGTCTTCCTGGCGGATGAAGCCCTGCGGAGGCAATCGCTTGTCGGCCAGCAGGTCGAGCACGCCGCAGATGCCCGCAGCCGTGGTGAGCTGGATCGCGCTGCGCTCCACGCCGTTGATGCTCTGGCCGTAGATCTTGTTGGCGTACGTTTCCTGCACCAGGCGGTCCTTCTTCATGCCGGTGACCGTCACGAACACAATGACCACGTCCTGCAGCGTCGTCGGCAGCGAGTGCTCGAGGATATCCTTCAGCACATCGCGCCGCTCCCGCAAGCGCAGGTCCTGCAGCAGCGCCTTCATGATCGCGGCGTGCCCAGGGTAGCGGATTGTACGGTAATTGAGGTTGCGCACCTTGCCGCGCAGCGTCTCGCACAGCGTCCCGACTCCGCCCGAGGTATTGAAGGCCTCGTAGGTGACGCCATCGAGCGAGAATTCCTCGCGCTCTTCGAGCGGCGGGGCGTTGACGAGTTCGCCGTTGGCGATCTCCTCGCAGGGCTCGCAGTACTCGTTGATGACCCCGTCGGTGCTCCAGGTCAGGTTGTAATTCAGGGCGTTGGACGGGTACTGGGGCAGGGCGCCGACCCGCAGCCGCACGTCCTGCAGCGTATCGAAGCGCTTCGCCAGGTCGTAGCCGACGATGGTGATGAAGCCCGGCGCCAGCCCGCACTGCGGAATGAACGCGGTGCTGGCCGTCGCTGCCAGTGCGCGTACGCGGCGGGTATTGGCGACGTCTTCAGTCAGGTCGAGGTAGTGCACGCCCGCCATGGCCGCGGCCTCAGCGATCTTGCCGGTGACCTGGAACGGTGCGGCGCTCAGCACCGCGAAGCGGCCGCGCAACGCCTGCGCCACGGCCTGCGGGTCGTTGACGTCAAGCGCCAGGCACTCGATCGGCGTCGCCGCCTTGAGCCGCGAGAGCTGGTCCGCGGACTTGTCGATCACCGCGACCTGGTAATCGCGGCTCTGGACGAGCAGGTCCGCGATCATGTGGCCGATCTTGCCGGCCCCGACGATGGCTACTTTCTTCATGCTGCACCTGTGGTCGATTAGCCGCCTATGTTGGCGCAGTCCAGTACGAAAAGCAGCCCAAGAACCGTCAATATGACGAGCCTTTCTCGTCATATCGCCGTATAATTAAGTCATTATGACGATGGACGCTATTGACCGCGAGATCCTGGCGCTGCTGCGTGAAGATGGCCGCGCCTCCACCGCGCTACTGGGCCGCCGCCTGCGCCTGTCGCGCACCACAGTGCACAGCCGTATCGAGCGCCTGCTGGCCCGGCGCGTCATCACCGGATTCACCGTGCGCATGGGCCCGGAGACCGAGCGCGAGCAGATCCAGGCGCATGTGATGATCACCGTCGTGCCAAAGCTCCAGGCGCGGGCCGAGGCCGCGCTGCGGCGGCTTCCGGAAGTGCGCAAGCTCTACGCGGTGAGCGGCCAGCACGATTGCATCGCGGTCGTGGCCACGGAAACGGTCGGGGAAATGGACCGGTTGCTCGACCTGATCGGTTCGCTCGACGGGATCGATCGCACGCTCTCCTCGATCGTGCTGTCCACGCGCATCGATCGCTGAGGATCACCTTCAGGCCAGCGTGTGAAACACGCGCTGCACGTCCTCGTCCTGCTCGAGCAGATCGATGAGTTGCAGCGCCTCGGCCGCCTGCGGCTCGGGCAGTTCGGTCGGCGCCGAGCAGATGTATTCGTGCTCGGCCGACAGCGGCATCACGCGGCGCGTCTCGAGCGCTTCCTGCAGCCGGCCGAAGTCGGCGAATTCACAACGCAACACCAGTTGCGGCTCGCCTTTCTCGCCGCTGCTCTCGCCCATTTCCTGCAGCCCGTGATCGATCATGTCGAGCTCGAGTTCGTCCTGGTCGATTCCCGTCGGGTCGAGGCGAAACACGCCCATCTTGCGAAACTGGAACGCGACGCTGCCGGTGGTGCCCAGATTCCCACCATGCTTGGTGAAGATGTTGCGCACGTGCGCCACGGTGCGCGTCGGGTTGTCGGTCGCGGTCTCCACCAGCAACGCGACGCCGTGCGGCGCGTAGCCCTCGTAGATCGCTTCGTGGTAGTTGGTCGCATCGCGCCCGGAAGCGCGCTTGATCGCTGCTTCCACCTTGTCCTTGGGCATGTTGACGGCGCGCGCGTTCTGGATCACGCGCCGCAACGTCGGGTTGGAGGCCGGGTCCGCGCCACCGGACTTCACAGTCATGGCGATGTCCTTGGCGATGCGCGCGAACTGCTTGGCCATGCGGTTCCAGCGCGCGAACATGGCGTGCTTGCGGACTTCGAAAATGCGGCCCATGGTCTACGGTTCCCTAACTTGTGCGCAGCACGCGCGTCATCAGGCTCGAGCCGGTCGGCCGCTCCCAGCCGAGCTGTTCGAACAGTAGCCGGCAGTGACCGGCGCTGACCGGCTTGCTGAAAAAGAAACCCTGCGCGTAATCGCAACCCTGCGCGCGCAGCAAGGCGGCCTGCGTCGCCGTTTCGACACCCTCGGCGATCGTGGACATGTTGAGTTTCTTTGCCATGTCGATCACCGCGCCGACGATCGAGGCGCGCGCGTCAACGCGGCCGACGTCACTGACGAAGCTGCCGTCGATCTTGATCGCGTCGACCGGCAGCTGCGCGAGGTAGCTCAGGCCCGAATAGCCGGTGCCAAAATCGTCGATCAGCAGCTGCGAGCCGAAGTTGCGCAGCGATTGGAGCCTGGCGGCGAGCGCGCGCGGATCCTTGAGCAGCGCGGTCTCGGTGATTTCGAATCTCAGCCAGTGCGGTTCGACGCCGTATTCCGCGGTCAGCGTCGTCACGAGTTCGCAGAAGCCCTCGCTCTCGAACTGCACCGGCGAAATATTCACGGCAATTGGCACCACCGGCACGTCGGAATCGAGCCAGGCACGCAGTTGCGCCAGCACTTCGCGCAGCGCGTGCATGCCGATCGGCACCGTCAGGCCACAGGCGTCGGCGACCGGAATGAACTGGCCCGGCGGTATGGCGCCGAGGTCCGGGTGGCGCCAGCGCATCAGCGCCTCGAGCGAGGCGATGCGCCCGCTGCGCAGATCGATGATCGGCTGGTACACCATGCTCAGCTGGTCGGTGCCGACGGCGCGCCGCAGCGCCTGCTCGAGTGCCACGCTCTCGCTGACGCGCACCAGCATGTCCTGCGAGAACATCCGGTGACACCGCCGGCCCGCTTCCTTGGCCTGGTAGAGCGCGATGTCGGCGTGCTTCAACAGCGATTCCATGTCGAGGCCGTGATTCGCGAACAGCGCGATCCCCATGCTCGCCGATACGTTGAGCACGGCCTCGCCGATCGCTATGGGCGCCTGCACCGCGGACTGGATGCGCTCGGCAATGGCTTCGGCCGCGCCCGCATCGCGCAGTGAGACCACCACGATGACGAATTCATCGCCGCTCATGCGTGTGACCAAATCCTGCTTGCCGACCGCCGCGCGCAGTCGCTGCGCCACGGTCTGCAGCAGGTGATCGCCGGTGACGTGGCCACGCGAGTCGTTGATCTTCTTGAAGTGATCGATGTCCATGTAGATGACCGCCATGGTCCGGTCGGTCGCGGCGGCAAAGCGCAGCGCCCGCGGCAGGCGCGCCCGCAGATAGAGGCGATTGGGCAGGCCCGTGAGCGGGTCGTGCTGCGCCATGTACGAGAGCTTGCGGTTGTTGGAGCGCTGCTGCTGCTCGGCCACGCGACGATGCGTGATGTCGTGGCCGACCAGGCACAGCAGCTTGCGGCCAGCGCTTTCGAACATCGATATCGAAACTTCAGCGTCGGTCGTGTTGCCCGGACCGCATTGCATGCGCGAAGCGCACACCACATGCCGCGGGGCTTCGGTGCGCGCGCTGTCGAGCTGCTCGGGCGTCAGGTCGGTATAGACATCGTAGGCGGTCAGCGTGCGCAGTTGCTCGGTGGTCGCCGCCATCGAGCGCAGCAGCGCCGCATTGCCTTCGACGATGAGTCCGGTATCGGCATCGACCAGCATGATCGCTTCGTGCACCTGTGCGGCGATGCTGGCGAAACGCCGCTCCGATTCCCGCTGCGCCGCCATGTTGATGCGCAGGCGGTGCGCCAGCGACAGCGCGTAGGCGCTGGCCGCAAGTATCAGCAGCGCGATGCCGCCGAGCAGCGCGCGGGTCGTCCTCACACCCAGTGCATGCACATCACGCGGCACGCTGATCGCGAACAGCGCCGCCGGCCTGCCGTCGAGGCCGCGCGCCAGCACATAACCGGTCATGGTGCCGGCCGAGGCGATGCGCACCATCTCCGGAGCCGCGTCCGGCGCGCTGATCCAGCGGCTCACCTCGGGCGGCAGGGTGGCCATGTAGGCCGGCGTCAGCGTCGCGGGCAGGCCGATCAGTTCGAGCGGCATGTCGAGTGCATCGCGCATGCGTGACACTTCCGCCGCGTCGATGAAGCGCGCGAACAGCATGTAGCTGCCGGTCGACGGCCCATCGTCGCCGGAGGTGATTTCCTGCACGGCCACGGCCGCGAGCCCGCTCGTCATGGACGCCAGCCGGCCGGCGGGCGGTTGCGCGCCCGGCGTCGAGTATGCCGTCATCGCAGGCCTGAACTGGCGCAGCAGTTCCGCGGGCGCTGGGCTCAGGATACGGCCGTTGCGGCGGTCCAGCAGTCCCGAGTAGCGATCCTTGCCGGCACTGTCGACGACCCAGACCAGGTCGACGCGCATTCCAGCCAGCGCGTCAGGCGTGAAATTCGAGCGCACGAAGCGCGGATCGCGGCTGACAATGAATTTTGCCGCGTCTTCCCAGGCGGCATAGTCGCGGATGCTGACTTCCATCTGCCGTTGCTCGTCCGCGAACATCCGGTTGAGCTGGCGCGCCTTCTGGCTTGTGGCGCTGACTTCAATGTCGTTGAAACTGTGCTCGAAGACGCGTGCCGCTACGCCCAGGCTCACGCCGACGACCAGCAGCAGTCCTAGGCAAACGCCCAGCAGCAGCCGCTGCTGCTGTCCCGGATGCTGCGCGGCGGCTCGTGTGACAGGCCAGAATGCGCTCATCAGTGGGCGGTAGTGATCGGCCGGACCGGCAGCGGCACGTTGCACAGCTCGATGTAGCCGGCGGGCCGCACGAACCAGTCGTCATGGCGATTGCGGCGCGAATCGACAAGCGCCGCGAACGCGGGCGTGTCGGTGCGCAGCACTTCGAGCCGGGTGCGTTCGGCCGTCGGCACCTCGCTCGCCAGGCGCACCGACTTGATCGTGGTGCGCTCCCCAGGCGTGGCGTAAAAGCCCAGGTCCGCCGTGCCGCGCGGTAGGCTGGCGAGCAGTTCGATCCCCTGGCGCACGCGACCGACCACCGTGACATTGCGATCGAGATGCCGCGGCGCATTGCCGATGACCGCGTACAGTTCGCTGCCATTGCCGCTGGCCGGATCGGTGTCACGGCCGACGCCCACTGCGCCGTAGCAGTGCGTGAGCCAGGCGAGCCCGGCGTCCGGATCGCGCGCGGCCGGAAAGCTGTCGACAAAGCCGGCCTGCGGCGCATAGCCGTCGTGATCGGAAAGCGGCGTGAACAGCGTGGTTCCCTGCGGCACGGCGAATTCGGGCGCGAGCGTCAGCAGTTCGGCGGGCAGCTTGCGGTTTCCATCGGGATCGCCCCACTGCGCGACGTAATTGTCCTGCAGCCGCAGGATCGCCAGTCCGTCGTAGTAGTGCAGTCGGGCCATCGCTTCGATGTTGGCTACGGTGTGCGGCGCGAGCGATGGTTCGAGCTCGATGATTACGCGGCCGGCGGGCAGCTCCATGTACAGTGTGTGCTCGTCGGCGAGCGCGCGCCAGGCCGAAGCCGGCGCGGCGGCAAGTATGTCCGCCATCGTCGGCGACGGCTTGGGCGCCGGTGCATCGGCCGCGAGCGCAAGCCCAGCGGACAATAGCATCGCACCGGCGAGGCTTAGCCATTTGAGCTTGGTTCCGGGCATGCTGGAAAACTCCGGCGAGTGAGGGGCGGCGGCGGCAAATGCTAGCAGCCGGGCCGCATTTGCGCCTATCTTTGCGAGCATGACCGGTCAATCGAACGCGCCACTGCCAGCCCTGGCACGCTGGTACGCCTCGCTGTACACGCAGGTGCTCATCGCGGTTGCGATCGGCATCGCGCTCGGTTACTTCGCGCCCCACTGGGCCGTGAGCCTCAAACCACTGGGCGATGGCTTCATCAAGCTGGTCAGGATGATCATCGGGCCGGTGATTTTCTGCACCGTGGCCAGCGGCATCGCCGGCGTCAGCAGTCTCGAGAAGGTCGGACGCGTCGGCCTCAAGGCGCTGGGCTATTTCATCGTGATTTCGAGCCTGGCGCTGCTGATCGGCCTCGCCGTGGCCAACCTGGCGCAGCCGGGGGCCGGCTTCAATGCCGATCCGTCCCAGCTCGACGCCAGCGCGGTCGCGGGTTTCCAGCAGCAGGCTCAAAGCCGCACGGTGATCGAGTTTCTACTGCACGTGATCCCGGACACGCTGGTCGGCGCCTTCGTCAGCGGCGACATCCTGCAAGTGCTGCTGGTGTCGATCCTGTTCGGATTTGCGTTGTCGCTGACGGGCGAACGGGCGCAGCCGGTGCGCCGCGGCGTCGAGCTGCTGGGCACGGTCGTGTTCCGCGTCGTGCACCTGATCATGCGGGCCGCGCCGCTGGGCGCGCTGGGTTCGATGGCCTACACGATCGGGCAATTTGGCATTGGCGCGCTGGCGCATCTGGCCGGGCTTATGCTGTGTTTCTACCTGACCAGCGCGCTGTTCGTGTTCGGCGTGCTGGGCACGATCGCGCGCGCCAGCGGTTTTTCGCTGCTGCGCCTGTTGCGCTACATCCGCCATGAGTTGCTGCTGGTGCTCGGCACCAGTTCATCCGAAGCCGCGCTGCCGCTGCTGATCGACAAGCTGGAACGCGCCGGATGTTCGCGCTCGGTTGTCGGCCTGGTCGTGCCCGCGGGCTATTCGTTCAACCTCGACGGCACCAACATNNTGTTCATCGCCCAGGCGACCAACGTGCACCTGACCCTCGGCGACCAGCTGCTGTTGCTGCTGGTGGCCGTCATCAGTTCCAAGGGAGCCGCCGGTGTCACGGGCTCTGGCTTCATCACATTGGCCGCGACGCTCGCGGTCGTGCCCTCGGTGCCGATTGCGGGCCTGGTGCTGATCCAGGGCGTAGACCGATTCATGAGCGAGTGTCGTTCGCTGACTAATTTCATCGGCAATGCTGTGGCCGCTATCGTCGTTGCGCGCTGGGAGCATGAAGTCGACGCGGCGCAACTGCAGCGCACGCTGNNCCGGAGACACTCATGCCTGAAACACTGATGCCGCGCACAAACATTAACGGCGATTTCGACGGCATGTGGCTGCTCTACCGCGCCTCGTTGCGTTATTGCTGGGCGCCGGCCGCATTGCTGGCGCTGCTGTGGGCGGGGCTGCTTGGAATTCTGCTGAGCCGCCTGGTCGCGCAGGACGATGTTTTCCTGCTCATTTCCCAGACTGAGGAGCTGGTGGCTTCGGGCGCCTTCTGGCGCGTGGTGACAGCCGCGTGCTGCGTATCGACGCTGCTGTTCTGCATGATCATCGCGATCGTCCATGCGGTCGCAATCGGCGCTCCGATCGGGCTGGCCACCGCGTTCGGGCGCGCCCTGCGCTCATTCCCAGGTGCGATGGCCGGCACAGTGGTTTATCTGACGATAACTACAGTAGGCACATTGTTTTTTATCGTGCCCGGTGCCTGGCTGTGGGGAATTTGGCAACTGTGGCCCGTCACGATGATCGTCGAGGGTGCCGGCCCGGCGAGCTCGCTGGGCCGGAGCCGGGTGCTGATGCGCGGCGTGTGGTGGTCAGGCACGACGGTGACTGCAGTTGCCACGACTGCTGCTGTTGCCATCCCGCTGGTTTGCAACGCCGTGGCGGCCGCGCTGGCCGCACTGGCAGGCGCCGACGCCGCGCAGGTGCAATATGTCGCGCTGCTCGCGNNATCAGCGCGGCGTTCACGGCGCCATGGCTGCCGGCCGCATTGGTTGCGGTCTACTTGGCGCAATTGCGCGCCGGGGCGTCCCAGGTGTAGAAAGCTTCGCATGAAGCAGCGGATTCTGGCCGCGACTGCCGTGCTGGCTTTGACGGGATGTGCCGCGCACCCGCGCTTACCCGCCAGCGCGCCAGCGCCCATCGTGATCCAGCCGGTCGAGGTGACGACCACCTTCATCGCGGCGCGCATGCCGCGGTCAGCGCGCGGTGAATTTGCCATTGTCGAGGTGTGTGTCGCCGCGGATGGCGCTGTCGCTGGACTGCGCATCGCGCAGTCCTCAGCCGATCAGGCCTTCGACCACGCCGCCATCGAGTGGGCACGACAGGCGCGCTACCGTCCGCAGCTCGAGAACGGACGGCCCGTGTACGCCTGCGAGCAGGTGCGCGTGGAGGTCAATCCCAACCCGACGCCGCACATCAGCGGCGGTGCCGACAGCGCCCTGGGCTGAGCGCCGCCGCGCCGCCGCACCGAAAACTCTCAGGGCGTCGCGGCCGCGGAGCAGATCACGAAGTCCAGCGGATCAAGATGGACGCGATAGCTGCCCGGCGCGTCGGCTGAAGCGGCGCAATTTCCGTACAGCGAAGTGAAGTGCGCGGAGCTCGTGTTCACCAGCACCGCAGCATCCAGCGTGTTCGTCGAAGTATTGAACGCGACCAGGATCTCGTGCCCGGTTGCTGGATCGATGCGCGATACGGCGAACAAGCCCGGCGCAGCGCCGGCGGCCCGCACCAGTTGCCGGCCGTGCCGGAGCGCAGGATTCGCCAGCCGCAGTTTTGTGAGTTGCGAGATCAGCCGGTAAAGCGGATGCCCGGAATTGTAGTTGTCGGTGGAGGTCGTCGCCGTCGTGCCCAACAGGTGCTGGTCGTTGTACGAGGCGACCTGGCTGGCAAACATGTCCTGGCGG
>PMNQ01000147.1 GCA_003162555.1 Gammaproteobacteria bacterium | reverse complement strand
TCCAGTATTGCGATTCGCTGGTTGAATCGGGACAGGCGTCGAGCTTCTTCCCGGGACTCAACCTGACTGCTGCGCCGGCGACCGCCTTTGCCGATACCAGCGTGCTGATCGACCCGCTCCTGTCCAAGGGCGTGGGCGTCAACATTGCCACGCAGCCGGCTGACGCCGATGTGCGCGCCGAGCTCAACAGCCTGGTCACCAGGCTCGAGAGCTGCGGTGCCGGTTGCGCAGCAGACCGCACCAAGACGATCACCAAGGCGGCCTGCGCCACGGTGCTGGGCAGCGGCGCCCTCCTGATCAAGTAGACGCGGCCACCAGGACTACGAGGCTGACATATGAAGAAGCGACGCAAGCAAGCCCTGGGGTTGAATGACCCGCTGCGGCACCCGGATCACCCGCGGCCGCTGACGCGGCGCGAGTTTCTGGGGCAGGGATTTGTCACGGGCGGCATAGCGCTGGCCGGCGCTTCGGCCTTCAGCCTGTTCGCGAATCCGCGCGCCGCTTACGCCGCGCTCTCACCGGACATAGCCGCGCTCAAGAACGCACCCTGCAACATCGTGCCGGGGGCGGGCAAGATTCCGTTCATCTGCTTCGACCTGGCGGGCGGCGCCAATATCGCCGGCTCCAATGTGCTGGTCGGCCAGCAGGGCGGGCAGCTCGATTTCCTGTCGACCGCGGGCTACAGCAAGCTCGGTCTTCCGGGCAACATGACGCCGAACACCTCGATCGGCGCCGGCAGTTTCGTCGACCAGCAGCTGGGCCTGGCCTTCCACGGCGACAGCGCCTTCCTGCGCGGCATCCTCGAGCGCACCGCGGTGACCACGCGCGCCAATGTCAATGGCACGGTAATTCCCGCGCTGAGCCAGAACGACACCTCCAACAATCCGCACAATCCGATGTACGGTATTTATTCGGCCGGCGCGCTCGGCGATCTGCTGGCGCTGATCGGTTCCGACAACTCTGATTCGGGCGGCAATTCGCTCGCGCCCTCGTACATGATGGATGCGACCGTAAGGCCGACCAAGGTCGACCGCTCCTCGGACGTCACCGGCCTGGTCGACACCGGCAAGCTGGTTGGTCTGCTCAGCCAGGCAGACGCCACGGCAGTGCTCGAGTCGATGGAGCGCATCAGCAAGAAAAAGCTCGACAACTCGACGCTGCGCAACGATCTCAGCGCCGACGCGGTGGTCAAGGACCTGGTGCAGTGCGGCTACGTCAAGGCCGCCGACCTCGCGGATCGCTACGGCAACGCCAAACAGGCGCTCGACCCGGATATCGATGCGTCGATCGTCGGACCGTCCGGCATCTTCACGCAGGCCGAATACGACGGCGATTCCGAAATTCGCAAGACCGCGGCCGTCATGAAGATGGTCGTCAACGGTTACGCGGGCGCCGGCACCATCGAGATGGGTGGTTTCGATTACCACACGGGCGATCGTTCCACTGGCGAGGATCGTGATTTCCGCGCTGGCCGCTGCATGGGCGCCTGCCTTGAATATGCGGCCCGGCGCCACATGCCGCTGATGCTCTATGTGTTCAGCGACGGTTCGCTCTCCTCGAACGGCATGATCGACAATTCGGCTGGCGGCCGTGGCAAGGGCGTGTGGACCGGCGACAACCAGTCGACTGCCTCGGCGTTCTTCCTGGTTTACAACCCGACTGGCCCGATCACGGCGATCAGCAACCAGATTGGCCACTTTAATTCGGACGGCTCGGTAGCCAGCACCGGCAGTCCGGGCGCCAATGCCGTGAACCTGCTGGCCGAGATGGTCGTGCTCAACTACATGGCGCTGCACGGCCAGGAAGGCAATTTCCAGACCATGCATTGGTCCAGCGGTGTCAGCACGGGCCTTGGCAGCAGCGGCAGTTACTCGAGCCTGATCGGCTTGCCGCAGATCGTCACCGGTCCTGTCGCGCCAAGCTGACGCCGCTTTCGCGATTCGGGCCGACACTGTGAGTGCGCGCGCGCGAGCATCGCTGTCGCGCATTTACGACGCTTGCGGTGGTTCCACCGGCGTCGAACTTCACGCATCCTTCGTCGTTCGCAACCGTGCGCTGTGTGACCGAAGTCATACGGCGGCCATGCGCCTATCGCTTCCGGAGCACAGATGATGTCAAATGGGCGCAAGGAGTTACCGGTGATCCGCAGTTTTGGACGCGCATGCGTGCTGGCCGTGCTGGCCGCGGTACTGGGCAGCAGCGCTGCGCGCGCCGCGACGGTCATTGGCGACCTGGCACCCGATTTCGCGCTGCCGGCCGTCGCTGGCGGCAACGTGCGCCTGTCCGAGCACCGCGGCGAAGTCGTGCTGCTGACATTCTGGAGCAGCCGCTGCTCGGTCTGCGCCGCGCAGCTCGATGCGCTGGGCGGCCTGCAGACCACTTACCGCTCGGCCGGACTCGTCACGCTGGCGGTCAGCGTCGATGACGACCTGGATCGTGCGCTGCGCTATGCCAATTCGCATCCGACGCGCTTTCCGCTGCTGCTGGACCGGCGCAAGGACGTGAGCCGCGCCTATCGCATCGAGCGCCTTCCGACCATGGTGCTGATCGACCGGCGCGGCCGGGTACGGTTCATGGTGGCCGACTATCGCCGTACTGATAACTCGTACGTCGCGCAGGTGCGCGAGTTGCTCGATGATCCACTGTGATGCGTCTTCTGGAAACCGCAAGCCCAACGGATTTTTCAACATGAGAACTGCAATCGACTTCCGGCGTTTTGCCGCGCTGCCAGCGCTGGCGCTGATGCTGGCGTTCGGCCTGGCCACCCACGCCGCTATGGCCGCCGACACAGCCGCAACCGCGCCGGCGGCTACCGCGGCGCCT
>PMNQ01000273.1:219-2874 GCA_003162555.1 Gammaproteobacteria bacterium | reverse complement strand
TGGCAGTGGCGCATCCCGCTGCAACATCGGGTGGGCAACGGGCTGGTCTTCAGCAGCCAGTACCAGAGCGAGGACGAAGCGCGCAGCACGCTATTGGCCAACCTCGACGGTGACGCATTGTTCGAACCGCGCCTGCTCAAGTTCAAGGCGGGCCGCCGCCTCAAGGCCTGGGACAAAAATTGTGTGTCCATCGGCCTCGCCAGCGGCTTCATCGAGCCGCTCGAATCCACCAGCATCCATCTGATCCAGATCGGAGCGACGCGGCTCGCGCAACTGTTCCCGTTCAACGGCTGCACGCCGGCACTGGTCAACCGCTACAACGAACAATCCAGAAAAGAGTTCGAGAAGATTCGCGACTTCATCATCCTGCATTACAAGCTGACCGAGCGCGACGACACGGCTTTCTGGCGCGATTGCCGCGACATGCCAATACCCGATACCCTGACGGAGCGCATCGAGCTGTTCCGTGACAATGCGCTTGCGTACCAGGGCGCGGACGATATGTTCCGGGTCGATTCCTGGGTTCAGGTCATGATTGGCCAGCGCATCCGGCCGCGCAGCTACCATCACATGGGCAGGCTGATGGAAGCGGACCAGCTGCGGCTGGCGTTCGACACGCTAAAAAACAGCATTGCCAATGCAGTGACCCGCATGCCAACGCACCGGGATTTTCTCAGCGCCTACACCGCGGGCAGCGGAAAATGAGCGCGCGATCCGCTCAGCAGCGGTACTGTCACTTGGCCGCTGATGCGCTTGCCGGTTGGGGCACGGGTCCGCTCGATTCGCGCACGATCAGCGTGTAGGGGTGCATCAGCTGGTGCGGCGTGCCGACGCCGCTGCGCATGCGACGAATCTCGTCCATCACCAGATCGACCGCGGCCCGCGCCATCGCGGCAACGGGCTGGTGCACCGTGGTCAGCGCCGGCCACACGGCTACTGAAATCGGCTGGTCGTCGAACCCGACGATCGACAGGTCTTCGGGCACTTCATATCCCAGACGGTGCGCGAGCGCAGCGGTCGCGGCCGCCATGTCGTCGTTGGCGGCAAAGATCGCTGTGGGCAGTGGACCCGAATCGTCCAGCATTTTTTCCGCCGCTTCGAGTCCCGAGCGGTAGGTGAAATAGCCCTGTTCGATCCGCACCGACTCGCGGCTGATACCGGCCTCGGCAAGCGCCGCGAGGAAGCCGCTGAGTCGCTTGTCGCTCACGGTCTGGTTGGGATGACCCTTGATGAAGCCAAAACGCCGATGTCCGAGACCCAGCAGATGCTCGGTGAGTTCGCGCGCTGCGGCTTCGTTGTCGATGCGGATCGTCGCCATGTCGGCACTCGGGTGGCCCGGGCCCACGGACACGGCCGCGGCGCCTGCGCGGCGAATTTCCGCCAGCACTTCCAGCGATTCGCACAGCGGCGGCGGCAGAATCAGCCCGTCGACGCCGGCGCGCAGCAGTTTGCCCAGGGTTGCGGCGGCGAGTTCGGTCTCCACGCATTTTTCGACCAGCACCTGCGCACCGGTGCGGCTGCTCTCGTCAAGCGCGCCAATCAGGAACTCGCTGAGGTACCCGGTCGAAGGATTGTCGTACAGCAGGCCGATGCGATAGGGCAGGGAGCCTGCGAGACTGCGAGCCGCGGGACTGGGCGTGTAGTTCAGTTCGAGAATCGCCGCGTTGACCAGTTCGCGTGTCTCGCTGCGCACGTTATCGCCGAAATTGATGACACGCGATACGGTCATCGGCGACACGCCGGCGCGCTCCGCCACATCGCGGATGGTGGCGCCCTGGATGGCCCGGCGTCGTGGTCGAATCATGCTGGTCTAAGCCTCTTGCGCTGCATGGTACTTTAGAAAATTGACAGCAACTGCGGTCGGGTATACGATAAAATTGGTACCGCTACCATACTCGCTATAAAGATGCTGGGGCGGACCTGCACGACTGAGTATAAGTACGGACCATGTTCGGGTCTGTCCACTTGGTGACGGTATTCTCCCGGGGGTAAAGAAATGATTGCACTGGTGGCGCGGCTCTGGCGTTTGAGTTTGTGGGCAGCGTGCGCGCTGGTATCAATCACGGCCAGCACCGTCCCCGCTGCACAGCGTGGGATAGCGCATCCCGCACTCTGGCCAAAGACGCACAGCGCAGGCCTGGTGGATCCCGAGACCGAACAGCGCATCAGTGCGCTCATGGCGGGCATGAGCATCGAGGACAAGGTCGGGCAGATGATCCAGGCCGATTTGTCCACGGTCAGGCCCGAAGACCTGCGCATCTACCCGTTGGGCTCAGTATTTGTAGGCGGCAACACGCCGCCGCTTGATTCGCCCGATCGCGCGCCGATGAAAGCCTGGGTCGACACAGCGCGCGCTTTCCGCGCTGCGTCGCTGGAAAATCGCAGCGGGCACACGCCCATTCCCGTCATGTTCGGCTCCGACGCCGTGCACGGCAACAACAACGTGGTGGGCGCGACGATCTTTCCGCACAACGTCGGACTCGGTGCCATGCACGATCCGGCGCTGATGCGACGCATCNNGCATGTCGCGGCTTCGGCCAAGCATTTCCTTGGCGATGGCGGCACCACGGGTGGTGTCGATCAGGGTGATACGGATGTCAGCGAGCAGGATCTGATCCGCACGCACGCACAGGGCTATTTGACAGCCATTCCGGC
>PMNQ01000273.1:0-168 GCA_003162555.1 Gammaproteobacteria bacterium | reverse complement strand
GGCGTGATCGCGCGCAGCCGCGTAGACGATGCGGTGCGGCGCATTCTGCGGGTGAAGTTCAAGCTTGGGCTGTTCGATCCGGCGCGGCCCCTGGAAGGGCACGGCGAAGTGCTCGGCAGCCCCGCGCATCGGCAGGTGGCGCGCGAGGCGGTGCGCGAATCACTGGTG
>PMNQ01000063.1 GCA_003162555.1 Gammaproteobacteria bacterium | reverse complement strand
CGCGCGAACAGGAACTGGTAGTGATAGCTCTTGGCGGCCAGCACCTTCGCCATCAGCTCGGCCGACATCGTCCAGTCGTGCATGCCGTCGGGGATCGTCGGATTCGGATAGAACAGGTCCTGGTCGCCCATCTCGAACCAGTAGCGGATCGGTTTGGTCGGCGCGCTGGGGATCAGCGGCGTGCCGGGCGCCTCGGAGGGCGTGAGCACGCCGGCCTTGACGGTCAGGTTGGGCCCGGCCGGCCCGGTCCAGGCGCTGTGATATTCCCAGGCGCCGCCGGGCAGTGCCGGATTGTGCGGCCATTGCTGGTTGATCATCGTGGGCGAGTAGGCGAGCACCCGATGATAGAGCTCCGGATGGAACCACGCCATCGAGAACGCGGCCGCGCCGCTCGAACTGAAACCCATGGCCATGCGCGCATCCGGATCGCGCGTGAGCAGCACCTGCGCATGCTGCTCGACGAGCGGCAACACCTCGCTCTCCACCCACTCGGCATAGGTGCCGGACACGGTGTCGTACTCATGTCCCCGCTGACTGCCCTGTGCGTCCTGGCCGCCATTGCCGATCGAGATGGCGATCAGCGGTGGCAACCGATGTTGCGCGATCAGGTTGTCGAGTGTGGCAAACAGAATCGCATCGGTTTCACCGCTGTCACCGGAGACGATGAACGGTGCGCGCGAGCTGCGCACGTAGCCGTGCGGCACGTACACCGATACCGTGCGCGTCCACGTTCCGGCGTGGCTGGTGTTGATCAGCAGGTTTGACGGATCGCCGGGGACAGTCGGTGCCGAACGAATGGCCTCATTGAACTTCTGTTCGTCGCGGACCAGTGCAGGGTGATAAATGACGCTGTCCGCCGACGTCATGGTGAATGAAATGATGCCAGCTTCCTTCAGTCCTGGCCCGGCAGTGGTCTGCGCGGCCGGCGGGTGCGTCGGGCCGATGATGAAATTGCCGTTGCTGTCGATGGCTGGTACCGCGCCGTCGGGCAATTCGGTGGCGCGGGGGTACAGCGGGTTAAGTGGATCGCGCGTTGGCGGCGAGGTCTGCAAGTCGAGCCCGGATGTGTCGATGTAGAAAGGCGCCGCCGGGTCGGTGGTGTTGGCACCGGAGGATAGTGCCGCGTTGGCCGCCAGCGGCGGCGCGGCGGCAGCGAAGGGCGCAGCGATCGATATCGCTGCAGCGCACACCCGTACACACAATCTCGTGGCAGTCATGGTCCGGCCCACCCTCACGAGATTGTGCCACGGACCGGGCTCAGGCGCGTGTTGTCGTTTTCGGTTGCGTAGTTCAGGCCTGCAGGTCGAAGCGGTCCAGGTTCATCGCCTTGTTCCAGGCCACGACGAAATCCCTGGTGAATTTCGTTTGGCTATCGGAGCTGCCATAGACCTCCGCCAGCGCGCGCAGTTGCGCGTTCGAGCCGAACACCAGGTCGACACGCGTGGCGGTCCAGCGCCGCACGCCGCTGCTGCGATCGCGGCCTTCGAACACGTCGTTCCCGCCCGACACCGCATGCCACTCGGTGCCCATATCGAGCAGATTGACGAAAAAGTCGTTGCTCAGCACGCCGGGGCGCTGCGTGAAAACGCCATGCTGGCTTCCGCCCGTGTTGGCGCCGAGCACGCGCAGGCCGCCGACCAGCACCGCCATTTCCGGTGCCGTCAGCGTCAGCAGCTGCGCGCGATCGATCAGCAACTCCTCGGCCGGCAGTTTGATCTGCGCCTTCTGGAAGTTGCGGAAGCCGTCGGCGAGCGGCTCGAGGGCCGCAAACGATTCGACGTCGGTTTGCGCTTCGCTCGCGTCCATGCGGCCGGGCGTGAAGGGCACGGTCAGCTTGTGGCCACCGAGCTTCGCCGCCTGCTCGATGCCGGCAGCGCCGCCGAGCACAATGATGTCGGCGAGCGAGATCTTCTTGCCGCCCGATTGCGCAGCATTGAATGCCTTGCGAACGCGCTCGAGCGCCTTCAACACCCGCGCGAGTTGCGCAGGCTGATTGACTTCCCAGTCCTTCTGCGGCGCGAGCCGGATGCGCGCGCCATTGGCGCCGCCGCGCTTGTCGGAACCGCGGAAGGTCGAAGCCGAGGCCCACGCCGTCGAAATGAGCTCGCCAGCGGAGACGCCAGCGGCCAGGAGCTTCGACTTCAGCGAGGCGATGTCCTTCGCGCTGATAAGTCTGTGGTTCACGGCAGGAATCGGGTCCTGCCAGATCAGCGCCTGTTTCGGCACTTCGGGGCCGAGGTAGCGGGTGCGCGGCCCCATGTCACGGTGCGTGAGCTTGAACCAGGCGCGCGCGAAGGCGTCAGCGAACTGCTGCGGGTGCTCGAAGAAGCGCCGCGAGATCTTCTCGTACGCCGGATCGAGGCGCAGCGACAGATCGGTGGTCAGCATCGTCGGCACATGGCGTTTCTTCCTGTCGTGCGCATCGGGAATCGCGCCCGCGCCGGCGCCGTTCTTAGGCTGCCACTGGTGCGCCCCCGCCGGGCTCCTGGTCAGCTCCCATTCGTAGCCG
>PMNQ01000089.1 GCA_003162555.1 Gammaproteobacteria bacterium | reverse complement strand
GAATCGTTGACGTTGATGGCCGGAAATGCGAGCTGCCCGTCGCGCGCCATCTGGTAGAGGCGCTTGACGCCGGTAGTGGTCTCTTCCGAGACCCCGCGGATCGCCTTGAGCCGCACCGAATACCAGTGCGGATCGCGTTTCAGCGTGGCGGCAATCGAGGCGAACAGCGCCTGCTCTTCCTCGCTCCCGGGATGATTGAGCAGGCTGGCGTCACTTTCCGCCTTGCTGCCGAGGTGCAACAGCAGCGTGGCATCGCCGCCGTCGTCCAGGATCAGATTGGCGTGATTGCCATTCGGCCACTCGAAAATGTGATGCGTGAATTCCCAATACTGCTCGAGCGTTTCGCCCTTGTAGGCGAACACCGGCGTGCCNNGGATCGTCATGTGCAGCGAGCCGCTGATGCGCGCGCCGCGCAGCGGCTGGAGAGGAGCGAACTCCTCGCGGATCGCCATGAGGCCGGGCATCTCGGTCTCGGCGATGGCGATTTCCTTGCGGCCCCAGTCGGCCAGCGCAAGGTCCGCGACGCGGTAGTCGCGGGCTTCAGAAATGGGTTTGATTGCAGCGGTCATGGGCTCCAACTCCTCTGTGTCTTCGGGGTTGTGAGCGCCGTTGGCTCCATAGCCACGATGCACCAAGCCTGGCAGGGGCCGACCCTGTCGCAACGCTCCTTGGTGCACCGCCGCGCGGGCTGCCCGCACGTCGTGAGCTGATTATAGCCTGAAATGGGGCGGCCGCCAAAACCGCCCGCATCGAAGTATTGAGCGCAAACAGGCCCTAGCGATTCTTGCTGCCGGCGCGGCGCGCCAGCCGTCGGCCAGAGGCCAGCAAGGCTTCAGCGCGATCGGTGCGCTCCCAGCTGAAATCCGCTTCCTTGCGGCCGAAGTGGCCGTAGGCGGCGGTCTGGCGGTAAATCGGCCGGGTCAGGTCGAGCATGACGCGCAGGCCGTAGGGCGTGAGATCAAAATGGCGTCGCACCAATTCGGTGAGCTGTTCACGGCTGAGTGCGCTGGTGCCGAATGAGTCGACCATGATCGATGTGGGCTCGGCGACGCCGATCGCATACGAGACCTGCACTTCGCAGCGCTCAGCCAGACCGGCGGCAACCAGGTTTTTCGCGACGTAGCGCGCGGCATAGGCNNACGATGATCTTGCGGCCCGTGAGTCCGCAGTCGCCCACCGGGCCGCCGACCACGAAGCGTCCGGTCGGATTGATGTGGTATTGCGTGCGCTTGCTGAGCCAGCGCTTGGGCAGCACGGGCTTGATGATTTCTTCCATCACCGCTTCGCGCAGTTTTTTCGTCGAGATGTCCGGGCTGTGCTGGGTCGAGAGCACCACGGCCTCGATACCCACCGGACGATCGTGTTCGTAACGCAGCGTGATCTGGCTCTTGGCGTCCGGCCGCAACCAGGCGAGTTTGCCGCGCTTGCGCACTTCGGCCTGGCGCTTGACCAGGCGATGCGCGAGCGTGATGGGCGCCGGCATCAGCACATCGGTTTCATTGGTCGCGTAGCCGAACATCAGGCCCTNNGACTGCTTGCCGATGATGTTGATCACGCTGCAGCTCGCGCCATCGAAGCCCATATCCGAGCTGTCGTAGCCGATTTCAAGCACGGTTTCGCGCACCAGCTTTTCCAGGTCGATCCACGCGGAAGTGGTTACCTCGCCAGCGACGATGACCACGCCGGTCTTGACCAGTGTTTCACAGGCCACGCGGCCGCCCGGATCGACCGTCAGGATCGCATCCAGCACGGCATCGGAGATCTGGTCGGCGACTTTGTCCGGATGGCCCTCGGATACCGACTCCGAGGTGAACAGGAAACTATTGGACATGCGAGGTCCTGAATCGTGGGCTGCGGGGGCGGCAGTATAACGTGTGGTAGCAGGGCACGGCCGCATCAACGTATTGAGTGTGGACAGGCGCTGGTAGACAATGCGCGCCCCCTGTTGCCGCGCCAGCCGCGCCACGAGACCCCCAAATGCCCACGCACCGCGAACTCGCCAACGTCATCCGCGTGCTGGCCATGGACGCGGTCCAGCAGGCGAACTCCGGCCATCCAGGTGCACCGATGGGCATGGCGGACATGGCCGAGGCCCTGTGGCGCGGCTTTCTCAAGCACAACCCGGCGAACCCGCGCTGGTGGGATCGCGATCGCTTCGTGCTCTCGAACGGGCACGCCTCGATGCTGCTGTATGCGCTGCTGCACCTGACAGGCTACCCGGTCTCGATGGACGAGCTGCGCACCTTTCGCCAGCTCGGCAGCCGCACCGCGGGTCACCCAGAACACGATCTCGCCATGGGCATCGAGACCACGACCGGGCCGCTGGGGCAGGGGCTCGCGAATGCGGTCGGCATGGCACTCGCGGAAAAAGTGCTGGCGGCGCAGTTCAATCAGCCTGACCTTGCCATCGTCGATCATCGCACCTGGGTATTCGTCGGCGACGGTTGCCTGATGGAAGGCATCTCGCATGAAGTGGCCTCGCTCGCTGGCACGCTGGGCCTCGGCAAGCTCATATGCCTCTACGATGACAACGGCATTTCCATTGACGGCAAGGTCGCCGGCTGGTTCGCCGACGATACCCCGAAACGCTTCGAAGCCTACGGCTGGCAGGTGATTCGCGCTGTCGATGGCCAGGACGGCGAGGCCGTGGCCGCCGCGATTCGCGTCGCGCAGGCCGACACCGCGCGTCCCTCGTTGATCTGCTGTCGCACCGAGATCGGCTATCCGGCGCCTACACGCGGCGGCACCGCCAAAGCGCATGGCGAGCCGCTGGGCGTGGAAGAAGTGGCCGCCGTGCGCAAGCTCCTGAACTGGACCGAACCCCCGTTCGTGGTGCCGGCTGAACTGCGTGCCGCGTGGGACTGCCAGGCCAAGGGGCGCGCGGCAGAACAGGCCTGGCAGGAATTGTTCGCGCGTTATCGCGACCAGCATCCGCAACTGGCGGCGGAGTTCGTGCGGCGCATGCAGGGCGAGTTGCCTGCCAACTGGCCGGCGCAGCGCGCGCAGTCGTATACGTCCGCTGCCGCGACCAGCGGCGCGCAGGCGACGCGCGTCTCCTCACAGAACACGCTCAACGTGATCGGCGACGGGCTCCCGGAGCTGCTTGGCGGCTCGGCCGACCTTACCGGCTCGAATAACACGTTGCGCAAGGGCGCGCGCGTCATCACGCACGATGATGCTTCGGGCAGCTACCTGCACTACGGCGTGCGCGAATTCGGCATGACCGCAATGATGACCGGCGTCGCGCTGCACGGCGGTTGCATTCCCTTCGGCGGCACCTTCCTCACTTTTTCGGACTACGCACGCAATGCGGTGCGCATGGCTTGCCTCATGCGCCAGCGCGTGGTGCTGGTCTACACGCACGATTCGATTGGCCTCGGCGAAGATGGTCCGACGCACCAGCCGATCGAGCACCTCGCCAGCCTGCGGCTGATTCCGCATCTGCATGTGTGGCGTCCGGCCGATGCGCTCGAGACCGCGGTGGCCTGGAGCGCCGTCATCGAGCGCAGCCAGGGCCCAAGCTGCCTGGTGCTGACGCGCCAGGGCTTGCCGCAGGTCGCCGCCACGGCTGCACCAGAATGGATCGCCCGGGGCGGCTATGTATTGCTCGACTGCGAGGGCACACCCGAGCAGCTCGTGATTGCCACGGGGTCTGAAGTGTCATTGGCCTTCGATGCGGTCAAGGCGGCGCAGGCGCAGGGACGGCGCGTGCGCCTGGTCTCGATGCCCTGCACGGCGGTTTTCGACGCACAGGATGCCGCCTGGCGGGAATCCGTGCTGCCCGCCGCGGTGACGCGGCGTCTGGCGATCGAGGCGGGCGCCACCGGCCTGTGGTGGCGCTATGTCGGCACGAGCGGACGGGTACTGGGCATCGACGAGTTCGGCGCCTCGGGCAAGGCGCCCGAGCTGTTCCGTAAATTTGGCCTCGGCGCCGACAATGTGCTGAAGGTCGTACTAGAATCGTAGGTTCGCTAAGCGATCATATCCAAGGAGTGGGCAATGGCAGTGAAGGTGGGCATCAACGGGTACGGTCGCATCGGCCGCAACATTCTCCGCGCGCTCTACGAGAGCGGCCGCCAGAATGAAATCCAGATCGTGGGCATCAACGACCTGTGCGACGCGCAGGCCAATGCGCACCTGACGCGCTACGACACGGCCCACGGCAAATTCCCGGGCAAGGTGAGCGTCGAGGGCGATTCCATGATCGTCAACGGCGATCGCATCAAGGTGACCGCGCACCGCGACCCGGCGCAGATTCCCTGGGGTGTACTCGGCGCTGAATACGTACTCGAATGTACGGGTTTTTTTACCACCAAGGCCGACGCCGGCAAGCACATCGCCGGCGGCGCGAAGAAAGTGGTGATCTCGGCGCCGGGCGGCAAGGATGTCGACGCGACGGTGGTCTATGGCGTGAACCACAACGTGCTGAAGTCCACGCAGACCGTGATTTCCAATGCATCGTGCACGACCAACTGCCTCGCGCCGCTGGCCAAGGTGCTCAACGATGGCATCGGCATCCATTCGGGCCTCATGACCACCATCCACGCCTACACCAACGACCAGCGCCTGACGGATGTGTATCACGAGGACATCCGCCGCGCGCGCTCCGCGACCATGTCGATGATCCCGGCCAAGACTGGCGCTGCCGCGGCCGTTGGCCTGGTGCTGCCGGAGCTCAAGGGGCGGCTCGACGGATTTGCGATTCGCGTGCCCACCATCAACGTCTCGCTGGTCGACCTCACCTTCGTGCCCAAGCGCGCGACCACGATCGAGGAGATCAACACGCTCATCAAGGCGGCTGCGAGCAGCGGGCCGCTCAAGGGAATCCTGGCCTACACCGAGGCGCTGCTGGTGTCGGTCGACTACAACCACGATCCGGCTTCGTCGACCTATGACGCGACGCTGACGAAGATTATCGAAGGCAACCTCGTCAAGGTCTGCTCCTGGTACGACAACGAGTGGGGCTTCTCGAACCGCATGATCGACACGACGCTGGCCTGGTCGCGCGCGGCTTGAACGCGGCGATCCAGCGCATGCCATCGCTGCTGCGGATGGCGGATCTCGATCTCGCCGGCAAACGGGTGCTGATCCGTGAAGACCTGAATGTGCCGATCAAGGACGGCAAGGTCACCAGCGATGCGCGCATCCGCGCCGCGCTGCCGACGATCCGGATGGCGCTGGAGAAAAAGGCCCGGGTGCTGATCCTCTCGCACCTGGGCCGGCCGAAGGAAGGCACGTTTGAGCCCGAGCTGTCGCTCGCGCCGGTGGCGGTGCGGCTCTCCGAACTGCTGGGCGCACCAGTGCCGCTGGTCAGGGATTGGCTCGACGGCGTTGAGTGCGCGCCGGGCGCCGCGGTGCTGTGCGAGAACGTGCGCTACAACAAGGGCGAGAAGGCCGACGACGAAGCGCTCTCGCGCCGCATGGCCGCGCTCGCCGATGTCTACGTCATGGATGCCTTCGGCACCGCGCATCGCGCCGAGTCCAGTACGCACGGTGTCGGCCGGTTTGCGCCGGTCGCCTGCGCCGGACCACTGCTGGTCGCCGAGCTCGATGCGCTCGAACGCGCGCTGCTCAAGCCGGCACGGCCGCTGGTCGCGATCGTCGCCGGCTCCAAGGTCTCAACCAAGCTCACGGTGCTGGAGTCACTGCTCAAGAAAGTCGACAAGCTGATCGTCGGCGGCGGCATCGCCAACACTTTTCTCGCCGCGACCGGCCTGCAGGTCGGCAAGTCGCTGTGCGAGACCGACATGCTCGACATGGCGCGGCGCCTGCTGACGCAGGCGCGTGAACGCGGCGCCGAGATTCCGCTGCCGACCGACGTGGTGGTGGCGCGCGAGTTCGCCGCGACGGCGCATGCCGACGTGCGCGCGGTCGGCGAGGTGACTGCGGACGAGATGATCCTCGATATCGGCCCCGACACGGCCGAGCGGCTGTGCGCGGTGATCAAGAGCGCCGGCACGGTTTTGTGGAACGGTCCCGTCGGCGTATTCGAATTCGACCAGTTCGGCGAAGGCACCAAGGCTATCGCCAACGCCATCGCCAGCAGCGCCGCCTATTCGCTCGCCGGCGGCGGCGATACGCTGGCGGCGATCGAAAAATATGGTGTCGAGGACGGCATCTCCTACATTTCCACCGGCGGCGGCGCGTTCCTCGAGTTTGTCGAGGGCAAGACACTGCCGGCGGTGGCCATGCTGCAGGCCCGCGCGGCAGGCTAAAGGAATTTAAAGAATGGAAACCGGACGCCGCACCAAGATTGTCGCCACACTCGGACCCGCCACCGATGATCCGGCTGTCATCGCCGGCATGGTGGCGGCCGGTCTCGATGTGGCGCGCATCAACTTTTCGCACGGTACGCGCGAATCCCAGCGCAAGCGCGTCGACAGCGTGCGCGCAGCCGCGAAGGCCGCCGGGCGCAACATCGGCATCCTCGCCGACCTTGCGGGTCCCAAGATCCGCATCGAGAGTTTTGCCAAGGGTGCAGTCCAACTGGTCGAGGGCAAACCGTTCGCGCTCGACACGGCGCTCGATGCCACCGCCGGTAATGACACCGAAGTCGGCTGCGCGTACCAGAACCTGCCCAACGATGTGCGCGCCGGCGACTCGCTGCTGCTGGCCGACGGTCAGATCATCCTCGGCGTCGAGCGCGTCGCCGGCACCCGCATCCACTGCGTGGTGCGCGTCGGCGGCGAACTCTCCAACCGCAAGGGTCTCAACCGACAAGGTGGCGGCATCTCCGCACCCGCGCTTACCGAGAAGGACCTTGCCGACGTGCAGCTCGCCGCTGAACTCGGCATCGACTACCTGGCCGTCTCGTTCGCGCGCGACGGCGACGACATGCGCCGCGCGCAGAGCGAACTGCGCAAGTGGCGCGGCGAGGCGCGCGTGGTCGCGAAGATCGAGCGCCACGAAGCGCTCGACAATCTCGCCGGCATCCTCGCCGTGACCGATGCGGTGATGGTGGCGCGCGGCGACCTGGGCGTGGAGATGGGTTACGCCGAACTCACCGGGCTCCAGAAGACCATCATCCGCCAGTCGCTGGCGCGCAATCGCGTGGTGATCACCGCGACGCAGATGATGGAATCGATGATTCAGAATCCGATGCCGACGCGTGCCGAAGTCAGCGATGTGGCCAACGCGGTGCTCGACGGAACCGATGCGGTGATGCTCTCGGCCGAAACCGCCGCCGGCAAGTATCCGGTCAAGGCGGTGCAGGCGATGGCGGATGTGATCCGCGGCGCCGAAAAATACCAGCTCGGCGCGCCGCGCGGCCTGGTCCGCGTTGAAGAAGAATTCAGCAACACCGAAGAGGCGATCTCGCGCGCGGTGATGTACACCGCCAATCACATGCGCGTCCGCGCCATCGTCGCGCTGACCGAATCGGGCCTGACGCCGCTGTGGATGAGCCGCATCCGCGCCGATATTCCGATCTACGCCTTCACCCGTCACGACGGCACACGGCGCCGCGTCACGCTTTATCGCGGCGTATACGCCGTGCCCTTCGACATCACTGACAGCCGCCCGCAGGAGCTGTACCGCGCGATCTTTGAGCGCCTCCTCAGCCAGGGTCTGGTCGACGTCGATGATCTGGTGATTCTCACCAAGGGTGAGCTGACGGGGGTGTCGGGTGGGACGAACTCGATGCAGATCGTGCGGGTGACGCAACCCTGAAGATGAATCTCGGCGTTGCTGCCGCGCGCTTGGTGTTTTGCGCGCTCATGGCTGCGCGCGGGTCGAAATTCCGCGCGCCAGGCCGCGCAGAATTTCGCCGTGCCCTCGCGCGGGCGGGCGGCTAAGGCCTTGTTGTCGTACCGCAAGAATTTGAAGTAGCACTGGCAGCCGCCTGCGCCCGCGCTCGGCGCGCAGCAAATCGCGCGCAAGACACCAAGCGTGCAGCAGCAATGACAAGCTCCATCGTCAGGGGGTTGCGCCCGGACGCGCGATCGGCAGTTGGTTCAACCCGTCGGTTTGATCAAGGACTGCAGGTCCGTGAGCAGCTGCTTGGAATGCGTCTTCGGGTCGACATCCGGGTAGTGCTTGGCGATGCGGCCCTTCGGGTCGATCACGAAAGTTTCGCGGCGGGCGAAGCCCAGCATGCTGAGCACGCCGTAGGATTTGGCCACGGATTTGTCCGCATCGGCGAGCACCGAAAATGGCAGGCTGTGTTTGGCGGCGAATTCTTTTTTCGAACTCACGTCCTGCACGCTGATGCCCAGCACATTCACGCCGAGTTTGCGGAACGCAAAAATATTGTCGCGAAACTCGCAGGCTTCGGCGGTGCAGCCGGGCGTTTCATCCATCGGGTAGAAATACACCACCAGCCATTTGCCGCGCTGGTCGGCCAGGCTGATCCAGGCGTCGTGCTGGTCCTGCAGCCTGAAATTGGGCGCCACTGAGCCGGTGGTGGGCTCGGCCGCCACGCACAGCGGGAGTGTCAGCGCGAATAACAGCATGCCGATTCGGGAAACGAGACTTGCATTCATGACGGTCCTCCGCTGATTGCGAGTATCTTATGCTTGTGGACGCGCCACCGTCACTCAGCTCCAGGCAGAGCGTCGGCAACACCGTGGGTCTGGTGTTGCCCGGAGGTGGCGCGCGCGCCGCCTACCAGGTGGGCGTGCTGCGGGCGATCGCCGACATGCTGCCCGGCGTGCCCAATCCGTTTCCGGTCATTGTTGGCACCTCGGCCGGCGCGGTCGCGGCAACGGTGCTGGCCACCGAGGCCTGCCATTGGCATCGGGCGGTTGATTCGCTCGAGCGGGTCTGGCGGCAGTTTCACGTTGATCAGGTGCTCCAGGCCGATGCGCTCAGCATGCTGCGCTCAGGACTGCATTGGGCCACGTCACTCGTTTCCGGCGGCATACTGCTGCCGCCACCGGCAGCCATATTCGACAATTCTCCGTTGCGTGCGCTGCTGGAACGCAATATTCATTGGGACCATCTGCAAACCAGTTTGCGGCGCGGCGCACTCAAGGCGCTGGCCCTGTGCGCCACCAGCTACACCAGTGCGGCTTCGGTGGCCTTCTTCGAGGGAGAGGCCGGCGTTGCGGGGTGGGAGCGGCACCAGCGTATAGGTCGGCGCGAGCCGCTGAAGCTCGATCATCTGATGGCGAGCATGGCCGTGCCATTCCTGTTTCCGCCGGTGATGCTCGATGGCGAGTATTACGGCGACGGCGCGCAGCGGCAGTTGTGGCCGTTGAGTCCGGCCATCCATCTGGGCGCCGACCGGCTGCTGGTCATCGGCGTGCGCTCCGAGAAGGGTGCGGGCGTCAATGATCGCCGCGCCGTGGCCGAATCGCCGAGCATGGGTCAGTTGTTCGGCTATATGCTCGACACCCTGTTCATGGACCAGATCTACGCCAACGTGGAGCACGTGGCACGCCTCAATCAGGTCGCGGAAGTCGCGCCGAGCGCGGTGCCGGGCGTGCACAAGGTGGCGACTCTGATGATCGCGCCGAGCCAGGACCTGCGCGAGATCGCCGGCCGGCATATCAGCAGCCTGCCGCGCAGCCTGCGGGCGCTGCTGCGCGTGATGGGCGCGCGCGGCGCCGGCGGCGCGCAGCTTGCCAGCTACCTGATGTTCGAATCGACGTTCACGCGTGAACTGATTGCGCTGGGGATACGCGACGCACACGCGCAACACGACGAACTGATGGAGTTTCTCGGCGGCGGGCTGTTGTCGCGTACCATAAAGATGCCGGCCCTGACGTTTGGCCCTTGAGGCGCCATGACCTGAGTCGCCGTGATTTGAGATCTGTGAGGGGGAACTGAGTGGAAGAAGAGCTCAAGAAAGCCGCGCTGGACTATCACCGCCTGCCCACGCCCGGCAAGATCGCACTGACGCCGACCAAGGCGCTGGCCAACCAGCGCGACCTCTCGCTGGCTTACTCACCGGGCGTCGCGTACGCGAGCCTGCTGATCAAGGATGATCCACTCGAAGCGGCCAGCATGACGGCGCGCGCCAACCTGGTCGCGGTGGTCACGAACGGCACCGCGGTACTGGGACTGGGCAACATCGGTCCGCTGGCCGCCAAGCCGGTGATGGAAGGCAANNCCGGTGTTCCACGACGATCAGCATGGCACCGCGATCATCGTCACGGCCGCCGTGCTCAACGGCCTTAAAGTCGTCGGCAAGAACATCGCCGACGTGAAGGTCGCAGGGTCTGGTGCCGGTGCTGCGGCGCTGGCCTGCCTTGACCTGCTGGTCGCGGTGGGGCTGCGCAAAGAAAACGTGACCATCGCCGACAGCAGCGGCGTGGTCTACTTGGGCCGCCCGAATACTGACGCCGACAAGCTGCGCTACGCGCGCGCAACCAAGGCGCGCACGCTGGCCGAGATCGTCGTCGACGCCGATATTTTTCTTGGGCTCTCGGGCCCGGGCGTGCTCAAGCCTGAAATGGTGGCGCGCATGGCGCCGCGCCCTTTGATCCTGGCGTTGGCCAACCCCGAACCGGAGATCCGCCCGGAGCTGGCGCAGGCCGCGCGGCCCGATTGCATCGTCTGCACCGGTCGTTCCGACTACCCGAACCAGGTGAACAACTCGCTGTGCTTCCCGTTCATCTTCCGCGGCGCGCTCGATGTCGGTGCGACGGTGATCAACGAGGCGATGAAACTGGCGACGGTGCACGCGCTGGCGGAATTGGCGCAGGCTGAGCAGTCGGATGTCGCCACCGCGGCCTACGGCGAGAGCAGCGAAGGTTTCGGTCCGCAGTTCCTGATTCCGCGCGCCTTCGATCCGCGGCTGATCACGATGATCGCGCCGGCCGTGGCGCGCGCCGCCATGGACAGCGGCGTGGCGACCCGGCCGATTGCCGATCTCGCCGCCTATCGCGCCAGCCTGTCGCAGTTCGTGTACCAGTCTGCCTCCGCGATGCGCGCCGTGTTCGCGACCGCGAAGCGGCATCCGCAGCGCCTGATCTATGCCGAGGGCGAGGATCCGCGCGTGCTGCAGGCGGTGCAGGTGGTGGTCGATGAAGGACTGGCCCGGCCGATCCTGATTGGCCGCATCGAGCTGATGGAAGCGCGCATCGAGAAACTCGGGCTCCGCCTACGGCTCGGCGAGCATTGCGAAGCCGTCAACGTGCACAACGATGCGCGCTTCCGCGATGCCTGGAGCGAGTACTACGAGCTGGCCTGCCGGAGCGGCGTCACGCGGGCGCTGGCGATGGAGCAGATGCGCAGCCGCACCTCGCTGATTGGCGCCATGCTGCTGCGCCGCGGTGACGCCGACGCGATGCTGTGCGGCACGGTTGGCGATTATCTCGATCACCTGAAATTCGTGCGGCGTGTCATTGGCCTGCGCCGCGGCGTGCACACTGTGGCAACCATGCAGCTGCTGATCCTCAATGACCGGCAGCTGTTTTTCTGCGACACGCACGTCAATCGCGATCCCGACGCCGAACAGATCGCCGAGATGACGCTGCTGGCCGCCGAACAGGTGCGGCGCTTCGGTATGACACCGCGGGTCGCGCTGGTCTCGCATTCGAGCTTCGGCAGCTCGGACGCGCCCTCGGCGCAGAAGATGCGCGTGGCGCTTGGGCTGATCCGGGACCGCGACGCCGACCTGGAAGTGGATGGCGAGATGCGCGCGGACTCGGCGCTTTCGAGCGCCATCCGCGCCAGCGAGTTCCCGGACTCGCACCTGCAGCACGATGCAAACCTGTTGATCATGCCGAACGTGGATGCCGCCAACATCTGCTACAACGCGCTGCGCATTGCGGCGGGCGGGGGCGGCGTGATCGTCGGCGGCATCCTGCTCGGCATCGCGCAGCCGGTGCACATCATGACGCCCTCATCGACGGTGCGCCGCATCGTCGACATGAGCGCCGTGGCGGCGGCGGATGCCGGCGCGTCGGCCGAAGCGCTGGCTGCGCGCGCGGGATAGCCGCTGAGGCCGACGTTTTTGAATTTGCACGGCCGCTTGTGAATATTGTCTACCGGAGCGATGTCGGGCGGATCTGCCCGGGCTGCCAGCGCCCTGTGGCGCAATGCGCCTGCAAGGATGCCCGCGGCAAAGCTGCACGGCCGGGCACAGGCGCCGTGCGCGTGTCGCGCACCACGCAGGGACGCGGCGGCAAGGTGGTATCGGTGATCACGGGGCTCCCGCTTGGAGACGCGGAACTCACTGCGCTGGCCGCCGAGCTGAAGAAGCGCTGCGGTTCGGGCGGCACGCAGCGCGACGGCGTCATCGAGATCCAGGGAGAGCATCGCGACACGCTGGTCGCGGAGCTGGTGAAGCGCGGCTTCGCCGCGCGGCGTGCGGGCGGCTAGCGGCCAGGGACGGCTAGGAGCGGGCGCCGACGCGCACTTCGGTGGCGGTGCCGGTCTGCGTAAGCCCGGAGTGGCGCACACGCACTTCGGGCAGCGTGCGCGCGAAGATTTCCGCCAGCCGTTCGACGATGTAGACCGAGCGATGCTGGCCACCGGTGCAACCTACGGCCACGGTCAGGTAGCGCCGTGCGCTGCTGCGGTAGGCGGGCAGGCGCGCGATCATGAAAGTCGCCACATCGTCGATGAATTCCCGCACCGCGGGCTGCTCTTCCAGGAATCGCACCACCGCGGCATCGCGGCCGGTCAGCGCGCGCAGCGTACTCTCCCAGTAGGGATTGGGGAGCGAGCGCGCGTCGAAAACGAAATCCGCATCGCCCGGAATGCCGTGCTTGAAGCCGAAGGACTCGAGCTGGAGCGAAAGCCAGTCGGACGAACGCGGGTCGATGCGGCGCTGGATCTGTTCGCGCAGCTGGTGCACGCCCAGTTGCGAAGTGTCGAGCACCTGGTCGGCGCAGGCGGCAATCGGCTCGAGCAGGCGCCGTTCGCTGGCAATGGCCTCGCGCAGGCTCTCGCCCTGGCGGCTGAGCGGATGCACGCGGCGGGTCTCGGCGAAGCGGCGCAGAAGTTCGGCCTCGCCGGCGATCAGGAACAGCACTTCGCAGTCGATGCCGCTGCGCCTGAGTTCGTCGACCAGCGTCGGCACCGAGCCGATCTCCGCTTCGCTGTTGCGCGCATCGAGGCTGATGGCGGTGCGCGCGTAGATCTTGTCGCTGCTGCGCACGCTGTGCGCGATGAATGGCTTGAGCAGCGCCGCCGGCATGTTGTCGATGCAGTAATACCCGAGATCTTCGAGCATGTGCAGCGCCACGCTCTTGCCGGCGCCTGACAGTCCGCTGAGTATGATGAGTTGCATGCGGCAGCCGGCCAGACGCCAACGCTACAGACGCGCGCTTTTCTGCGCCTCGGCAGCGTGGTGATCGGTGATCTTTTCCTTATGCTTGCGCACCAGGCGTTCGAGCTTGTCGGTCAGGGCGTCGATCGCGGCGTACATGTTGGCGTCCTCGGCCAGCGCGTGCACGCTTTCGCCGCGCAGGTGCAGCGTGGTCTCGGCGCGCTGCACTAGTTTTTCGACCGTCAGCACGCAGTGGGCATCGAATACATGATCGGAGTGGCGCACCAGGCGCTCGAGCTTCTTCTCCACATAGCTGCGCAGCGAGGCCGTGATCTCGACATGGTGGCCGGTGACGCTCAGATGCATGGGTTACTCCTTCTGTCGTGGGTCCATTGTCAGGGCATGGGTCAGGTCGCGTGGCTGGGTATTTTCCCGGCGTCACGGCGGCGTTCGTTCGAAGGCGCGAGGCGCATGGATTCGCGGTACTTGGCCACGGTGCGGCGCGCCACCGGGATGCCAGCAACGCTCAGCAGCTCGGCGATGCGGCTGTCGCTGAGCGGATTGGCCGGGTCTTCCTCGCGGATCAGCTTCTTGATCTTGGCGCGGATCGCAGTCGAGGAGTTGCCGGCGCCGCCGCTGGCGTCCTCGACCTTGCTGGAGAAAAAGTAGCGCAGCTCGAACACGCCGCGCGGCGTGTGCATGTACTTGCCCGAGGTGATGCGCGACACCGTCGATTCGTGCATCTCGATCGCCTCGGCGATATCGCGCAGGATCATCGGCTGCATGTACTCCTCGCCCTGCTCGAGGAACGCGCTCTGGCGCGCGACGATCGAACGCGCGACCTTCAGCAGCGTGTCATTGCGGATCTCCAGGCTCTTGAGCAGCCAGCGCGCTTCCTGCAGCTGCGTGCGCATGGTCGCGTGATCGCTGCCGCGGCCGATCAGGTCGGCGTAGCCCTGGTTGACGCGCACCTTCGGCAGCGTGGACGGATTGATTTCCACCGACCAGCCGCGCGCGGTGCGGCGCACAAACACATCCGGCACCACGTACTCGGGCGCGGCGGTGCTGAACACCGAGCCAGGGCGCGGGTGACAAGCGCGCACCAGCGCCAGCGCCGCCTCCAGTTCCTCGTCGCTGGCATGCAGCACGCGCCGGAGCGCCGCCAGTTCGCGGCTGGCCACCAGTTCCAGATGATTCAGCGCCAGCAGGTGCGCGGTCGCCAGGCCCGCTGTGGCCGGGTCGAGCATATTGAGTTGCATCGTCAGGCACTCGCTCACCGAGCGTGCACCAACTCCGGACGGATCGAAGCCCTGCACGATGGCCAGCACCGCGGCCACTTCATCGCTCGTTGCCTCGGTTTCGGGACGGAGCGTGGCGGCGATTTCCTCGAGCGGATCGCCGAGATACCCGTCGTCGTTGATGGCATCGATGATTGCGCGCCCGATGGATTGCTCGCGCGCCGTGAGCTGCGGCAACTCGAGCTGCCACAGCAGGTGTTCACGCAGCGTCTGGCCGGTCGCGTCGGCGATGTCCTGCTGCCGTTCGTCGTCGCCGGGACTCCAGGGATTCTCGGCCGGGCCGACGCTCTGGTCGTTCCAGCCATCGTCGACAACCTCGACGTTGACTTCGGGCTCGGGCGTCGTGGTTTCGCCGCCCATCTCGGTGGTGGCCAGGGGCTGGAACGCGGCGGCTTCGGCCTCCTCGTCCTGCTCGAGCATGACGTTGCTTTCAAGGGCCTCGCGGATATGCGCCTGCAGTTCGATCGTGGGAAGTTGCAGTAGCCGTATGGCCTGCTGCAGCTGCGGTGTCATCGTCAGCGACTGGCCCAGGCGGAGCTGCAGGGAAGCTTTGAGCAATGCGGTGGGGCCTCGTTAGGGCCTGTTCACACCCAGGACGTCGATGCGGCCGTGCCCGGTTTTGTGCAGGGCAAGGCGCGACGACCGAAGTGTACTCAGTGTACATGAAGGAGGAGCAACGAAGCCCTGCACAGACCCAAGCCGGCCCCGGAGGGTTGCGCTCAAAAAGCTTTCATACGGCGTTGCTTGGCGCTTACGTGGAATGACCACGCAGCGCGCCGCGCGCCTTGCCTGAAAGCTTTTTGAGCTGCAACGCATCGATGTCCTAGGTGTGAACAGGCCCTGGGTCTACAGGCGGAAAGACTCGCCCAAGTACACCTCTTTCACCTCCGGGTTGGCAAGCACTTGTTCCGCGGTTCCGGAAGCGATTACAGTGCCCCGATTGACGATATACGCGCGTGCGCACACCCCCAGCGTTTCGCGCACATTATGGTCGGTGATCAGCACGCCGATGCCACGCGCGGCCAGATCGCGGATGATCTGCTGGATATCGGCCACCGACAGCGGATCGACCCCGGCGAACGGTTCGTCCAGCAATATGAAACGCGGCCCGGCCGCCAGCGCGCGCGCAATTTCGACGCGCCGCCGCTCGCCGCCGGACAGCGACATGCCCAAGGTGTCGCGCACGTGCGTGATGTGCAGCTGCCCGAGCAGTTCCTCCAGGCGCCGCGCCCGCTCGGCCCGGTCGAGTCCCGGCACCAGCTCGAGAATCGCCGTAATGTTGTCGGCCGCAGTCAGGCGCCGGAACACCGAGGCCTCCTGCGGCAGGTAGCCCAGGCCCAGCCGCGCGCGCTGGTCGATCGTCAGCGGCGTCAGGTCGCGCCCGTCGAGCTGGATTTGGCCGCCGTCGGCTTTCACCAGCCCGACGATCATGTAGAAAGCGGTGGTCTTGCCGGCGCCGTTCGGACCGAGGAGTCCCACGACCTCACCGGTGTGGATCTCCATCGACAGCGCGCGCACCACCTGGCGTGTGCCGTAGTGCTTGTTGAGTCCGGTTGCGCTGAGCGTGCTCATGGTGATTTCGGCGGCGCCGAGGTTGCCGACGCGGGCGTAGCCGGTGCGGCCGGTGCGCCTGGCGCAGGCTGCGTAGCAGCGGGCGCGTTGGCGGGCAATGCGCCGGCACCACCAACCGGCGCAGTGGCGTTAGTGGTCGGCGCAGTAGGCTTGCACTTTTGCTGGAAGGTGCCGCGGACGCGCTCACGGGTTGCGCCGGCCACGGGCTCCAGGCTCTTGAGGCTCTTCTGCACCAGGTTGTAGACGAAACCGTCGCCGTGGATGTCCTTGCAGCCGTCGAACAGCTGCACGTCGCCACGGAGCCTGACTTCACCGCCGCCGACGTTGTCGTATTCGATCGAGTGTGCACTGCCGCGCACGTTGCTTAGCGGACCGGCTGCGCTGCTTGCCGCGCCGGCCGACGACCCGCTCTCTTCGAACGTGGCTGGCTTGCCGTCGAACATGGCCGCCGTCATGTTGCTGGATTCGAAATGCACGGTGGCGTTGTCGGCGGCAAGCTTGCCCTGCGCGAGCCGCGATTTGACGCCGCCGGAAAGATTCCAGGTGCCGTCCGACATGTCGGTCGAGGCGGTCTCGGCGCGATGCGCACGCACCTGCATCGGGCTGCCACCCTGGTACAGCACCAGGTCGTTGAAGATGACCTTGTCGCGCCGGTACTCGACATCGCCCGCGCACAGGCACACCGTGCCGTTCTTGCAGGCGGGCCAGCTGGCCTCGTTGTCCGGGTTGCAATCGGACCTGGCGCCGGCCTCGTCATCGGCCGCCGCCACAACGGCCGGCATGGCCGCCGCCAGCAGCAGCGCCAAAATCCACATGCGGTGCGTGTCGGTATCCTTCACTGCTCTATTCGTGCAACTTCGCCATGTACCGGCGATTTTAGCTTGAGCTCATCGGTCTTCATATCGGCATGCAGTCCGCTCGCCCACAGGCGGTTGCGTCCCCATTCCATCGCGACCGCGTCGCTGGAATCCGCGGTGCGCGCCTGCATGTCCACCCTGACGCTCGCGGTGCGCAATTGCAGTGGCTCCGAGCCTGTCCGCACGCCGCGTGCGATGACATCGCCCAGCAGGTCGATCTGCTGGGCGGCCGGCGGCAGCACGCCGCGTGCGGCGGCCAGAGTCCATTCGGTTTCACCGTGGAAAACGAATTGCGGTGCGGTCAGCTCGATGTCGGCGGTCGGCGCGGGCTGCGAGATCTGCGTGGCGTGCAGTGAATACTGCGGCTGCCCATCGG
>PMNQ01000159.1 GCA_003162555.1 Gammaproteobacteria bacterium | reverse complement strand
AACATGGGCGTGATGGCCACCATAAACCAGCCTATCGACCAGGACACGGCCATCCTGGTATCCGAAGAGCTGGGGCACAGCGCCACCGCGGCCAAGGAAGAGCAGATCGAAGCCGACCTGCAGACCACGGACGCCGCAGAGCAGCTCGACACCCGTGCCCCGGTCGTGACCGTCATGGGGCACGTCGATCANNGGCGTCATGCCGCAGACCATCGAAGCGATCCAGCATGCGCGTGCCGCTGGCGTACCGATTGTTGTCGCGGTCACCAAGGTGGACAAGCCGGATGCCGATCCGGAAAAGGTGCGCAACGAACTCGCCAAGCAGGAAGTGATCCCCGAGGACTGGGGCGGCCAGAACATGTTCGTCAATGTCTCGGCACGCACCGGCGCCGGCGTCGATGCGCTGCTCGAGGCGATTCTGTTGCAGGCGGAAGTGCTTGAGCTCAAGGCTCCGCTCGGCGGCCCGGCGATCGCGTTTGTGGTCGAGGCCAGCATGGAAAAGGGCCGCGGCGCCGTGGTCACAGCTCTCGTCAAAAAGGGTACGCTGAAACGGGGCGATTACATTTTGGCCGGCAGCGAGTTCGGGCGCGTACGCGCCATGTTCGACGAAGCGGGCAACCCGGTCGAAGAGGCGCGGCCCTCCGTGCCGGTCGTGGTGCTCGGGCTCTCGGGTGCGCCAAACGCCGGCGATGAACTGCTGGTGGTCGAGAACGAGCGGCGCGCGCGCGAAGTCGCATCGCACCGTCTCGGCAAGACGCGCGACGTGAAGCTCGCCAAGCAGGGCGCGCGCAGTGAAGACGTATTCTCGACCCTGGGCGAGGCCAAGGCCGGCCAGGTCGCGGTGCTCATCAAGACCGACGTGCAGGGCAGCGCCGAGGCGCTGCGTGACGCGCTCAACAAGCTCTCTACCGATGAAGTGGCGGTGCGCATCATCGCCAGCGGCGTAGGCGGCATCACTGCTTCCGATGTGCAGCTGGCGGCGGCGTCGCGTGCCATCGTCATCGGTTTCAACGTGCGTGCCGACAGCGGTGCGCGCGAGGCGGTCAAGGAGACCGGCGTCGAGATCCGCTACTACAGCATCATTTACGAAGCCATCGACGACGTGAAGCAGCTGATGAGCGGCCTGCTGGCGCCCGAGATCAGGGAGACCATCGTCGGCGTCGCGCAGGTGCGCGAGGTGTTCCGTTCCAGCAAATTCGGCGTCGTGGCCGGGTGCCTCGTCACCGAAGGCGCGGTCAAGCGCAACAACCCGATCCGCGTGCTGCGCGACAACGTGGTGATCTTCGAGGGTGCGCTCGAATCGCTCCGCCGCTTCAAGGACGACGTGGGCGAGGTGCGTGCCGGCACCGAGTGCGGCATCGGCGTGAAGAACTACCAGGACGTGCGGGCCAACGACCAGATCGAGTGCTATTCGCGCACTGAAATCGTCCGCACCATCCAGTAAGCGGCGCAGACCAAGGGCCTGTTCACACGCCTGGGGGGTCGCTGCGTTGCTGCCCCCAAAGCCNNCAGGCAAGGCGCGAGGAGAGAAGTTTGGTTATTCCAAATGAACGACGAGCAACGCCGCATGGTGGCTTTGGGGGCGCAACCCGAAGGGCCGGGGCCAGCATCGTCCCGGACGGTGTTGCGTCTCGCTCATGTGCAATGAGCACACATCGCTCGGCGCGCCTGGTCCGGAACGATGCTGGTCGCCGTCGCAGCGATCCCCCAGGCGTGAACAGGCCCTAGGAAGATGCCTCAGCACAACTCGCGTCACCAGCGCATCGAGGCGCAGATGCAGCGCGCGCTGGCGGCGCTGGTGCCGCGTGCGGTCAAGGATCCGCGCGTCGGCAACCTGACGATCACCGCGGTCTCGCTGCTCGAGGATCTGAGCGCCGCGCGCGTCTGGTTCCTGCCGTTCGGGAAGGACCGCAATGCGGACGAGATACTCGCGGGCCTGAAGAGCGCGGCCGGATTCCTGCGCGGCGAAGTGGCGCGCCAGCTGGGACTCCGTCACGCGCCGCGGCTGGAATTCCTGCTCGATACGGCCCTCGAGCACGCGCAGTCCCTGACGCAACTCATCAACAATGCCGTCGCCTCCGACAAGGCCCTGGAAAGCGCCGCGACAGGGCAGCCCGGGCCGGCGTCGACACGCGGCGATGAGTCCTGACAGCCAGAATCTGTGCGGCATCCTGCTGCTCGACAAGCCGCTGGGACTAAGCTCGAACGGCGCACTGCAGCGGGTGCGATACCTGCTCGGCAGGCCGAAAGCCGGCCACACCGGGAGCCTGGATCCGCTCGCCACGGGCATGTTGCCGATCTGCATCGGCGAGGCCACCAAGCTGGCTGGTGCGCTGCTAGCCGGCATCAAGGGTTACTCCGTAAAGATGCGACTAGGAGAGCGCACCGACACCGGGGATGCCGAAGGCACGATAGTCGAGCGTACTGCGCTGCCGGTTCTCGAACCGGGGCGTATCGAGAGCGTGTTTGCGGCTCACCGGGGGCGCCAGTCGCAGATCCCGCCCATGTATTCGGCGCTCAAGCGCGACGGCCAGCCACTGTACAAGCTGGCGCGGCAGGGCAAGGAGGTCGAGCGCGCGCCGCGCGATATCGAAATCCATGCACTGGAACTGCTGGAATTCACGCCCGATTCGCTGCGGGCGCGCGTGACCTGCTCGAAGGGCACCTATATCCGTACCCTGGTCGAGCAGCTCGGCGTGGCACTTGGCAGCTGCGCGCACGTGATCGCCCTGCGCCGGGACTTTGTCGAACCGTTCCGCGAGTCGCCCATGCTGACGCTGGCGCAGCTCGAGGCCCTCAAGGAGCCACCCCCGCTGCTGGATGCCGATCTGGCCGTGGGGCACCTTCCCGCGCTCAAGCTGTCTGCCAGCCAGGCCCGCGCGATCAGTTACGGGCAGGAAATCGTCGCCGCTGACGCCCAACCGGGCGAGTTGAGGCTCTACGGCGCCACCGGGCTGTTTCTCGGTCTGGGGAAGGCTCTGGAGGGCGGGATCGTAAGGTCTTCCCGGCTGTTTGCGGCGGCGATTGACCAATGCCGTAACTGACTGTTCCGCTTGAGGGTTGGGAAGGCTCCCGCTACAATGCGCGGCTTCAAAATACGGTCCCATATCAAAGATCAGAGGGTTTTCGTGTAATGGCTTTGTCCACGGAAAAGAAGGGCGACGTGCTCGCCCAGTATCGCCGGGATCCCAAGGATACCGGCTCACCTGAAGTACAGGTCGCGCTGCTCTCGGAGCGCATCAACGGCCTGAGCGAACACTTCACGACCCATAAGGCAGATCACTCCTCGCGCCGCGGCCTCGTGCGCATGGTGAACCAGAGGCGCAAGCTCCTGGATTACCTCAAGGCCACCAAGCCCGCGAGCTACCAGCAGGTAGTCGAGCGCCTTGGCCTGCGCCGCTAGCGCGGCGGTTGCGGTGCGCTTTGCGTGCCGCGCTCACTTCCTTCACCCCATTCTGAAATCTTAAGGATTGAAGCGTGACTGTCTTCAAAAAGTCTTTTGCATACGGCCCCCATAACGTAACCATTGAAACCGGTGAGCTCGCACGACAGGCCAACGGCGCCGTGCTCGTGACCATGGGCGACACCGTCGTCCTGGTAACTGCCTGCGCTGAAGCGCAGCCGCGCCCGGGGCGCGATTTCTTCCCGCTCACGGTCAACTACCAGGAAAAGACCTACGCCGCGGGCAAGATTCCCGGCGGCTTCTTCCGCCGCGAGGGCCGTCCTTCAGAGCGCGAGACGCTAACCTCGCGCCTGATCGATCGTCCGATCCGGCCGCTGTTTCCCGATGGTTTCCTCAATGACATCCAGGTCGTTGCAACCGTACTGTCGCTCGATCCGGAAATTCTCGCGGACGTGCCCTCGTTGCTCGGCGCCTCGGCGGCGCTGTGCCTGTCAGGCGTTCCTTTCAAAGGACCGATCGGCGGCGCGCGCGTCGGTTATCGCAATGGCCAGTACGAACTGAATCCGAACCGCACCGACCTCGCAGCTTCGCAGCTCGACCTGGTGGTCGCCGGTACCGCGCACGCGGTGCTGATGGTGGAATCGGAAGCTTCTGGGCTCTCTGAAGACGTGATGCTCGGCGCCGTCGTGTACGGCCACGAGCAGATGCAGGTGGCGATCAAGGCCATCAACGAACTGACGGCCGAAGCCGGCAAGGCGCGCTGGGCCGCGCCCGCGGAAGTGAAGGATGCGGCACTCGAACAGGCGGTCAGCGGCAAGGCGCTGGCCTTGCTGAACGCGGCTTACCTGCTGACCGAGAAGCAGCAGCGTTCGAAGCGCCTCAAGGAAATCAAGGTCGAACTCGTTGCAGCGCTGGCCACCGGCGATGCGGCGCAGTTCAAGGCTGACCAGGTTGCCGACGAACTGTTCCGCCTCGAGAGCAAGATCGTCCGCGACCGTATACTCGATGGCAAGCCGCGCATCGACGGGCGCGACCTCAAGACCGTGCGGCCGATCACCGTGAAGGTCGGCGTGCTGCCGCGCACCCACGGTTCCGCGCTGTTCACGCGCGGCGAGACCCAGGCGCTGGTGACGACCACGCTGGGCACGACGCGCGATGCACAGATCATTGACGCGCTCGAAGGCGACCGCCGCGAGCGTTTCATGCTGCATTACAACTTCCCGCCGTTCTCGGTGGGTGAGACCGGCATGATGGGTTCACCGAAGCGCCGCGAAATCGGCCACGG
>PMNQ01000005.1 GCA_003162555.1 Gammaproteobacteria bacterium | reverse complement strand
CTCTTCGGTGGCGGTCAGGACCTTCTGCGAATAGATCTGGCCCTTGGCCACCAGCAGCAGGCGCCGGATCTCATCCTCGCTGACGATCATGTCACCGGCCAGCTTGACGTCACCAATCTTGTAGATGACGCCTTCGGTGATGTTCACGGTGATGAACATGTCGCTCTTGTCCGGGGCAATCGCCACCTGCACTGAATCCGCGCGGAAATTGGCGTAGCCGCGATCCTGGTAGTACTGCCGGATTTTCTCCAGGTCGCCCTGCAGCGACTCACGCGAATAGCGATCACTGGACTTGTACCATGAGGTCCAGTTCGGGGTCTTGAGCGTCAGGGTCTCAAGGATGTCCTTTTCCTTGAAAGCGCTGTTGCCCACGATGTTGATCTTGCGGATCTTGGCGCGCGAGCCTTCCTTGATGTCGATGTTGACGCGCACCCGATTGTTGGGCAGGTCCTCGACCTTGGCATCGATCGAGACTGCGTACTTGCCGCGGCTGTAGTACTGATCCGTCATGTACTGCGTGACTTCGGCCAGCGTCGAGCGGTTGAAGGTCTTGCCGGCTGCGAGCCCCACCTGGCGCAGCGACTTCTGCAGGTCTTCGGTCTTGATGTCCTTGTTGCCCTTGATCTCGATGCTCTCGAGCGAAGGCCGCTCAAGCACCGCGATCACCAGCGTGTTGCCGTCGCGGCTGAATTCCACATCGCGGAAGAAGCCGGTGGCGTACAGCGCCCGCAACGCCTCGCGCACGCGCTGCGCGTCGAGGTGATCGCCGATGTTGACCGGCAGGTAGTTGAACACCGTGCCTTCGGAGATGCGCTGCAGGCCCTCGAGCTTGATGTCGCCGACGGTGAAATCGTCGACGTCGCCCTGCTGCGCCAACGCCGCCGTGCCGGTGACGAGCGACAGGAGCGCCGCAACAATCGAAAGGGTCAACGCGAAAACCGCGCGATAATTCATGCGCACACTGCCGTTACTTCAGAGGAGATTCAACCAAACTGACGCGTGATGTCGTTGTACAGGGCCAGTCCGAGCAACAGCGCCACCAGCGCGATGCCCAGTTGTTGTCCCGCGAGCTGCACGCGCTCGGACAGCGGACTGCCCTTGAGCCACTCGATCGACTGCATCAGCACCTGGCCGCCGTCGAGGATCGGGATCGGCAACAGGTTCATGAAACCGAGCACCAGACTGATCTGCACCAGGAATCCGAGGAACACGGCGAGGCCCGCGTGCGCCGAATCGCCGGCGTACTCGGCAATCGACAGCGGCCCGCCCAGGTTCTTGACCGACACATCGCCGGCCAGCATTCCCCACAGCATGTGGACCTGGAAGCGCGTCATGCCCCAGGCTTCCGTGCTGGCGATGCCCAGTGCCGCCACCAGGCCGGGCCGCGTGTGCCGCTCCACACCGGGCGGAAACTCCGGCGCATGCAGCGACAGCACCTGGATCTGACCGATGCGGACGCCATCCCTCATGACGGAGCCCACCTGGATCCTCGTGGTGGCGGTGCGGCCGTCGCGCTGGTACTGCACGGCGATGGGTTCACCGGGATGTGCGCGTATGGCCGTCTGCAGGCTCAGGTAATCGTGCACCGGCTCGCCATTGACGCTCTGGATCTCATCGCCCGCCTGGAGCCCGGCCAGCGCGGCAGGCCCACCGGGGGAGACCCTGCCCAGCACGGCCGGCACCGGCAGCTGCTGCACCTGCAGGCCCAGGCAATCCGGCGCCGTGGCCGGTTCGGTCAAGCCACGCCGCTCGGCGGGGCTCAGGAACGCAAAATTGGCCACCCGCTGCTGACCGTCGGCGCCGCGCAGCGTCAGCGTCAGGGGTGCACGGCTCGCGACGCCTTCGAACAGCCCGACGCAGGCCTCGCCCTGCGAACTGACCGGCCGTCCGTTGACCGCAATGACTTCATCGCCCGATTGAACGCCGGCCCGGGCGGCGGGCGAATTGGCCAGCGGTGGCCCCTGCAGCGCACGCAGCTCGGTGGTGCCAGAGACCAGCAGGATGGCGGCCAGCAGCAGGATGGCGAACAGGAAATTGGCGGCGGGACCTGCCAGCAGGACGGCAATGCGCTGCCAGTGCGGGCGGCGCGTGAACGAATGCGGCAAATCGGCCTCGGCCACCGGCGCTTCGCGTTCATCGAGCAGCTTGACGTAACCGCCGAGCGGAATGGCGGCCAGTACGTATTCGGTGCCGCTCTTGCGCCCGATCCGCGACCACAATGGGCGGCCGAAGCCTACCGAGAAGCGCAGTACCTTGAAGCCGAGTTTGCGCGCCACCCAGTAATGGCCGAATTCGTGCACCGTCACCAGCACGCACACGGCAACGATGAAGGCAGCCAGCGACCAGAGCGAAAAACTCACGCCAGGCCGCTCCGGGCCACGCCGCCGGACTCGGCCAGCACGGCGCGCGCGCGCGCGCGCGCCTGCGCATCAGTGGCCAGCACCGCGTCCAGATCCTTCAGGGCCACACCCGGTGCATCGTTCATAACCCTTTCAATGACCCCCGGAATATCCCCAAAGTTCAATTGCTTGTCGAGAAACGCCTGCACTGCCACCTCGTCCGCCGCATTGAGCCAGGCACAAGCTGTACCGCCGGATCGCGCCGCCGCTTCGGCCAGCCCCAGGCATGGGAAGCGCGCCCGGTCCGGTGCCGTGAATTCCAGGGAGCCGATTCGCGCCAGATCGAGGAATTCTACACCGGCTGCGATCCGGCCGGGCCAGGCGAGCCCCTGCGCGATCGGAGTGCGCATGTCCGGGGCGCTGAGCTGGGCCAGGGTCGAGCCGTCCACGTACTCGACCAGCGAGTGCACGATGCTCTGCGGATGCACGACCACACTGATGTCGCGCGGCTCCACGCCGAACAGCACGGTGGCTTCGATCAGCTCCAGCCCCTTGTTCATCAGCGTGGCCGAATCCACCGAGATCTTGCGGCCCATGCTCCAGCGTGGATGGGCGCAGGCCTGCTCTGGCGTCGCCCGGGCCATGGCAGCCGCCGTCCAGCCCAGGAACGGGCCGCCCGAGGCGGTCAACAGGAGCCGCCGCACGCCCGCGGGACGCTCGCCCGCGCGCACATCCGGCGGCAGGCACTGGAAGATCGCATTGTGCTCGCTGTCGATCGGGATCAGCGTCGCGCCGCCGGCGCGCACCGCGGCCAGCAGCAGCTCGCCGGCCATCACCACGGATTCCTTGTTGGCCAGCAGCAAGCGCTTGCCCGCGGCCGCCGCGGCCAGCGTTGAGCGCAGCCCCGCCGCCCCGCTGATCGCCGCCATGACCACATCGGCAGCAGCGTCGCGCGCGAGTGCTTCGATGGCGCCCGCGCCGGAAGCGACGCGCGTGGCGGAGCCCGCTTCGCGCAAGCGCCGCTCGAGTTCGGCCGCCGCGTCCGGCTGCTCCATGACCGCTACGTCGGGACGATGGCGCAGGCACAGCTCGGCCAGCCGCCGCGCATCGCTGCGCGCCGCCAGCGACACCACGCGATAGGTGTCGGGATGCCGCTCCAGCACATCGAGCGTGTTGCGGCCGACGCTGCCGGTAGCGCCGAGAATGGCAACGCCGATCATGCCGCCACGCCCAGCCACAACAGGCCCGCACAGATGACCGGCGTGCAGGCGAGCACGCTATCGATGCGATCGAGCACTCCGCCATGGCCGGGGAACAGCCGTCCGCTGTCCTTCAGTCCGCTGGCGCGCTTGAACATGCTCTCGGTGAGATCGCCAACCACCGAAAATGCAGCAGCCGCCAGGCACAGCGGCACGAAGCGGTCGAGTGGCACGCCAAACCAGCGGCCGCCAGCGACGGCCACCGCGGCCGCGAGCAGCATGCCGCCAATCACGCCTTCCCAGGTCTTGCCGGGCGAAATCTGCGGCGCGAGCTTTACGCGGCCGAAGGCGCTGCCGGCGAAAAAGGCGCCGGTGTCGGCCGCGAATGCGAGTGCCATGACGAACAAGGCCCACTGCGCCCCGTGCGGCCACAGCTCAACCATGCGTGTCAGCGCGACCCAGGTGGGCACGAGTGCGAACAGGCCCGCGACCGCCACCGCCACGGCACCAGCGCGCTGCGGCCGCAGCAGCAGCCACAGGAGCGCCGCGATCCACCACAACACGCTCAGTTCCATCAGCAGCGCGAAACCCGCTGTATCCGCCAGCCACCGGTGCGCCGCTACGGCGAGGAGCGCCACCAGCAGCACGAAGCCGACGCGCGCGGCGCGCGGCGCGGTACTCATGAAGGCGGACCATTCCCAGGCGCCGGCTGCGATAAACAACCCGAACAGCGCGCGCACCGACCAGGCCGGCCCGAGCAGCAGCACGCCGAACAGCACGACTGCCAGCGCTAACGCGGTGAGGATCCGGGTGCGCATCAGGACGCGAGCTGCGCAGGCGTAAGGCCAAAGCGCCGCTGCCGGCCAGCGAAGTGCTGCAGCGCCAGATCGAAATCGGCGGCGGAAAAATCCGGCCAGAGCGTGTCGGTGAAATACAGCTCCGCGTAAGCCAGGTTCCACAGCAGGAAATTGCTGATGCGCTGCTCGCCGCCGGTGCGGATGAACAGATCCGGGTCGGGGAGACCGGCCAGCGCGAGGCCGCTGGCGAAATCATCCATCGTCAGTTTGCTGCTATTGAGCTCGCCGCTCACACAACGCGCCGCGAGGCGACGCGCTGCGGTAAGAATGTCCTGGCGTCCGCCATAGCTCACGGCCAGCTGCAGGCACAGACGAGCGTTGGCCGCGGTCGCGGCCGTGGCCTCGGCGGCGCGTGCTCGCAGGCGCGGCTCCAGCGCAGCCAGATCGCCGATGAATCGCAACCGCACGCCGTTCGAATGCAACATCGGCAGTTCGCGATCAAGCGCATCGCAAAACAGATCCATGATCGCCGCCACCTCATCGGCCGGACGCGCCCAGTTCTCGCTGCTGAACGCGAACAGCGTCAGCGCTTCGATACCGTGGCGGACCGACTCCTCGATGACCGTACGCACCGGTCCGAGACCCGACTGATGCCCGGCGTTGCGCTCGCGCCCCTGTCCGAGCGCCCAGCGACCGTTGCCATCCATGATGATGGCCACGTGCGCCGGGCCGGGGCCGACATCGGGCGGCTCGTCCGTGCCCGGGGCGTGCGACATCGGATGCGCGTCGGGCGGCGCGACCGCGGGCCGGCCCAGCTGGGCGTGGCTCACCTAGACCTCGAGGACCTCGCGCTCCTTCGCTCCGCCCACCTTGTCGACCTCGGCGATCTGGCGGTCGGTCACCTTCTGGAGGTCCTCCAGCTCGCGGTGCGCGTCGTCCGTGCCCAGGTCGCCGTCGCGCTCTTCCTTCTTGATCGCGTCGGCCGCCTCGCGGCGCAGGTTCCGGATCTCGACCCGGGCCTCCTCCATGCGCTTGTGGACGCTCTTGACGATGTCGTGGCGGCGCTCTTCGGTCAGCTGCGGGATGTTCAGCCGGACCGCCGTGCCATCGACGTTGGGCGTGATGCCGACGTCGCTCTTCAGGATCGCCTTCTCGATGGCGCCCAGCACGCTCCGATCCCAGGGCTGGATCACGATCTGGTGTGGCTCCGGCACGCTGATCCCGGCGAGCTGGTTGAGC
>PMNQ01000120.1:747-5202 GCA_003162555.1 Gammaproteobacteria bacterium | reverse complement strand
GCAGGCCGTAGACGGCCGCCGTGGACGAAAATACGAACTGGCGGATGCCGGCCTCGTTGCAGGAGGCCAGCAGGCTCCGTGTCGCGCAGGTGTTGTTACCGTAGTACTTGAGCGGATCGCGTACCGATTCGGGCACGATCGTGTGGGCGGCAAAGTGCATGACCGCCGTGACGCCGTGCTCGGCAATGGTGCGCTTGACCAGATCGCCATCGCTCACGTTGCCGACGACCAGCGGCGCGTCGAGCACCGCCTGNNTGATCAGCACGGTATCCTTGGCGCCCATCATGACTCCCGCAGTAAAGACAGTGTGGAAACAGCCATGATACCGGCTGCCGGGCGCTGCGGGGTGCGCGGGATCACGGTCCCAAGCTAAGTGAATACCCGGCCCGATCCACGCCCGTTTGCCGCGCTGACACCCGATGCGGTGCTCGATGCCGCCGAGGCTGCCGGGCTGGAGCCGGACGGGCACGTGTTTGCGCTCAACAGCTATGAGAATCGTGTCTACCGGCTCGGGCGCCACGCAGGAGCGCCGGTGGTGGTCAAGTTCTACCGCGCCGGCCGCTGGAGCGATGCACAGATCCTCGAGGAACACGCCTTTGCGACTGAACTGGCGGCCGCCGAAATTCCCGTCGTGGCGCCACTCAAGTTGGGGGATTCCACGCTGTTTCACAGTCCCGGGATTCGGATGGCGGCCTTCCCGCTGCAGCCCGGTGGGGCGCCGGATCTCGACAAACCGGAGGCGCGTGAATTGCTCGGCCGCACGCTCGGGCGCATCCATGCCTGCGGCGCGCTGCGCACCTTCGAATTTCGCGATTCGCTCCGCGGCGAGCGGCTCGGCAGCCGGGCGCGCACGACCGTGCTGGCTTCCGGGCAACTTCCGTCGCACATGCGCGAATCCTACGCGCGCATCAGCACCGAATTGCTCTCGCACATCGATGCCGCGGACATCGCGGCCGAACGCCGCATCCGGCTGCACGGCGATTGCCATCTGGGCAACATCCTGTGGTCGCCCTCAGGTCCCGTATTCGTCGATCTGGACGATTGCCTGAACGGCCCGGCCATCCAGGACCTGTGGATGTTCGTCGCCGGCAATCCCGATGAGCAGCGCCGCCAGTGGAGCGAAATTCTCGCCGGCTACGAGCGCTTTGCAACTTTCGAATACAGCCAGCTGCGCCTGGTCGAGGTGCTGCGCGCGGTGCGCATGCTGAACCATGCTGCGTGGATCGCCGAACGCTGGGCCGACCCGGCGTTTCCGCGCGCCTTTCCGTGGTTCGGCGAGGCGCGCTTCTGGGAACAGCATGTCAACGACCTCGCGGAACAGGCTGCGGTGCTGGATGGCCTCTCCGCGCTCTGAAGCGGCGCCGGTTCGTGCTAAATTGCCGGCCGCATGAAGCCGATGGCAATGGCCCGCTGGGTGACGATGCTGGCCCTGACCGCACTGGCGGCCGGCTGTGGGCGCGGTTCGGACCAGGCGCGCGCCGAGCACGAGGCCCGCGAGCAGGCGAGGGCGGGCGCCGGGCGCTCGGCCGAGGCGCTCGCTGCGGCCAGCGCGGCGGAAGCCGATTTCGTCTCCGCGGTGAGTTCGGCGCAGGTCACCACGCCGGTGGCGCTGAAATTCCGCATGCAACAGCCACCGCATGTCGGCCAGACGCTGCAGCTCGAGCTGGTGCTCTCGCAGGAGCCGCNNTTGGAAATCAATTCGATGCTGATTTCGCTCCAGCCTGGCGACGGGCTCTCGGTGCTGTCCGAACGCAGCTTCGAATTCCACGCGCCGGTGCCCGGCGCCACGCAGCGCATGAACGTGACGCTGCGGGCCGACTCAGCGGGCGTGCTGAGCCTTGGCGCGACCGTGCTGGTTGATTCCGGTACAACGTCCGTGGCCCGTAATTTCCTCATTCCGCTGATTGCCGTGCCGGCCGGGACCTGACCATACCGCTCACTTCCGGGCGGCTTTAAACCTAATCCGCGATGCGGCTCACGCGCGGTCCGAGCAGCGCTCCGTATCATCTCCCTGGTCGCCATCACGCCCAGGGTTATGTCAAGGGAAAGCAACGCTTCGCTGCCTGTGCCGACGCTCCAGCCCGCCGCGGCGTCTGGCGCGTCCGGCACGTTTCGCACTGGCGCGGACCTGCACCCACGCCTGCGGGCGCAGCTCGACTCGCTCGGCCTGGGGCGCGCGCCCAGCCCCGCGGCGGCCATGAGCGCGCTGCTGCCGTTGATCAGTACGCAGTACGAACAGATCGACGAAGAGCGCCGCGGCGTGGTCCGCTCGATGCAGATGCTGGCCGAAGAGGCCCGCAGCTTCGCGCAGGGCCTGACGAACGCCGACGCCGGCCGCTTGCGCGCCATCCTCGATCACATCAAGGACGTGGTCATCACCGTGAGCGGTGATGGCGCGATCTGCGTTTTCAATCCCACCGGCGAGCAGCTGTTCGGCTATTCGCAGGCCGAGCTGATCGGCGTCTCGATCCTGCGCCTGCTGCCTGACCTGCCGGTGCAGGGTTCGCTGGCGCGCGGCCTGCAGGCCTTCACGGTCGAGATCGGCGCGCAGGGCCGCAATTCCGAGCCGCGTGTTGCGCAGGCCTGCCGCAAGGATGGCACGATGTTCCCGGTCGAAGTCGTGGTGAGTCCCGCGAACTTCGATCGCCGCGAAGTGTTCGTGATCTGCCTGCGCGACATGAGCGAACGTTTGGCGACCGAACAGGCGCTGCGCGACAGCGAGGCCCGCTACCGCGCGCTGGTGGAGACCGCGCCCGAAGTCATCGTCGTCATCGATCAGGTTACCGGCGGCTGCACTGACGCCAATGAAAACGCGCTGCGTTTTTTCGATGTGCAGCGCGAACGGATCAGCACGCTCGACCTGCGCAATCTGCTGCAGACCGCGGCTGCCGCACCGGATGATGAAGCGCCGGCTGAGTCGGCGAACACGCCGCGCCCGCCGCGCGTGTTCGAGTGGAGCTATCGGCGCGGCGATGGCACCACGCTGGCCACCGAAGTGCGGCTGATGCCCTTGACCGGCACTGCCGGCCTGGTGCGCGCCAGCATCACGGACATCACCGAACGCAAGCGCACGCTGACCATCATGGCCGGCGAGCGCAACGTATTCGAGCGCATCGCCGCGGACGCACCGCTCCAGGAAGTGCTGGCCGCGACCGTGACGCTGGCCGAGTCCATTTGCCCGGATTTCGTGGTCAGCATCGGGCGCCTCGGACCTGAGGGGCGGAATTTTGTCGAGGTGATCGGCCCGCGCCTGCCCGAATCGCTGCGTGCGGCGGATCAGAACGGCGTCATCGATGTGCGCAACGGCTCGAGCGCGGCAGCCGTGTATCTCGGGCGCGCCGTGCTGGTCGGCAACGTGCGCACCGATCCGTACTGGCAGCGGCGGCGCGCGCTGGCGCTGGACGCGGGCTTTTCCGCCGCCTGGGGCATGCCGATCAAGGCTGCTGGCGGCAAGGTACTGGGCGCGCTGACCGTGTATCGCGCGGCGGCCGGCAAGCCCGCCGAGCGCGATCTGGAACTGATCGCGCACGCCGCCCGTCTGGCCGCGGTCGCCATCGAGCGGTGCGATGCGGCCGAGGCACTGCGCACCAGCGAGGCGCGCTTTCGCGGGCTGTACGAAAGCGTGCTCGAGGGCGTCTACCAGTTTTCGCCCGCCGGCAAGGTGCTGGCGGTCAACCCGGCGTTCGTGAAACTGCTCGGCTTCACCAACGCCGAGGAAATCTACGCGCTGCCGGGCGCAGCATCGCTGTACTGGGATCCGGCCGCGCGCGCGCTGTTCGTGCAGGACCTGGAGCGGGCGGGCGAGGTGCATACCGCCGAAACGCTGCTGCGGCGCCGCGATGGCGCGCAGATCGTGGTGCTGGAGAGCGCGCGCGTGGTGCGCAACGAATTGCAGCAGGTGGTCGCCTATGAAGGCACCATCGCCGACATCACCGAGCGCAAGCGCGTCGAACAGGCGATCTTCGAGGAAAAGGAGCGCGCGCAGGTCACGCTCCAGTCGATCGGCGACGGCGTCATCACCACCAACCGCGAAGGGCGCATCGAGTACCTGAATCCCGTGGCCGAGCAACTGTCGGGGTGGCGCGGCGCCGAGGCGCGCGGCGCAACCATCATGGAAGTGCTGCGGCTGCGAGATGAGAATTCGCACGAGGAAATCGAGAATCCGCTGCTGCGCTGTCTGCGCGAAGACAAGGTGGTGAATTTCGGCGAGCACAGCGTGCTCATCAACCGGCTCGGCCAGGAGATCGCGATCCAGGATTCGGCCGCGCCGATCCGCGACCGCAACGGCCGCACGGTGGGCGCTGTGGTCGTGTTCCGCGATGTGACCAAGGAGCGGCGATTGAAGCGCGCGCTGTCCTTCCAGGCCAGCCACGACGCGCTCACCGGCCTGATCAATCGGCGCGAGTTCGACAGCCGGCTGCAGGCGGCGGCGAAGGAAGCGCGCGGCGGCGATGC
>PMNQ01000120.1:206-730 GCA_003162555.1 Gammaproteobacteria bacterium | reverse complement strand
GTCGACCTCGACCAGTTCAAGGTGGTCAACGATACCTGCGGTCATCCGGCCGGCGACCGGTTGCTGCGCGATGTCACGGCGCTCCTGCAACAGCAGGTGCGTTCGGCCGACGTCATCGCGCGGCTCGGCGGCGATGNNAGCATCGGCGCCAGCATCGGCGTCGTGCCCATCAATCAGGACAGTGAAAACGTCGCCAGCCTGCTGAGCGCCGCCGACATCGCCTGTTATGCGGCCAAGGACGCGGGCCGCAATCGCGTGCACGTGTACGACTCGAGCGAAGTGTCGGGTCGCCACCGCGAAATGTACTGGGTCAGCCGCGTGACGCGCGCCGTCGATGAAGGGCGGCTCGAGCTGTACACGCAGCCGATCGTGCCGACGCGGCGCGACTCGCCGCGCCTGCCGCCGTTCCACGAGTTGCTGGTGCGGTTGCGCGACAACGACGGTGAGCTGGTGTTGCCGGGCGAATTCATTCCGGCGGCCGAGCGTTACAACGTCATCGGCGCCATCGACCGCTGGGTGCTCGA
>PMNQ01000120.1:0-176 GCA_003162555.1 Gammaproteobacteria bacterium | reverse complement strand
ATCGCGCTCGACGATTTTGGCACTGGCTTGTCCTCGTTCCATTACCTGAAGAAGCTGAAGGTGGATTTCCTCAAGATTGACGGGCAATTGGTCGGGAGCCTCACCAATGATCCGGTAGACCGCAGCATGGTCGAAGCCATCACCAAGGTGGCTGGCGCGCTGGGCATCGCCACGAT
>PMNQ01000157.1 GCA_003162555.1 Gammaproteobacteria bacterium | reverse complement strand
ACGGTGGTGTATTTCTGGTCGGCCGCGAAGTAATAGATTTCCGGCAGTGGAATCAGCCGCACCTGATCGCCGAGCCGCGCCGCCACATGCGTGCGCGCTTTGCGCTCCGGGTCGCCGGCTGCGAGCCGCGCGAGCGTGGGCGCAGCCAGCCGTGCGGCGCGCTTGAGCGCGGCCGAGAGCTNNGCCCGCGAGCCGCACCGCCTGTTCGCCGTTGGCCGCAACGCCCGCGATCTCGATGTCGCCGAGTTCATCGAGCAGCCTCCGGAGCCGCTCGCGTGCCGGCGGCTCATCGTCGACGATGAGCACGCGCTGGTTCACAGCGACGAAGTCCGCGTGGCGTCCTCGACGTACGGAAAGCGCAGCCGCACGATGTACTCATCGCCGATGCGGTTGGCCTCGACCGAGGAGCGGCCCGGATANNTGTCGCCGTCGAGCGCGCCGCTGACGGTGACGATGCCGCCGGCGGGGCGCGGCTCGATGCCGTGATAGATCGCGTTTTCCAGCAGCGGCTGCAGCAAGAGGCCTGGCACCATGGCGCGCATTGGCAGGTCGGTCACGTCCCAGATCACGTGCAGGCGTTCGCCGAGCCGCAGCTGCTCGATGCGCTGGTAAATGCGCGCCACTTCCAGCTCCTCCTTGAGCGTGATGCTGCTGCGCTGCTCATTGAGGTTGGCGCGGAACAGATCGGCGAGATCCTCGACCGCTTCCTCGGCGCGCTTCGCATCGGTGCGCGTCAGCGAGGCGATCGTGTTCATGCTGTTGAACAGGAAATGCGGACGGATACGCGCCTGCAATGCCCGCACGCGTGCGCGCGCCTGCAGCTCGACGTTGCGGCGCCATTCGCCGGTGACGTAGAAATAGCGCAGCGTCAGCGCGGCGACGATCGCGCCGATACCGAGGTTGGCGGCGAAGAAACGCCACGGGCTCTCGGGCAGCAGCAGGTTGGACGCGCGCGGACCGAGCAGCGGGCTGCTGCCGAGCCAGAGCGCAGCCCAGGACACCAGCGCGATCACCGCCAGCATGCTGCCGAGCGCGAGCACGCTCGCGGACGCGAGCGGCATGCGCGCCAGGCGCTTGCGCAGCAAGCACAGGACCGCTGCGCTCCCCATGCCGGTCCACAGCATGAACAGCGAGGTGCGCGCCAGATCGAGCCAGAAAACGAGTGCGCCGCTCTGGTGCGCCACCGTCAGCACGATGGCAGTCAGCGTGACGATCAGCACCACCGCGAGCACCGCCTGCGCCGCGCAGAAATCCGGCAGGTTCAGTGCGCGGGGTCCGGTGCGGATATCGTCGGCCATGAGCGTCAACAGGCCCTAGGCCGCGGCTTGCGGCGCGAACAACGCCGTCTTGAGGCGGAACAGCGAGGAAATGTCCTCATCGCCGTGGCCATCAGCGATCAGTTGGGCGTAGTCGGCCAGCACCGCCTCGACCGTCGCCAGCGTAGCGCCGCGCTCGAGCGCCATGGCGCGGCAGATCAGCAGGTCCTTCTGGTGCAGGCGCACACGGAATCCGGCCGGATATTCACCGCGCTCCATGTACGGTCCGCGGTTGGCCAGGTACCAGCTGCCGCCGGCGCCGCGACTGAGCGTGGCCACGACTTTGCCCAGGTCGAGTCCCTGCGCGCGTGCGAAGGCCAGCGCCTCGGCGTTGGCGCGGATGATGCCGGCGACCATGATCTGGTTGGTGGCCTTGGCGGCCTGGCCTGCACCGTGCGGGCCGAAGTGCGNNCGAAGTGCGTGATGGTCGAGCCGATCGCCTGCAGCAGCGGGCGCGCGCGTTCGAGCGTGGCGGCTTCGCCCCCCACCATGATGGCAAGCGTGGCTTTCGCCGCGCCCTCGATGCCGCCGCTTACCGGTGCGTCGAGGAACTCCACACCGCGGGCGGCGAGCTGGGCCGCCGCAGCGCGCGCCGTCGCGGCGCTGACGGTCGAGCAATCTATTACGAGAGCGCCAGCCCGGAGTGAAGGCGCGATGCCGGCAATCACTTCGAGTACATCGTCATTGGCTGACACGCACAGCACCAGCGCATCGCAGCCGCGCGCCAGTGTGGCCAGGTCAGGGCTCGCCTCGCACTGCAGTTCCGTGGCCAGCGCCGCGGCCCTGGAAGCCGTGCGGTTCCACACCCCGGTCAGCAGGCCGGCGCGATGGAGATTGCGCGCCATTGAAGTGCCCATCGCACCCAGACCGATGAAACCCGTACGCATGATTGATCCGCTCCTTATGCGCCCTGCGCAATTTAACAGGGGGCGCAGGGCGGGCGCGATGGGAAAAGAACTATCGGCTAAACCGCGGCCCTGGCGGCCGGCGCCGCGGAGTTCAGGTCGACGGGGTACCGCAGCTCCGTTCCATCTCGAGCCGCGCGTTCAGCCGCGCCTGGTCGGCTTCGGTGTCGGAGAGGTATTCGCGCTCGCCAGCCTTGTTGAGGCGGTAGACGCGGCGCGCGTCGATGGACTGCTGGTACTTGTCCTTGGCCTGCTTGCACTGTTCGGCACGCGTGGCCGCGACGTCCTTCTGCACCGCGGCGCGCGAGGCGTCCTGGCTCAGGCGGGCATTGGCGGCTGCGTCGGTCGCGGGCGCAGGAGTGTTGCTGCTGGCGGCCGGGGTCGCAGCGGGTTCGCTGCTGGCGGGAACCCGGCTGCTGGTGCTGCCGACAAATGCAGCGCCGGGAGTGGGCCGGTCGCTGCAATCGTGGCCCTGATTGTTGCAGTAGATGTCGCCCGCACAGGCAGCGCCGGTGGCGACCAGCGCTAAGGCCAACAGGGACGGCAGGGTCACATAACGCATCGTAGGGCTCCCGCAGGGAGTCCCAAGAGTATCAGTGCTGCGCCTCCGCACAAGTCGGCCGTTCCGGTCCAGCGGTGAAGTGCATCACAAAATAACGGCCCCGGCAGCCGTGAGGGCCTGCCGGGGCCGGGGAGTACAGGGCACTCCCGGGGGGTCTATTCCACGCGCTCGCCGTGGAGCGCGATGTCCAGGCCTTCGCGTTCGTCGTCGGCGCTGACCCTGAGGCCAATCGTCAGGTCGATGAGCTTGAGGATGATGAGGCTCATGACGAAGCTCCAGATCAGCGTGGCGGCCACGCCCTTGGCCTGCAGCAGCACGCTGCCGTGCGCACCGCTGATCTCGGTGCTGACCAGCGCGCCGGTGAGCAGCGCGCCGGCGATGCCGCCGATGCAGTGCACGCCGAAGGCATCCAGCGAATCGTCGTAACCCATGATCTTCTTGAGCGAGGTCGAGGAGAAGAAGCAGATCACGCCCGCGGCCACGCCGATGATGACCGAGCCGCCGGGACCGACGAAGCCGGAGGCGGGCGTGATGGCCACGAGGCCCGCTACCGCGCCGGAAGCGATGCCGAGCACGCTGGGTTTGCCCTTGGTGAGCCACTCCGTGAACATCCAGGCGAGCGCCGCGGCGGCCGTGGCGATGTGCGTCACGGCGAAGGCCATGCCGGCGCGGCCATCGGAGGCAACCGCTGATCCGGCGTTGAAGCCGAACCAGCCAAACCACAGCAGCGAGGCGCCGATCACGGTCAGCGTGAGGTTGTGCGGCGCCATGGCTTCCTTGCCGTAGCCCTGGCGCTTGCCGAGCATCAGCGCGGATGCGAGTCCCGCAATACCGGCGTTGATGTGCACCACCGTGCCGCCGGCGAAGTCCAGCTGCGTGGCGGCGAGCCAGCCGCTCGGCTCCCACATCCAATGGGCGACCGGGCAGTACACCACCAGCAGCCAGATGCCCATGAACCACAGCATCGCCGAGAA
>PMNQ01000187.1 GCA_003162555.1 Gammaproteobacteria bacterium | reverse complement strand
TGCCTCTACGATCACTTCACCCCGGGCATGGCTGCGACGGCGTTCCGCGGCAACGCCGCGGCACTGAACTCGAAGCTGTCGCCGTATTACCTGGGGCTGGGTGGCCATGACATCCAGACCTGGAATGACGACCACAACACCGTCGAGGAAGACATCACGGCGGCCTACGCCCATTGGGCCTGGAAGGGCGAGCTGGGTGGACGCAAGTCACACCTGGATGCAGGCCTGCGCTATGAAAAGACCAAAGTCAGGGCCTCAACGCTGTTGTCGGTACCGTCAGACCTGGTCTGGACGGCTGACAACGACTTTGCGCTGGTGTATCCGGGCAACAAGCAACCCTTCTCCGCCTCGTCGAGCTACACGAACACGATGCCGAACATCGATTTCTCGGTTGAAGTGCTGGATAACGTCATCGCCCGCGCTTCGGTCAGCAAGACCATTGCCCGGACCGACTACGGCAACCTGTTCGTAGCGGATTCCGCCGGCACACCGCCGCGTGCCACCGCCCTGGGCGGCATTGCCAATGGCGCCAGCGGCAACACCAGCCTGGTGCCACTGGAATCGAAGAACATCGACCTGTCCCTTGAGGTCTACTACGCCAACGACAGTTACGTGTCACTGGGCCTGTTCAACAAGCAGGTCACAAACTTCGTCGGCACGGGTTATACGCTGGAAAACCTGTTCGGCCTGCGTGACCCGAGTTCGGGTGCTCCGGGTACGCGATCGGGAGATGCCCTGGCGGCCTTGAGAGCCATTCCAGGTGCAGTGCTCAGCGACGTGAACCTGTCGGTCATGACCAACCTGTACGACAATCCTTCGATCTTCCCGAATCCGACGGCCACGTTCCTGGCCAATTCCTCGGCTGGTAGTTTCAACCAGGCATTCGCCGACAATATTTTTGCGACCTATGATGTGCACTCGAATTCGGCCGATCCGCTGTTGAATCTGCAGGTCAAGAAGCCGCTCAACCAGAAAAAGGGCAGCCTGCACGGCATCGAGTTTGCGTTCCAGCATTTCTTCGGCCGCTCCGGTTTCGGTGTCGCGGGCAGCTATACGTTCGTCGACGGCAACGTGGCATTCAACAACTCCGCACAGCCGAGCGAGGCCCAGTACCCCTTGCTGGGCTTGAGCAACACGGCCAACGGCACGTTGATCTACGAGAAACGCGGCCTGTCGGCTCGTGTGTCCTACAACTGGCGCGATAGCTATATCGACGGCGCAAATGTCGGCAGCTACAACAATCCACGGTACTACGATCCGTACCATGAGATTGACCTGAACGTCGGCTATGACGTGACCAAGAATTTTCAGCTCAGTTTCGAAGGCATCAACCTGACGGGCGAAGATCTGCGTTCCTATGGTCGTGCGCATACCGACTACTGGTTGATCCAGCAGCTCAAGCCGCGTTACCTGCTGGGAGCGCGCTACAAGTTCTGACCGACTGGTACGATTGGCGCTTACGGAAAAGGGCCGCTGCTTGCAGCGGCCTTTTTCTGGCTATACTGTTTTGCAAATGACCAATACGGCGCGGCTCAACAACATCCAGCACAAGGACCTAAAGGTCATTGCGCGCTTTTCTGCGGCGTTTGGCGACAACGTCAACCAGGTGGCGATCGTGCCGACCGAGTTCGAGGCCATCCAGCGCGACTACCCGATCCTGCTGAGCAAGAGCGCAGAGGGCGAGTATCAGGCGCTGGCCTTGCTCGGGCTGGACAAGGACGAGAACCTGTTCCTCGATCAGCAGGGCTGGCATGCCCGCTACGTGCCGGGCATGCTGGTGCGCGGTCCGTTCCTGATCGGGATGCAGCAGCAGGAAGGGATGATACATGTCGATCTGGACGATCCGCGCGTCAGCCGCAGTGAAGGCGAACTGCTGTTTTTGCCGCAAGGCGGCCATTCGCCCTATCTGGAGCACATCACGCGCGTGTTGCGCATGATGCACGCGGGCATGTCTGTCAGCGGCAGCATGTACGCTGCCTTTGAGGAACTGAAGCTGATCGAGCCGGTGGCGCTGCAAATCGACCTGAACGATCGGGAGCAATACCGGCTGGCTGATTACTACACGATTGGCGAGGAGCGGCTGGCGCAGCTTGGCGGTGCCGACCTCGAGCGCTTGCACAAGGCGGGCTACCTGCAGGCTGCCTATTTTGTGGTGTCGTCCATGAAGAACATCAACCGTCTGATCGAATTGAAGAACGGCCGGCGCGCCGCACGCTGAACACGGTTGTCCGCTCCAGGAATTGTGCCGACACATGGTTGATCTGGCGCGAAAAACACCGGTGCTCGAGGGCGTGGCGCCCGAGNNCGGATTTCAGCGGCCTCAATTTTGCCACCGAGCATGCACCGCTCGGTGTGATCTTCGATCGCATCGCCGCGCAGGGCGATGCAGCTGCAGCGCCTTCGTACTATGTGGGCTCCACTGACCTGGACACTTACCTGCCGGGATTGCGCTCCGAAAATCATCTCACCCTCAACGATGCGATGTTCGAGCACAACCAGCCGCTGGTCAGCATCTGGATCGGCAAC
>PMNQ01000013.1:2314-3151 GCA_003162555.1 Gammaproteobacteria bacterium | reverse complement strand
ATGTGAAATATGGCGCCAAGTACGTGTCGCTCAAAGAGGACGATCCGTACACCGTGACGCTGGAGCGCTCGCTGGAAGTCATCGCCGCCAAGCAGCTGGCAGACGCCAACCGCATCATCCACGATTTCGGCATCGACAAGATCCAGGTGCTGAACGGGCGTTACGGCCCCTACATCACTGACGGCGCGAAGAACGCCCGCATGCCGAAGGGGCGCNNGGCTGCTGCGAAGAAGAAGGTGGCAGCGCCCGGCAAGAAGACTGCGGCGGCGGCCAGGAAGCCCCCGGCACAGCGCGCCAGCGCGACCAAGCCTCCCGCAATCTGATCCAGCCGATTGAGGCGGCGGCAGGCTCATGAAATACCGCCACGCTTTTCATGCCGGCAACTTTGCGGATGTGCACAAGCACGTCACGCTGCTGGCGCTGCTCCGTGCCATGCAGCGCAAGGACAAGGGATTCCTGTATCTCGACACGCACGCGGGCCGGGGACTGTATGACCTGGAAGGGCCCGACTCGCATCACGGCGCCGAGGCCCGGCGCGGCTTCGGGCTATTGCGCAACACCAGCGCTGCTGCTGTGGAAATCAGTGACTATCTGCAGTGGGTCGAGGCGCTGCGCACCATGGCCGCGCAAGGCAACTCCTATCCTGGCTCGCCGCTGATCGCGGCGCACACGCTGCGCAGCCAGGATCGCGGTGTGTGCTGTGAGGTGCAGGCCGCAGAGTGCCGGGCCCTCGAGCGCTCACTCGCCGGCCTGCATCTCATGCGCTGCGAGTGCAGCGACGGTTGGCGCAGCTACACGGCACATCTGCCGCCGGCAGAGCGGCGCGCACTGGTGCTG
>PMNQ01000013.1:0-2309 GCA_003162555.1 Gammaproteobacteria bacterium | reverse complement strand
GCGCTCAATGGCTCTGGCATGCTGATAGTCAATCCGCCCTATCAGCTCGATGCGCGCATGGCGGAATGGCTACCGGAGCTGGGAACCCTGCTCGGGTGCGACGAACACGGGGGCACGGCAACGACGTGGCTGNNCTCAATATCACGGTCCCGTTCAAGCAATCGGCCTTTGAGCTCGCCGGTGAATTGAGCCTGCGGGCGCGTCGTGCCGGGGCCGTGAACACCCTGTGGAAGGATGTATCGGGCGATCTCCACGGCGACAACACCGATGGCGCAGGACTGGTGCGCGATCTGGTGATCAACCATGGACTGCGAATCGCCGGACAACGCCTGTTGCTGTTGGGAGCCGGCGGCGCCGCACGCGGCGTCATGGGGCCGCTGCTGGAGCTTCAGCCCAGCCAGTTGCTGATCGCCAACCGCACCACCAGTCGCGCCACCAGCCTCGCCGCAGAATTTGCCGGGTTGGCGACCGCCCACGGCGTGGACTGTGCCATCGCCGGCGCCGACTCCGGCGTGGCCTTTGATGTGATCATCAACGCCACCTCTGCCAGTCTCGCCGGTGAGCTGCCTGCCATGCCGCTGCATGCCGCAGGCCCGCACAGCATCTGTTACGACATGGCCTATGGCAGCCATGAAACGGTGTTCCTGAAGTGGGCGCGCCAGCAGGGCGCGGTGCGCACGCTCACCGGGTTGGGCATGCTGGTGGAACAAGCCGCCGAGGCATTCTGGCTGTGGCGCGGCGTGCGCCCGGATACGGGTGCCGTGATGGCTACGCTCGTGTCAGCATTGAACCCGTGACGATCTCGGCGGCCGCGATTCTGCTGTTTCTGGTGCTGGACCCGCTCGGCAACATCCTGCTGTTCACATCGGCGCTGCAGAACGTTCCGCCGGAGCGTCGCACCCGCGTGGTGACACGCGAGCTGCTGATTGCCTACGCCATCCTGGTGATGTTCCTGTTTGTGGGCGCACCGCTGTTGCGGGTGCTGAACATCTCCGGCCCGGCCCTGACCATTGCCGGCGGACTGGTGCTGTTCCTGATCGCCTTGCGCATGGTGTTCCCGTCGTTCGAGGGCGCCCACACTGAAGCCGTGCGCGAAGAGCCCTTCATTGTGCCGCTGGCCATTCCCTACGTTGCCGGGCCCTCGGCGCTGGCGACCGTACTGCTGCTGATGAGTCGCGAGCCCGCGCGCTGGCCGGAATGGTTGCTGGCCCTGACGTTGGCGTGGCTGGCGAGCACCGCCATCCTCTCCTTCGGCAGTCGTNNGAGGCCCTGGAGGGCCTGCGCAGCGCGCTGCGAGCTTGAATCTAAATGACCGTCAATTCGGGCTTGAACTGGCTTCATTGACTCGTATACGATACAAAAATGTGGTTGGCTTCTGAAATGGCTGCCTTCGCCCGGGTGGTGGATCTGGGCTCGTTTACCGCCGCAGCGCGCGCCCTGGGCGTGCCGAAAGTGGCCATCAGCCGCTCGGTGCAGAGCCTCGAAAAACGCCTTGGCACGCGCCTGTTGAATCGCACCACAAGGCGCATTGCGCTCACTGCCTCGGGTCAGGCGCTACTGCCCTATTGCCAGCGCGTGGCCGTGGAGACCGTGGCTGCGCGCGCCGCCATGGCGCCGTTGACCAACCAACGCAAGACGCTGCGGGTACTGGCTGACCCAGCCTATGGCCGACTGTTGCTGAGTCCGCTGCTGCCGCGTTTCCTGGAGCGCTATCCCGAGATTCCGCTGGAAGTGGAAATGGGTGTCGAGCTGCNNCCGCCGGTGATCCTGTGTGCTTCGCCTGCCTACCTGAAGGCCCACCCGGCGCCCCAGTCACCCGAGCAGCTGGCCGCGCACGCGGTGCTGATACCTGGCACCTCGGTCCATCAGTTGCGCCTGCAGCGCGGTCGGCAGCAGGCGGAAGTGCCGCTCACGCCGCGGCTGGTGGTGAGCGATCCTGCCGTGATTCATGCGGCCACCGCAGCGGGCGCGGGCATCGGTGTGCTGCCCGAATTTCTGTGCCGCCAGGGACTGGCCATGGGAAAACTGGAGCGGGTGCTGCCTGACTGGTTCGCTGCCGACGTGCTGGATCTGCACGCCGTCTATGACCTGCGGCGCGCCAGCCACCCAAGCGTCATCGCCTTGATCGAATTCCTGACGGCCAACATGGTGCCCGTACTGGGCCGGGCAGAAGGTACCCGGTCGCGTAACGCCTGATCGCGATCAGGGGTTGAGGCCGCCGACGCCCTTACAGCAGGTCAGTCTCGGCGTTCATCACACTGCCCGCGCCTGCGCGTACCACTTGGGCGAGTGCTTCGGCCTGAGGCAAC
>PMNQ01000039.1 GCA_003162555.1 Gammaproteobacteria bacterium | reverse complement strand
CGCAGGCGGCGCGGCCACCAGGGGGCCGGCGTCCGGCGCCGCCGCGCCCTCGCCGCCGCCCGCGGCGGTCTGCTGGGCCTGCCTGATGATTTCATCAGCCTTGGCCCGCGTCAGCACACCCTGGTCGACCAGCGCGTTGACCAGGTTGATGGTGGTGTCGCGCAGCTTGCGCAGTTCCGTCATGTCGTCCGCCAGGGACGGTTGTGCGGTCACCAACAGCGAGATTGCAGCGATCGCGGTGCGCCAATGGATATTCATGTTCTTTGGGAATCCTGTTGCTGAAATGCTGTTCAATTGACGGTCAGGCCGACCGGCATCGGCATATCCGCAAGCGGCGCCTCGTCCATCCGCGTCAGGCCCTCGAGCGCCGCGTGCANNTGCCCGCCCTCGAGCGCCGCGTGCACGGCACGCTCGTCGCCGGCATCGCCCCCTTCCACCGAGTAACGTTTGATCGCTCCATCAGGCGTCAGCCAAATGAACACCCGGACGTTGGACACGTGCAGCTTGTGACGGGTCAGTTCGACCTGAATCCGCTGCTCCAGGCGCGACACGTAGGCCGAATACCGTGAACCGTTGCCGATGTCACCGCCGATGTAGTCCTGCTTGACGTCACCCGATGCAAAGGCGCTGGGCCCGTCGCCGGCTTGTCCTTCCATTTTCAGTTGCGCAGGCGCAGGCGGTGTCTCGGGCTTTGGGATGTTCATCTCGCGCGTCATCACTTCCTTGGGTGGCGGTCTGGTTTCCTCCGGTGGCGGTGGTGGCGGCGGCGTGTCGGGCAGAATCATGATGCGCGCGACCTGCCGTTTGGGCGAGGTCGAGGTGTGGATAAAATTCATCGCTCCCCACACCATCGCGCAGGACGCGAACAGCATGCCGAACACCAGGGCGATCAGTTGTGTCCGCCGTTTACCGTCCCGCACCTTGTTTGATCCAAGCGCCATTGTGCTCATGCTTCAGGTTCCTATTCTTGCCGTGACCAGGCCCATGTTCACGCCGAGCCGATCGCACAGATCAATCACCGCCATCACCTGGGCGTACTGACTGTGCGCATCGCCTCTGATGGCTACTGACATCTTGGCGTCGCGGCTCTGCGCCAGCTTGAGCTGCGCCTCGAGTTCGCCCAGGCTGACGCCCACGCCGTTGATCAGTACCGCGCCGCTGGCGGTCACCTGCACCACTTTTAATTCGTGCTGCTCGGTGACCGGCTTGTTGCTGGGCTTGGGCATCGAAATGGAAAGTCCCTGGATCGATGCCGTCGTCATCAGGATGAAGACCACGAGCAGCACGTATGCCAGATCCAGCATCGGCGTGACATTGATCGTGTCGTAGGGCCTGGAGTCGGTGTTAACGTGCATCTGCTGCCGTCTCCCGCTTCGTGACCAGGCCGATCTCCGTGATATCGAGCTTCTTGGCGACCTCGAGCACATCCATGATGGTCTGGTACTGCGCCGCCGAGTCGCCCTTCAGCACCACCGGTAGATTCGGATTCGCCGCCTTGTATTGCGCCAGGCTGTTGCGGAGTTGATCCATGCTCACGGGGTAAGCGTCCAGGAACACCGCGCCGTCCGCGGTCACCGTGATGGCGCGGGTCTGCGGTTTGCCGAGATTGTTGGCGGCGTGCGTGAGCGGTGAATGCACTCTCACCCCTTGCACCGCGGCGGTGGTGAGAATGATGAAGGTCACCAGCAGCACGTACGCCAGGTCCAGCATCGGCGTGATGTTGATNNTGATGCGCGAGGCCAGGTAGTTGTAGCCGAACAAGGAGGGTATTGCCACGCCGAGCCCCGCCACGGTCGCAAGCAGGGCTGCGGCAATGCCCGGAGCGATCGCATTGACATTGACGTCGCCCGCGGCGGCGATCGAGGCAAAGGTGATCATGACGCCGAGCACCGTGCCCAGCAGTCCCAGGAACGGCCCGCCTGAGATTGCGATGGTGAGCAGCACCATGGCGGAATTGAGCGAATAGCCTTCGCGCACCGAGTCGGCATCGATGGCGGCCTTGACCGCGTCCATCGAGGCGCCCGAAAGACGGCTGTCTGACTTGCCGATATTGCGTTTGACCAGCTCCGTCAGACCAGCCTGGTACAGGCGGTGCAGGGATGAATCCCGAAGCTGCTCCAGATCACTGCCCTCATCGACCTTCATCACGTCGCTGGCGCCACGAAACAAGGTGATGAACCGCTCGTTGGCCTTTTCGGTGCGCGACACGTACAGGAACTTGGTGACCATCACCGCCACAGCGATGAAGAACATGATCATCAGTATGATGATGATCGCCCAGGCGTCGGGCGTCAGGCTCTTGAAGAGGATGCCGAAATAGCCGGGGCTGCCGCCCGAATCGGCTGCCTCGGCGCTCTCGGTCTTGCTTGCCAGCAGCTTGGCATCGGCGCTCTGCGCGGCATAGGCAATCTTGATCCACTCGGCGCTGCGCGCCGAGCTTGCCAGCTCCAGCTCGTCAAACAGGCCATGCACGCGCTCGCCGACGCGGATCTCGCCACTGATCGCGACATCCGCGGGCAGTGCGGCCTCGCCGGCCGGGGCGCCGTTGACGTACGCGCTCAGCTTGCCGCCGCCCGCAGTCACCGCGATATGCGTCCAGGTGGCCGGCGCGACGATGCCGGCATTCACGGCCGTGGTGCCAGCGTTCACCGACAGCTTGCCGCCGGCGAGCGACAGCGACAAGGAGCCCTGCTTGAACAGCGTCCCGTCCGCGGCATCGGGCTTTACCCAGAATGAAACCGTGAACGGCGCGCCGGGCGCGAATTTGAGTTTGTCTGAGGCAGGCCAGACGATCGGCGTGCCATCGAGTCGCGCGCTCTGACCGATCAGCCCGTTAACGTCAACCGCAGTGGCGGCGGAGGCCTTGATGGCGGCAGTCTGGTCGGCCGCGACGCCGTCCTTGTCTGAGAAGTGAAACGCCGCGAGCGTCGCAGCATCGGCGATGGCGCCGATGGAGCTCGAGGTGGTGGCAGCGGCGGCTGGCTTGCTGACGCCGCTATAGACGTAGATGGTGTTCTTGTCGGTGCCAGGCAGAATGCTCGGCACCAGCACCCAAACGACACCCAGCTCGTTGACGCCATCGAAGCGCTCGATCCAGAACTGCAGCGGCGTCTTGTTGTCGCCAGCCAGAACCCACAGGTCTGAGCCATCAGGCTTGGCGCTGGCGAAATCAAAATTGCCCGAATGCAGGCGCACGGGAACGGCCAGGTTGCTCTGCGTCTCCTGTGCCGCCACGCCGGCGGCCGACGTGTTCAGCGTGACGACCGTACGCTGCGTCCAGTCCTCACTTGACCGGGCCTGTGTAGCCATGGAGAGCAGGATCAGCAGGGAGGCGAGGCTACTGGCCAACTTCATGGTAATGACTCTTCGTGTGTAAGAAGCGGATTGAAAACTCACCAGGCGTACCGGGTCGTGAACTGCACGCTGTCATCGCCGGACTTCGTCACGTAACCGTCGTTCAGCGCACGCGCGCCGCTGACATCAGCCAGCAGTCCGCCGCGCTTGAAGTGCGCGCCCAGGCCGATGCTCTCGAGGTGAAACGCGTCCTGCTGATGCGGCAGCGGCTCCAGGATGCGCAGGCGCGCCGCGTCGGCGAACAGGAAAAAGTACGATTGGTCCGGACTTGAATGCTTCGATCCGAACAGCTGCGGTGTCCGCAATTCGAGCGATCCCCTGATGCCGTCATCGCCGAGCCGCTCTGATTCAACGTAGCCCCGAACACTGTCGACCCCACCGGCGCCATATTCCTCGCTGCTGATGAGCGGACCGCTGGCCAGTTGACTGTCGAACCTGCCGACCAGACTCCAGTTTCCCGCCAACAGCTGCTGCCTGCGCAGGCCGGTGTGCAGCACGATGAACGAGGAATCAGCGCCTGAACGCTTTGCGGAAAACTGCTGCGCGTCCACGCCGCCGAGGGCGCGAATTATGAATGTGGCGCCCAGATCCAGCGTGGTGCTGCTGCGCTCGGCGGTGACTGCGGCGCCGGCATGGTGCGGGTCGCCGGTGGCACCGTACCAGCTGGCGCTATAGGCGGCCGTGAGCGGTGGATATTGCACCGGCGAGGCGACAGCGTCGGCGCCCTGCAGCAGCACGTTCTGCTTGAAATCCTTGTAATCGGCGCCAACAGTGAAGCTGTGATAGAAATTCGGGCGCGAGGAGTGCAACGGACTGATCAGGCGCAGTCCGAAAATGCTGCCCTTGCCCACCACGCTGAGGCTGCCGACGGCAGCAATGTTGCTGTCCGAGCGCACGGCGTACATCGCCAGCACCGGACCGCCACTGAGCGGAACCACATACGACAGCGACCAGATTTTCGCATCCTCGGTGTGCTGGGGCGCGGTCTGGTACTGCAGGCTCGCGCTCTGCCCACTCTGGAACAGGTTGTCATAGCTGATCTCGCCCGCCAGTCGCAGGCGCGCCGTATTGGCGCTGTAGCGATTGTTCAATTCAAGTGTGGCGTGCAACGGCAGGCTGTCCTGCACATTCAAGTCCACATCGACATGCCCGGGTGTGGTGGAGGCGCGCAGCACTGGCGTCACCCGCATATCGGCGCCGTGATTGACGGCGGCGAGTTCCTTCTGCACCTGCTTGAAATCCGGCGTGACGCCCGGGGACAGGTCGGGAACCGTCTCGCGAATGGTGTCCAGCGAATGGTAACGCGAACCCTTGATTTCCAGCCGTGCGACCGAAGCTTCGACCACGGCCAACCGAACCACGCCGCTGCCGACTTCCTGTGGTGGAATGTTGACCAGCACCGTCTGCAGGCCACGGTCGTGATAGCGCTTCTCCAGTTCGCGCCGGGCGGCCTCAACATCCTTGATGCTGCGCCCGGGCCCGAGAAACGGCGTAACCGCAATCTCGATCTCAGTCGCGGGCAGCAGCGTGTTGCCCTCGACCTGGTATTCGAGAATGGGAAATTTCCTGTCGGCCGGCTTGTCCACGTTTCGCACCGGCTGCGGGGGATCAGCGACAGGCGCCGCCGCCTCTTGCGTCTGTGCCATGACCAGGCCTGAGACTTGCAACATTGCCAGCACGATCAGGCTCAAGCACCGTTTTAAAACCATAGCCAACACGCCCTGAATTCTTCTTGGCCACTCGCATGTCGGCGCCCACGACAATTGCGCAACGAACCCCGGACGTGACCGGTTGAGGTAATGGTCACGAAAAGAAATGTCGGTTTTGTGACAGCCGGGTAAATCTATTCGCAGTTGACCGATGGCGGGATTCACAAATCCGTAACCCGACTGTCAACTGAATTGCCTTAAATGCCTGCTGCATGAGGGGTCAGTTTGTTTCCAGCGCCGAGCCGATTTCCAGCGCACCGGAACACCAGGGGGCAGCGCCCAAGAAGCGCGTCCTGATTGTCGAAGGCGATGCCAAATCGGCGGAAACATTGGGGCTTGGCCTGGAGCGGGCGGGATTTTCAGTCACGACGCTGGGCAGCAGTGAAGACCCCGTCAAAGTGCTGGAAGCAGAGCACCCGCACCTGGTGATACTCGACTGGGACCTTCCCAGCGTGGTGACCATGGCATTGGTACGCTGTGCGGCCCGACAGCCCTCGAGGGAAGAGGCGCCGCGGCTCATGGCCATGTCGACCCACTCTGGCGACCAGCACGTGGCAGAGGGACTGGATCTCGGGCTGGATGACTACGTGATCAAACCGTACTCGTTGCCGGAGGTGCTGGCCAGAGTCCGTGCGCTGCTACGCCCCGGCAGCTGGAGCACAGATGTGCCGCGCTCGCTGGAATTTCACGGCCTCAGACTTGAGGCGATGGACGCCCGCGTGTTCGTCTGCGGCCAGCGCGTGCACCTGCGGTCCGTGGAATTCCGCTTGCTGGAGTTTCTGCTACGCAATCCGGAACGGGCGTTCAGTCGCAACCAGCTGCTTGATCAAGCCTGGGGCCGCGACCGGAAGGCGGACGAACGCGCGGTCGATGTGACGGTGCAACGGATTCGCAAGGCACTGCAGGCTTACAACTGGTCCGACTATCTGCAGACCGTGCGCGGAGTCGGCTATCGCCTTTCTGCCACTCCAGAACCGAACTGATCGCGGTGCCGAACGGCGCTCCGACACTACCCTAACGCAAACCCGACGCTCCGCGTGGCGTGCCCTGCGCCCATGCGTCGCAGCGCCACGAGCCCGATCAGCGCCGAGAGAATCATTCCCAGCGTGCCGGGCAACGGCACTGGCGTAAAGGTCACGCTGCCGGAGTAACCCGCTGCAGTCCCGGCCTCGCCACGTACCTGCAGGAAAAAGGCCGTGTTGGGCGCCAGCGTGGTCGTGTTCAACACCGCCTGGTACAGCGTGATGGCGCCCGAGGTCGTGGCGGTCACGTTGGTCCAGCCATCGACAATCGTGACCACCCCGGCCGAGTTCAGGCCTACCAGATTCGCCGCGGTCGGCGCAGTGTCCGTGATGATCCGGGCCTCGAGACTGCCGAGACCGATATTGCTGGGCAGCGAGAACGATACGGTCACTCCCGACACTTGCGCGCCGCCTGCTGGCGTCGTGAACCCGTAGTTGTCCTGGAAATTCCAGGTCAGAAACGAATTTGCCGGGGCATTGAGGCAATTGGGCGACAGCACACTGGGAGTGCAACTGCCCGAAGTCGCGGGTGTGTAGACCGAGGCGCCGAAATCCGATCCCGTTGACAGCAGGCTCGACGACTGATTGAAGGTGTTTGCGATCGTGTACGTAGTCGGATTTGCGGTGACGCTGCTGTTCGAGCCGAAATTGTTGGCTGACAGATAGCCGTACGCCTCTGCACATTGATTCCCGGTACCCGACGCAGAGGTGCAGTTGGTCGGCGGCGACGGGTTGGCATAGGTGTTGACCACGGTATTGCTGATCGGGAGCGGCGTCTGCGCCAACGACGGCAACGCAGCTAGGGACAGCAATAAAACCGCAGTCGCCGCCAGTGTTGACGATCGCTTCATCGCACCTGCTCCGGAAGACCTGTCCAGGCGCCAACACTACCCGCGAGTTATGTCACCGGGTTGGAGGTTTTGTGACAGTTTGTAGTGCAGCCTTGTTGTAATGCAGCCTTGCCGGAGCAATGTCGCCTGGCGTCGCCCTCAGCCGCTCGCAGACCGCTAGCCGCGCGCGGACGAGGCGTCGACATCGCCGTCGCGCAGCCGCCAGTAGTTGCGGAAGTTCTGCAGCGATTCTTCCGACATGTATTTCTGCAGCGTGGTGACCGGCACGCGGCGCAGGTCGAGCACGATCAGGCAATCAAGCGCGTTGCCAAATTCCGTGTCGATATTGAAGCCGATCGTGCGAGCGCCCAGCTTCAGGTAATGACGCAACAACACCGGCACGCCTTTGCCGTCGGCCTCGCGGTCTTCGATCAGCGAGCCGAGCGCGTCCATGTCGGCCTCGAGCCCGGCCTCGCCGAA
>PMNQ01000092.1 GCA_003162555.1 Gammaproteobacteria bacterium | reverse complement strand
GGCGATGTCGCTCTCCAGCTGCGCCTGTCGCTGCTGCTCGGCGCGACGCACATCGGATTTCGCTTTCAGGATCCGGTAGACGCTCTTGTCGCGATCACGCACCTGACGGCCCAGCCGGTCGGCCTCATCAGGATCGTCGATGCGTTGCGCGGCGAGCTGGCGCACGCGCGTGGAACCACCAGAGACGACCAGCGTCGCGATCTGCTGCGGATCATCGCTCCATATCTGCGTCAGGCGCCGCTGCGCCGCGGCGCGCAGCGCCTCATCGGCGTCGTCGGCTGCCGCGGCCAGCAGCGCGTCGGCCGGCGCCGAATCGAGCGCGCGGATGCGCTCGTCGATTGAAGCAGATTGTGGGGGCGTTGCGGGCACGGGTTACGCGCCGCCTAGCGCGGCGTCATGGTCTCAACGATGGCCTGGCCGCGGCCGCGCGGATCAGAGCCAGCGCTCAGCGTGCCATCATCGTCCACCACAATCGCCTGCACGTCGCCGAACTCCCACGCGCTCGGTTGCGGGTTGTAGCCGAGCGCGCGCAGGCCCGCAATGCTCTCGCTGCTCAGCGCACAACAGATGGAATAAACAATGCGATCGGGTGGCAGCAGCTGGTGATGGAAGCGGCCGGCAGCGACCGCTTGCTGCGCGCTCATGTGAAAGTCGTAGATGTTCAGCATGGTCTGAAACACGGAGGTGAAGATCGTGGAGCCGCCGGGCGTGCCTGCCACCAGCACCACGTGGCCCGACTTGAGCGCAATGGTGGGCGACATCGATGAGAGCATGCGCTTGCCCGGCTCGATGGCGTTGGCGGTGCCGCCCACGACGCCGTACATGTTCGGCACGCCCGGCTTGGCGCTGAAGTCGTCCATCTCGTTGTTCAGCAGGAACCCAGCGCCTTCGACCACCACACCGTCGCCGAACCAGTCGTTGAGCGTGTAGGTGTTGGCTACCGCGTTGCCATCCGCATCGAGGATGGAAAAATGCGTGGTGTGCATGCCTTCGGCGAGCCCGGGCTTCACAGATCCAACCGGCGAGATCTCGTGTGGACGCACTTCCGCGGCGCGGCGCGCGATGTAGTCCGGATCGATCAGCTTTTCGATCGGCACGTGCACGAAGTCGGGGTCGCCCAGGTACTCGGCGCGATCCGCGAACACGCGCTTTTCCATTTCGGCGATCAGGTGCACGTACTGGGCGGAATTGTGGCCCAGTCCTGCGAACTGCGCTCCCAGCGCGTCATGCATGCGCAGCAGCTCGATCAGCGCGAAGCCGCCCGAGCTGGGGAGCGGTGCGGTCAGCAGCGTCATGCCGCGCCAGTCGGCAGTCAGCGGCTCGCGCCATTTCACCTTGTAACCGGCCAGGTCGCGCAGCGTGATCAGGCCTGCGGGTCGCATCTGCGCGACCAGCCGCTGCGAAGTGCGGCCATGATAGAAACCATCGGCCCCGTGTGCCGCGATGCGCTCGAGCGTGGCGGCGAGTTCCGGCTGGCGGAAGCGCTCGCCCGCGCGCACCTGGCCGTAATAACGGTCGAAGTTGGTCAGGCCCGCATAGCTGCCGCGCGCGTCCTCGATGCGCCTGGCCAACGGTGAGGAGGCCGCAAAGCCATCGCGCGCCAGCGCGATCGCAGGCTGCAGCAGCCCGCGCCACGGCCGCCGTCCATAGCGCTGGTGAGCCGCCCACAGCCCGGCTACTGTGCCCGGCACACCCGCGGCGCGCGGCCCGATGACGCTGGCATCCTTGATGACCTCGCCCCTGTCATCCAGGTACATGTTGCGCTTGGCCGCGGCCGGAGCGGTTTCGCGATAGTCGAGGAACGAGCCCTTGCCGTGCTCGTAGATCATCATGAAACCGCCGCCGCCCAGGTTGCCGGCTTCCGGATAAGTGACCGCCAGCACGAAGGCGGTAGCGACCGCGGCGTCGACTGCGTTGCCGCCGTGTTTCATGACCTCCATCGCCGTGCGCGCGCCAAACTCATCGGGCGCCGCCACCGCGGCATGGCGCGGCGGGGCCGTGGCCGCGCCTGTGGCGCCGGCGCAGAGCGCCTGCGGCAGCAGCGCAATGCAAGAAAGGAGTGCAACGCGGGCAAAAGGCGCGAGGCGGGACAGCGTGCGCCAGGTGGCGCGCGCGATTTTGATGCGTAGCATGAGAGCACGGTAACCCGCTGCCGCGGCCTTGGCAAACGCTTAGAACGGTGTGGACAGGCCCTGGGGCTTTCCGTACGCGTGCGCAAAGTGCGACCATGGTGCGGACCGCACAGGCACGTCCAGGAGGCAAAGCCAGTGACGCCCGATGAATTCCGCCGTGCCGGACACGAGCTGGTGGAATGGATTGCCCGTTATCGCGAGCAACTGGCGGCCGGATCGCTGCCGGTGCAGTCGCGCCTCAATCCCGGGGATCTCGTCGCGCGCCTGCCCGCGGCCGCGCCGGAACAGGGACAGGAATTCAGCGCGATCATGGACGACCTGGACGGGCTGATCCTGCCGGGCATCACGCATTGGCAGCACCCGCGCTTCTTCGGCTTCTTCCCCACCGGTGCCTCGCTCGCCTCGGTGCTCGGCGACATGATGAGTAGCGGCCTTGGCGTGATAGGACTGAACTGGCAGGCGAGTCCCGCGCTGACCGAACTCGAGCAGGTCATGTGCGACTGGCTGCGCGACCTGCTGGGCCTGCCCGCTGTTTTCAGTGGCGTGATCCAGGACACTGCTTCGTCCGCGACCTTCATCGCGCTGGTCTCGGCGCGCGAGCGTGCCACCGGCTACGCTGCGAGCCGCGCGGGCCTGCAGGGCGGCGAGCCGCCGCTGGTTGTCTACACTTCGGCGCAGGCGCACAGTTCGGTCGAGAAAGCCGCACTGCTGGCCNNCCGCCACTACGTGCGCTCGCTGCCGGTGGACACGCAATACCGGCTGCAGGTGCCGGCACTCGCGGCGGCCATTGCAGCGGATCGCGCGGCGGGCCTGCGCCCCTGCGCGATCGTGGCCACCACCGGAACGACGGCGACCACCGCAATGGATCCGATCGGCGCGATCGCTGCAGTCGCGCACCGCGAGGGCCTCTGGCTGCATGTCGATGCCGCGATGGGCGGCACGGCGATGCTGCTGCCCGAATGCCGTCACCACTGGACCGGCATCGAGGGCGCCGATTCAATCGTGGTCAATCCGCACAAATGGATGACGGTGGCCTTCGATTGCACGCTCTACCTGGTGCGCGATCCCGAACACCTGGTGCGCGTGATGTCGACGAATCCGAGTTTCCTGCAGACGCCGATGGATGCGCAGGTGCGCAACTACCGCGACTGGGGCATCNNGCGGCGATCCGCACGCGGTTGCGCCGCGACCTGGCCAACGCGCAATGGCTCGCGGCGCAGGTCGATGCCACGCGGCCGTGGCGGCGCATCGCACCCGTCACACTGCAGACCGTTTGTGTGCGGCACGAACCGCCGGGTCTCGAAGGCGAAGCGCTCGACGCGCACACGCGGCGCTGGGTGCAGGCGATCAATGAATCCGGCGCAGCCTGCCTCACGCCGGCGGTCATCGATGGCCGCTGGATGGCGCGTGTGTCGATCGGCATCGAGCTGACCGAAGCGCAGCACGTTGCCGATCTGTGGCAGACCATGTGCGCGGCCGCCGCCGACGCGGAGCGCTGAGATGCAAACGGCACACGATCCGCGCCGGCTCGCAATTCCGCATGCGGAATGGGATCGGGCGCCGTGGAACCGCTACACCTTCCAGCATGTGCGCGAACAGGTGCCCACCGCGCAGGTGCGCCGGAGCGCAGCGCCGCACGCCTGGCGCCTCGCGCCGCAGGATCTGGGCGCGATCAGCTTCGCGTGCGACGGCCGCCGCATGAACGTCGCGGAGTTCCTCGCCTCCAGCTACACCGACGGCTTCTGCGTCGTGCACCGCGGCGCGCTCATCACCGAGCACTACGACAATGGCATGAACGCGCACAGCATCCACCTGGTGCAGTCGGTGTCGAAATCGGTGACCGCGACGGTGCTGGGCATCCTCGCTGGCCGCGGCGAGATCCGGCTGGATGCGCTGGTCACGCACTACCTGCCCGAGCTCGAGGCCACGGCGTATCGCGGCGCCACCGTGCAGCACCTGCTCGACATGACCAGCGGCGTGCTCTGGGACGAGGACTACACCGCGCCAGATTCGCATTGCGCGCAGATGGACGTCGCCGCCGGCTGGAAGTCCGGCGGCAAGCCGGGCTGGCCCGCAAACATGTGGGACCAGGTGCTGACGCTGACGCAGGCGCGCGGACCGCACGGCCAGGATTTCAGCTACCGCTCGATTGAAACCGACGTGCTGGGATTCGTGCTGGAGCGGGTCAGTGGTGCGCGTTTGCCGGAACTGGTCAGCCGCGAACTGTGGGCGCCGATGGGCGCGGCGGAGGATGGCTGCTTCACGGTGGACCCGACCGGATTCGCCTGCGCCAACGGCGGCTTCAATGCGACGTTGCGCGATCTGGCGCGCTTCGGCCTGCTGTACGCATCCGGCGGCGAGGCGCAGGGCCGGCAACTGGTGCCGATGGCGTGGATCGATCAAACGCGCAATGGAAATCCGGAACTGTTCAAGGGGGCCTATCGCGAGGTGCTGCCACGCGGCGCCTACCGCAACCAGTTCTGGCTGGAAGAGGCCGGACGTCGCGTGCTGCTGGCGCGCGGCGTATTTGGCCAGCTCATTTATATGGACCCGGACGCCGAGCTCGTCGCCGTCAAGCTCTCCACCTGGCCGGAGTTCATCAATCCGGCGCGCACACGCACCGCACTCGCCGCGATCCGCGCGATCCGCGACGCGCTGCGCTAGCCAACGTAGGTCGCGATCGAGCGGGCCGGCAGTTCGGCGTCCCAGCTGCCGCCATTGACGCGCAGCACGAAGCGCAGCGGCTTGGCGCTGCGATTCATCGCCACCACGGCGATGCTGCCGTCGGTATTGACGAAGGCCGTGGTTTCCAGCGCCTGGAGCGAGCCGGCGCACACGATGCGCTGCGCGCCGGGCCGGATGAAGCGCGCGAAATGGCCCATGTAGTAGTACGAACTCTGCGGCAACAGCTTGTCAGCCGTGGTGTCGAGAATGATCGGCGCGCTGCAGTAGTTGCCGACGTGGTTGGGACCGCCCTGCATGTCGAGCACCAGGTTCCAGTCCATCCAGCCCTCGGTCCAGCGATTCAGATCGTTGATCATCGAGCGCGCGTAGCGCTCGCCCAGATCCCATGAACCCAGATGCGGACCTTCTTCCTGACAGCCTTCGGTGAACAGCAGGTGCTTGTCGGGCCAGGCATCATGCACCTGCTGCACGTGATCGAAATTGTCTTCCACGTACCAGTGGAAGCCCGTGCCCCAGACGTAGCGGGCTGCGGCCGGATCCGCGTATACGACGTTGGCGCGCTCGACCATCAGATCGCGGTTGTGATCCCAGATGATGATGTTCACGTGGCCTAAGCCCGCGGCCTCGAGCTCGGGGCCGAGGTGATCACGCACGAAATCGCGCTCGGCTTCGGCCGTGTATGTGCAGGAATCCCACTTCTGCACGGCCATCGGCTCGTTCTGCACCGACACGCCCCAGATCGGGATGCCTTCGGCCGCATAGGCCTTGATGAAGCGCGCGTAGCAGCGCGCCCAGGCCTGGGCGTACTGCGGCAGCAATGTGCCGCCGTGGTTCATTTCGCCATTGCTCTTCATCCAGGCCGGCGGACTCCACGGCGAGGCCAGTATCCGGATCGGATGTTTCGCGACGCGTTGCGCGGCCTTGATGAACGGGATCAGTGCCTGGCGGTCGCGCGCGATGCTGAAGCTCTTCAGTTCGGTGTCGCCCGGTGTCTCGACGTGCGCGTAGTTGCCGAGCGAGAAATCGCAGCTGTTCATGTGCACGCGGCACATCGCGTAGCCGTGACCCATGCTGTCGTCGAAGTAGGCGCGCAACACTTCCTCGCGCCGCGGCTCGCTGAGCTTCTGCCAGGTGACGGCCGCGGATTCAGTGAACGCGCCACCAAAGCCGAGCAGCGTCTGGAAGCGGCGCGCGCTGTCCACCCACAACGTGGTGTGCTCGCTATCCGGTGGCGCAACGGGCAAGGCTTCCAGCGCCGCAATCCGCTGGTCCGTTTCATGCGCGGTCAGGAAGGCGCGCATCAGTCGCGGCGCGGGCGCGGCGTGTGGAGCCTGGCCCGCGGCCGGCGGCGCTGTTGCGCCGCTGGCAGCCCCGGTGGCGCTGGCTGTGCCAGTTGCCGTCGCAGTGCCAACGCGTGCCGCCAGCATGCTGCCAGCTCCCAGTGCCAGTCCCTTGAGCGTGTCGCGGCGTGATATGCGGTCCTTCATGAGTCGATCTCCGATGCAGCGATCCCGTGAGTTTCAACAGGCCCTAGTAAAGGCCGAGTGACAGTCCTGCGGCAATGGTCGCGCCGAGCTCGCGGCATTGTGCCAGATGCGCCTCGCCGATCTGCTTAGGGCTGAGAATCTGCTCGGGCGTCTGCGCATGCGTGCAGACAATCAGCGGCGGGGCGACCTCTTTCAGGCGCCAGCCGGTGGCGATGCGTTCGATCTGCCGGGCCGCATTGCTGCCGTCACTCCCCGCGCAGATCAGCGTGGCGTAGGGGCGGCCGTTGAGTTGCTCGAGCACCGGATAGTAAGAACGGTCGAAGAAGTCCTTCATCAGGCCCGCCATCGCCGCCAGATTCTCCGGGCATGCGAACAGGAAGCCATCGGACGCGAGCAGCATCTCCGGGCCGGCTGCCGCGGCCGTCACGAGCTGCGTCGCGACGTCTTCCACGCCGGCCGCTCCCGCCGCTGCGGCCGCGGCCATCTGCGCGGTCCCGCCGGTGAACGACTGATAAACAATGAGCAGCTTCTTCATGGTTGACATATTGTCACGCTGGCCAGCGTCGCTGTTCGGCGAATTGTTGCGCCAGATCGAGGCCAAATCGAGGACAAAGTGAGGATAGTCCAACCTCATCACGCGGCGACTGCTGCTGTGCCGGTACGATTCCAAGGGTAGCGTTCGTCCGCGAGGAGCCGCCGATGACCATTCGCTTGCAGTACCGGGTACTGGCCGTGGCGGCCGCTGGTCTGCTGCTTGCGGCCTGCTCGGCCAGGAACGATGTTACCGCCCCGGTTTCAGGCCACGCCAACACCACGCTGCATGCCCGTGCCGCGCAACGCATCGAGCTGCCGGGCGCCGCGGATAGCGCGATGCCTGGTGCGATTGCCGCTACAGCCACCGTAGGGCGGCTGCAGCCGGTGGCGCCTGAGATCATCCGGCTTCCGGACGGCACTGTTGGGGTCAAGGTGGCGGCGCAGTACTTCGACACCGTCGTGGCCTGCCGCCAGCCGGACGGGACCTTCAGTACGCAATGTACGCCTGCGCCCGCGCCCGCGCCGGAGCCGCGGCGATGAGGTGCGCGCGCACATTAATATTGGTGGCGGCGCTCGGATGGCTGGCTGCGGGGCCGGTTGCGGCGGCCACACTATCTGTCGTGGTCATGGATGGTCCGGGCGAGGGCTTCAACGACACGACGCCGTTCACGCCGATCGGCGGCAACAACGCCACCACGCTCGGGCAGGCGCGGCTCAACGTGTTCAACAAGGCCGCACAGCTGTGGGGCCAGCTGATCACGAGTCCGGTGACGATCGTCATCGAAGCGAGCTTTGATCCGATGACCTGCGGCGACACCACCGGCGTGCTCGGATCGGCGGGCCCGATGTGGATGTTCCGCGCCTTTCCGGGCGCCCCGCACAGCGACGCGTTCTATCCGGGAGCGCTGGCTGACGCGCTGTCGGGACACGATCAGGGCAACAAGCACGACATCAGCGCGACCTTCAACAGCACCGTGAATGGCACCGCCGGATGCCTCGGCGGCAGCTATTTTTACTATGGCTTCGATCACAAATTGACGGGGCACAACAATGGCTTCAGCTACGTCGCGGACCTGCTGGGCGTGGTGCTGCACGAGATCGGCCACGGGCTCGGCTTCATCTCGATCGTCAAAGCGGACGGCACGGGCCTGACCGACACGTCCAACAACACGGCATACCTCAGCATTTTCGATCAGTTCGCTTACGAGGAATCGCTGAGCATGTTCTGGCCGGAGATGACGGCCGCGCAGCGCATGCAATCGGAGATCGGCCAGTCAGCCGGCGGCAACGCCGCCGCGCTGGTGTGGAATGGCCCGAACGTCAACGCCAATCTCGCGCGCCTGACCGCAGGGTTGAGCGCCGGCGGGCATCTCAAGCTGTACACACCTGCTACATTTGATGAGAGCTCCTCAGTATCGCACTGGGACAGCAGCGCCACGCCCGATCTGCTGATGGAGCCGCGTTACAGCCTGCGCACTGGCAGCCACACCGACCTGACAACCTGCGCGCTGTACGACATGGGCTGGACCGGCACCCGCTGCCCCGACTACCTGACCGCAACGCTGCAAACCGTAGCGGTGACGCAGGACACGGCGAAGAGCATCACGCTGCAATCCAGCAACGACAACGGCGATGCGCTGACATACTCGATCGTGGCGCAGCCCATGCACGGTACGCTCGGCATGCTCAATGGCGCCGTCGTCATGTACACGCCTGTTGCCGGATACACCGGCGCAGATCAGTTCAGCTTCAACGCCAGCGACGCGGTCGTGATTTCAAACACGGCGCTTGTGACGATCAACGTTGCGGCGGCGAGTAGTGGTGGCACTGGCGGCACCGGCGGTGGCACCACGGGCGGGACGACTGGCGGCACGAGCGCCTCCAGCAGCGGCGGTGGCGGGGCGCTCGACTGGCTGACGCTGGCGCTGCTGGCCCTCAGCCTGGCGGCGCGGCGTTCAAGCTGCAGTGGCGAGCCGCGGCGCGTCGACCGCGGGCGCCTGAGCCCAGTCAGCGAGCTGCCACAATCGCAGCTCACCATTTCGATCTTCGATCAGCGCCGAGCAGTTCTCTACCCAGTCGCCGGTATTGCAGTAGCGCACGCCATGCAGGTCGCGATTGGCGGGCCGATGGATGTGTCCGCAGATGATGCCATCGAGCCCGCGGCGCAGCGCGGCGTGCGCGGCGGCTTCCTCGAACAGATGCACGTACTGCCCGGCGCTGCCGACCTTCGATTTCAGGTAGCTCGCCAGTGACCAGTAGGGAAAACCGGCGGCGCGGCGCACGCGGTTGACAAGGCGGTTCAGCGCCAGGCTCACGTCGTACATGCCCGATCCCAGCGCCGCCAGCCAACGGCTGAACTTCACGTTGGCGTCAAATTCATCACCGTGCGCGACCAGCAGGCGCTGGCCCGCGGCCGTCGTGTGCACGTACTCGCGATGCACTTCAAGATTGCCGAACACCGCGCCGTCGAGGTCGCGGAATTCCTCGTCGTGGTTGCCCGGCACGTAGATCACGCGAGTGCCGTGCTTGGCCTTGCCAAGGATAGTGCGCAGCACGTTGTTGTGAAGTTGCGGCCAGAAGAAACTGCGCCGCAGGCTCCACACGTCGACGACGTCGCCGACCAGGTAGAGCTCATCCATGTGCACACGGTGCAGGAAGTCGAGCACCAGTTCGGCGCGGCACTCGCGCGCGCCAAGATGGATGTCCGACAGGAAGGCGGTGCGTACCTGGAGCTCGGGGCGATGCGCTGGGGCCATATGTTGCTGACTCCGCCTGGATGACGGTCCCAGCTTCGGCCAGCCACATGAAGCCCAGATTTCAGTTAGATGACAGTCTTGTGAAATCAGCGTCTTATGACATGAACTTCACGAAACATCCTTCTTTCATCTGATCATGTACACCTTGGTGACGGTCTCGTGCACGGTGCACACGCCGCGCCAGTCCTGCGGAAAACAGGCCAGGGTGTCTGGCGTAATCTCAATGACCTCGCCGCTTTCGTGCACGTAGGTACTGCGGCCGGCGAGGAAATGGCAGTACTCGTCGCGCGTCACATGACACGCCCAGCGGCCGGGCGTGCAGCGCCAGATGCCGCTCTCCGAACGTCCCTGCGGGCCCTTGTAGAGCAGCTTGCCCGATGTATGCGAGGCGCCCTCGAGCATCGTTGGAATCAGGCCCCAGTCGATCAGGTTGGTCTGCGACAGCGGATCGCGCAAGGCAAGCGCCGCTGACGGCACGGCAGCATCGCTCGCGGCCGCGGTCAGCATGTAGGTGTTGCGCATGGTCTCGTGCACGGTGCACTCGCCGGCCCAGCCCGCCGGAAAAAGCACCAGCGTATTCGGCACGACTTCGACCCGCTCGCCGTTGTCGCGCACGTAGTCGGCGCGACCGGTGACGAAGTAGCACAACTCATCGCGCGGAATCGCCAGCCGCCAGCGTCCCGGCGTGCAGATCCATAAGCCCGATTCAGGCTGTCCGCCCGGGCCTTTGTAGATCACGCGTCCGCTGGATTGCGAGTTGCCCGCGAGCGCGTCGGGTTGCGCGCCCCATGACACGAGGTCGGTGCGCGTTGAGGCCTGCGCCAGGTGCGGCGCCGAGGATGTGCTCTCAGGCACGCCGTCGTTCCTTACCGAGCAGACCCGCCAGCAGTTGCGCGGCCCTGGCCGGACCATCCTGCGTTTGCATGAGTGCGCTGGTCGCGGCGACCCGCGCGCGCAACGCACGATCATGCAGGCAGGCGTCGATGTGCGCGGCCAGCGCCGCTTCGCTCCAGTCGGCGCGATTCATGCGGAAGCCGTGCCCGGTTTCCTGCACGCGGGTCGCGTTGTCGTGGCCGTCCCAGGCGAAGGGCATGATGATCGCCGGCTTGCCGAACAGCAGGCACTCGGTGAAGGAATTGTTGCCGCCGTGATGGATCACGACATCGACCTGCGGAATGACCGAGGGCTGCGGAAACCAGCCGTCGACAATGACATTGGGCGGCAGCTCCGTGTACTGGTCCTTGTGAGTGCCCACGTTGACGAGCGAGCGATACGGCAAGCGACCGAGCGCAGCGATCAGCCGCTTGAGCAGTTCCACATCGCCGGCGCCGAGGCTCCCGAAGGACAGGTACAGGAGCGGTGAGTCGTTGTGCGCGGCGAAGCGCGGCACCGTGTACGGTTTCTCCTGGCGTACGCAGCCTTCGAGATACTGGAACTGCGCCGGCGGCAGCGGCCGCGAACGTTGGAAACGCACGGCCTGCGGGTACAGCAGCAGGTTCAGATAGGGCGAGGGTTCGAAGAACTGCCCGAGCGGGTAGGGCCGTTCGCCCTGCGCCGCCAGGAACTCGTTGAAGCTCGCGTGCAGCGGACCGATGACCTGGTTGAAGCGCGCGCGATAGCGCTCGTGGCAGGCGTGGTCGTGTTCGCCGCAGCCCGACAGGTGCGGCGGAATCGCCGGGTCCTCGATCTCATTCTCGGAGCAGGACACGATGCGTACCCACGGCACGCCGTGCTGTTTGATCGCCGGGAACAGGATCACGTTGTCGATGCAGATCAGATCGGGCTGGATCTTCGCCAGCACGCCCGGCAGGTCGCGCTGCGCAAAGCGCGCGCTGTCAACGATCGCCGCCCAGCATTCCAGCACGTAGTTGTCGATCTGATCGTAGGCCGACTTGTAGAAGTTGGGCAGGTGGCCGTTGATGAAGTCCTCCCAGAAGCGCGCCATCTGTTCGGGCGGCATCGGTTCGGACAGGTTGACCGGATGGGCCTCGAAGCCGTAGCCGCGATAGACCTCCACGAAACCGGGATCCGAGAGGAATACCGCCCGGTGCCCGAGGTGCGTGACCGCCTGGGCAATGCCCACGGAATTCAGGGCCGGGCCGTAGGCGGCCTCCGGAAAAAAAGCAATCGTTCGTGGCTCCATGCCGCATTTGAGCATGGGCGCGCCATGCGCGTCGAACGCGAGAGGCGCGCCGCAATCCTGCTAGGCTAGTGTCTTCAATTGGCAGCGTTGGGGGTGCAGCTTGGAAATCAGGGATTTCAAGGCGCTGGGCAAAGGTGAAGCGAGCACCCCAGCGGCAGACAAACTGATTGCCGGCAATCCGCGCCAGCAGATCTGGAATGTGCTGTCCTCAGCCGATGGGCGCTTTCATGCCGGCGAGTGGGCCTCCGGGCCCGGCGTATGGCGCATCCATTACACGGAGTATGAGTTGTGCCACATGCTCTCGGGCGTGGTGCGCCTGACCGACGAGGCCGGCACGGCGCGGGAGTTTCGCGCCGGCGATTCATTCGTGATTCCCAGTGGATTTCGTGGCACCTGGGAAGTCGTCGAGGCCTGCCGCAAGCTGTACGCGATCTACGAATAAAAAACGGGCCCCGGACACACGCGGTGCCGGGGCCCGTCAATCAAGGCCAGTGTATCTTCAGCGGCGCGCTCAGAACTTGTAGAGCGCCTGCAGCCAGGCCTGCGTGATGTCGGTCGTACCGGTCTGATCCGACTTGTCGTAGCGGCCCTCGACGCGAAACTCGTAATTCTTCGCCGGCATGTAACCGAAGGTCAGCGTGCCTTCCTTCAGTTTTTGCTTGGCGCCGTCGATCGCGCCGTCCTGGTCGTCGAGATATTCCAGGCGCAGGGAAGTGCGCCAGGAATCATTGATCGCATAGTTCAGGTAGCCCGCCGCTGCCCACCACGTGAATGAACCACCGCCGTTGGTGATTTCCTGCTTGTCCCAGTCGACGTTGCCGACCACGGTCAACGACGGACTGACGGTCCAGGTGCCCGTGAGGTCGACCAGCGTCTTCTTGCCGAGGCCCGCCGCAGTGTCGGTGTCGCCGTAGTAGGCAGCACCGGTCATCGCGAAGGCCTTCGATGGCGTCAGGCTGAAGCCCAGCTCCAGGGTTTTGCCGGATCCGGTGCTGGTCTCGGTATTCCAGCCGTTGTTGACGCCGATCGTGAACGAGGCCGTGGCCGATGCGGCGTAGATCGCGCGCACGCCGGTGTGGTTGATCGGCTCGTTGTACCAGAACAGCAGCGAGCGTGTGACGTTCACGTCACCGGTCGGCGCCGCAACTTCAGAGCCCGCCAGCGTGCCGAACTTGCCCGCCAGCACGGTCCACTTGCCGGTGGCGTATTGCACGTAGGCTTGCAGTACGTCGAGATGCGAACCACCGTTGACGTTGCCCGCGTAACTGTAGCTCGGCGCGTACAGACCCATGCCGGCCTCGGTGCCGTCGACCAGGTTCACCAGCGCACCAAAACCCGAGCTCGGCAGTTTCGAGATCGTGAACCCCACCTGGTTCAGCGCGAAAGTGTTCACCGCCGATGTGTCGTCGGGCAGTAACGCGACCGAGTGATTGCCATAGGAATACGTGGTGTCGACGTAGCCGGTGGCCGTGATTCCCGAGGCATCCAGCACATCGGACAGTGTGGGTGACGCGGGCTTGGGCGGATCGTCCGCGTAAGCCGCACCTGCCCCGGCGGCTGCCAGGATCAGCGACATCGTCACGGCGGTTTTTCCAGACGTTAACATTTTGAACAATCTCCCTCGTTGGGGCTGGCTGAATGAAGTACATCGCGGAGCGATATGCCCCGCAGCCGCGGGCACATCTGTCGTGCTCCACGAAAATATTGTAAGCACGTCGCGTGCCAGCCTCCGGTGAAGAAATCGGAGACCCGGACGAGCGTCGCCGGGAGTGCGCTGGATTGCGGCTATTCGTTGAACAGCCAATCACTTAGCAATCTGTGTTTACGTGGATGCTTGCGCACCTGGCATATGTTGCGCCGGCGCCATGCACCAATACGGCCAGCACCCGCAGCCCCGCTGCACCAAAGCAGGCCCTAGTCAGGGCGTGGCGCGAATCGCCTCGGTGAGGATCGTGAACAGCTGGTCGATCTCGGCGCGGCTGATCGTCAGCGGCGGTGAAAAGGCCAGCACGTTGCCAGTGGGCCGCGCCAGCAGTCCACGCGCGAAGCAGGCGCAGAAAACATCGTAGCCGCGCGTCGGGTTGCGGCCGGGTTCGGCCGCGAATTCAACCGCGGCGATCAGCCCGTAGTTGCGGATATCGACCACGCCAGGCAGACCGCGCAAGGCGTGCGCGCGCTCCTCCCAGTACGGCGCGAGTTCGGCGGTGCGCTGCGGCAGGCCCTCGCGCTCGTAGATGCCCATCGTCGCAAGCGCCGCGGCGCATGCGACCGGGTGGCCGCTGTAGGTGTAGCCGTGGAACAGATCGATGTCCGCGGTGGGCCCGGTCATGAAAGCGGCGTGGATATCCCGGTGCACGAGTACCGCGCCCATCGGAATGGAGCCGTTGGTGATGCCCTTGGCCATCGTCAGCAGGTCGGGCGTCACCTTGAACTGCTGGCTCGCGAACCAGTCGCCGGTGCGGCCGAAGCCGGTGATGACCTCATCGAAGATCAGCAGCAGACCGTGGCGCGTGCAGATCTCGCGCAACCGCTCCAGATACCCGCGCGGCGGCACCAGCACGCCGGTGGAGCCAGCGATCGGCTCGATCATCACGGCGGCAATGCGTTTCGCGCCGTGTTCGCGGATCAGGCGTTCCAGATCGTCGGCGAACTCCACGCCCTGCGCGGGCTGGCCGCGCGAGAAAGCGTTGCGCGCCAGGTCATGCGTGTCGCGCATGTGCGCGACGTGCGGCAGGAGCGAGCCCTGCCAGGCCTCGCGGTTCTTCGGAATGCCGCCGACCGACATGCCGCCGAAGCCGACGCCGTGNNTGATAGGCGAGCGCGATCTTGAGGGCGGAGTCGGCAGCTTCGGAACCGGAATTGCTGAAGAACACCTGCTCGAGTCCCGGTGGCGCGTGACTGCGCAGGCGCCTGGCCAGTTCGAAGGGCAGCGGATGTCCCACATTGAAAGTTGGCGCGAAATCCATGGTTTCGAGTTGCCGGGCGACGGCATCGCGGATCTCGGTGCGGCCGTGGCCGGCGTTCACGCACCACAGGGCGGCCGAGCCATCGANNGCGGTGCGAAACAGCCGGTTCGGCGTGAACGGCATCCAGAAGGCGGAAAGATCAGTGCTCATGGTGCGCAAGGATAGAATATTCGGCCCTTCCTCACCATGAGCAGACGAGAATAATCATGCCCGGTACCGGCTGGATCGACCTGGCGTGAACGAAGCCCCGTTGCGCTTCATGGCCACGGCGCCGCGGGGCCTTGCTGACCTGGTGGCGCGCGAGCTGCGTGCGCAAGGCGTGACGCAGCTGCACGAGCTTCGCACCGGCGTGCGGTTCGCGGCCGACCTGCGCGGCGGCTACCGCGCCTGCCTGCATTCGCGCGTCGCCAGCCGCGTTTTGCTGGAAGTGGCCGACTACCAGGCTGCCGACACCGATGCGTTCTACGCTGGCGCACGCGCGCTCGACTGGAGCGCGCATATCGATCCCGCCGGTACCCTTGCCTGCGAATTCACCGGGNNCCAGTTGCGGGAAAAGTGCGGCGTACGGCCGAGCATCGCGCTCGAACGGCCAGACGTGCGCGTGGTGGCGCACGCGAGCGGGCCGCGCGTACTGCTGTATGTGGATTTCGCGGGCGAAGGATTGCACCGGCGCGGCTACCGGCTGCAGGCCGGCGAAGCACCGCTGCGCGAAAATCTGGCTGCCGGCATCCTGCTGCGCGCAGGGTGGGCGGAGATCGCAGCCGCCGGCGGCGCATTTCTCGATCCGATGTGCGGATCGGGCACGCTGGTCATCGAGGCCGCGCTG
>PMNQ01000015.1:10354-12152 GCA_003162555.1 Gammaproteobacteria bacterium | reverse complement strand
GCCAGATCCTCGATCGAATAGATATCGTGGTGTGGCGGCGGCGAGATCAGGCCCACGCCCGCGGTGGTGTGCCGCGTCTTGGCGATCCATGGATAGACCTTGGTGCCCGGGAGCTGTCCGCCCTCGCCCGGCTTCGCGCCCTGCGCCATCTTNNAGCGTCTCGTGCGCTTCCTGGCTGATTGAACCGTAGGACATCGCGCCAGTCTTGAAGCGGCGCAGCAGGCTCTCGACCGGTTCCACTTCCTCGAGTGGCACCGAATCACCGGACTTGAAATCGAGCAGGCCGCGCAACGTGCACAACTGCTTCGACTGGTCGTTGATCAGCGTTGCGTACGATTTGTACGTGGCGTAGCTGCCGGTGCGCACTGATTTCTGCAGGCGGTGGATCGACTCCGGATTGAACAGGTGATACTCGCCGCTGGCGCGCCACTGGTACTGGCCGCCGGCACCGAGCGGCTGACTGGCATCGCTCCGGTCGATGAAGGCCGCGCGGTGACGCATCAGCACTTCCTTCGCCACCACATCGACACCGATGCCGCCGACGCGCGAAGCCGTGCCCGTGAAATATTCGTCGATCAGATCCTGGCGCAGGCCCACCGCCTCGAACACCTGCGCACCGTGATAACTCTGGATCGCAGAGATACCCATCTTCGAGGCCACCTTGACGATGCCTTTGGTGGCGGCCTTCACGTAGTTCTTGCAGGCCAGCTTGTGATCGACGTTGGTGAGCAATCCGTCGCCGATCATGCCGTCCATGGTCTCGAAGGCGAGGTAGGGATTGATCGCGCTGCAACCGTAGCCCACCAGCAGCGCGAAGTGATGCACCTCGCGCGCCTCGCCGGTCTCGAGCACCAGGCTCACGCGCGTGCGCAACTGCTCGCGGATCAGGTAATGATGGAGTCCGGCCACCGCCATCAGCGCCGGCACCGCGGCGAAATCGCGATTGATGCCGCGGTCGCTGAGGATCAGCACGCTGACATCCTCTTCCTCGATCATGCGCCGCGCCATGATGCGCAGCTCTTCCATCGATTTGACCAGGCCCACCTCGCCACGAGTGACGCGAAACAGGATCGGCAGCACGCCGACCTTGAGGCCCGGCAGGTCCATGCGCCGAAGCCGTGCGAACTCTTCGTTCGTCAGCAGCGGCCCGGGCAGCTCGAGCTGGCGGCAGTCGGCCGGCCGCGGCTGCAGCAGATTGCCCTCGGCGCCGATCAGCATCTCGCTCGAGGTGATCAGCTCCTCGCGGATGCAATCGATCGGCGGATTGGTGACCTGCGCNNAACAGCTGCTTGAAATAGTCGTACAGCAACCGCGGGTGCGAGGACAGCGCCGCCAGCGGCGTATCGTTGCCCATCGAGCCGATCGCCTCGACGCCGCCGCGTCCCATCGGCTCGATCAGCAGCCGCTGGTCCTCGAAGGTGTAACCGAAGGCGATCTGCCGTTGCAGCAGCGTGTCGTGATTGACCAACGGCAGCGCGCCGGCCGGCGGGAGCGAGTCGAGCGTGACCAGATGTTCGTCGAGCCACTGCCGGTACGGCCGTTCGAGCGCGATCGTGCGCTTGATTTCCTCGTCCTCGATGATGCGGCCNNAGGAACATGCGGCCGGGCTGCAAGCGGCCCTTGCGCACAATGTCCTGCGGCGGGATGTCGAGCACGCCGACTTCGGAAGCCATGATCACCAGGTCGTCGCGCGTGACGTAGTAGCGCGAGGGCCGCAGGCCGTTGCGATCGAGCATCGCGCCGATCTGCCGGCCGTCGGTGAAGGCCACTGCCGCCGGACCATCCCACGGCTCCATCA
>PMNQ01000015.1:0-10295 GCA_003162555.1 Gammaproteobacteria bacterium | reverse complement strand
TCGCCGTTGTGCGCGATGTAGCGGTACGGGTGGGCGCGGTCCCAGCTCGGAAACGTATTGGTGCTGAAACGCGAATGCACCAGCGCCAGCGCCGATTCCATCAGCGGGTTCTGCAGGTCCGGAAAATACCGGGCCAGCTGCTCGGTCATCAGCATGCCCTTGTAGACCAGCGTCTTGAAGGACAGGCTGGCGACGTACCAGTACTCGGCGCCGTCGATGGTCGAGGTGCGGATCTCGCTGTAGNNAGGAGCCGCTCGAAGGCCATGTCATCGATCGGATCGGCGCCGCGGCCGACGAATATCTGACGCATGAACGGCTCGCTTAAGCGAGCGGTCTCACCGAGCGTCGAATTGTCGGTCGGCACGGTGCGCCACCCGAGCAGCGTCAAGCCCACGGATTGCACGATGTGCCCGAACTGCTCCTCGAGCTTGCGGCGCTTGGTCGGATTGCGCGGCAGGAACACCAGGCCGCAGGCGTACTGGCCGGCCTCGGGCAGCGCGATGCGCGCCTTCTTCGCCGCCTCGACCAGGAACCGGTGCGGCATCTGCACNNCCTCGCTGCCGCTCGCGCCGCGATGGTCGAGATTCGTCAGCACCTGGAGCGCCTGCTGCAGGATCTGGTGCGATCGACGGCCCTTGATATCGACCACGAAACCCACGCCGCAGGCCTCATGCTCGAATTGCGGATCGTAAAGGCCCGCCTTCGGCGGCGGTCCAAGTCGCATGGTGTCTCCGGCCATTTGTCCCTCTTTGCAAACTCTGCGCCACGCGCCGCGGCAGCCGCGCACGGGGAAACCGTCCCGCTTAAGGCCCGGGACGGCAAATTAACCAAATAATTTCAGAGACTTGCGGCGAGCAGGCCTGGCCGCCAGACGGACAACGGTCGCGCGCCTGGCACCGAACAGCAGCATCGAACCTATGCGCTGAATATTACTGACGAGACATCTGCGGTCAATGTATTCATGGACATGAGGTTAGTCAGCGGGGCGCGTGAATCGAGCGGTTTGCGATCCGCTGCACTGGCCTGGGTCACCGCTCCCCCTTGTTACTCGCTTTGTTGACCCAGGCCAGTGCATCGAATCGCGAGCCACGCGCTTCGCGAGATCGCCGGCTGACCTCGAATCCACTGATGGCACGGGATCGCACCGTGCGGCATGGCTCGATGAGCGATGCCTGATTAGGCGGGCCAACCAAGCGAGTTACGGGGAGCGACTTGGCCCGCCTAAGCAGGCGTCGCTCAGTGCGTCACGGCAGTCGGTGCAAACTCTGGTGCAGACAATGGCATTGTCGTCACTTGCCCGAATTTGCTGAGCGACTCGCGAATCTTCGCTGCATCGCCAATCAGCACGATGTCGAGATCGTCCGAAGATGGAAAGGCGTCAGCGATGACCGCGTGGATCGCCGGCGCACCGGTGGCGACCAGGTCGGAGCCGAAATGGCCAATGTAACTCTCGGGCAGGTTGTACAGGTCCAGATCGCCCAGAGCCACGGCCCAGTCGAAGGGCGTCTCGAAAGCCAGCGGATACTGGCCCAGCAGGAAATTGCGCGCCGAATCCGTGGCGGGCGCGTCCAGGCCGTCGTGCTTGAGCCGTGCGAGCGTCGCCAGCGCCAGCTCGAGCGCCTTCGCTGTATTGTCAGTCTGCGTGAAGGAGCTGATCGCAAATTCGCCCGCCACCGCTCCGCGCGTGAAGCGCGAGCTGGCGTCGTAGGTGAGGCCGGCCTTGAGCCGCAACTCGCGGTTCAGCATCGAACCAAAGCTGCCGCCGAAGGCGAGGTTCGCGATATTCAGCGCGGGACGCAACTCGTAGCGGCGCGGCACGCCGACGTTCGCCAGCCAGAAATAGGTCTGCGCGGAACCCGGTGAATCCACCAGCAGCAGGCGCCGGCCGTGCACGCGCGCGGCCGGAGTCAGCGTCGGGAGCGGCTGCGTCGCGCGCTTCCAGCCGCCGAAAACGGCCTCGACATCGCGACGCACCTGCGCCGGATCGAAGTCGCCGGCGATCACCAGCGTCGCGCGGTCCGCTCCAGCCTGCGCCGCGTAAAAACCCGTGACATCGGCACGGGTGAGCTGCGCCAGCGAGGCTTCACTGCCGCTGACGGTGCGACCATAGGGATGGCCGGCGAACAGCAGCGCGCGGCCATAATTTCCCAGCAGCGCCTGCGGCGAGGAATCCTTGGCGGCCTTGAGCTCCTCGATGCGCCGCTCGCGCAGCTTTTCGAACTCGTCGGCATCGAAGCGCGGCTGCAGCACCGCATCCGCCAGCAATTCGAGCATCAGATGGCTGTCCTGCGCGAGGAACTGGCCTTGCACCTGGATGAACTCGGCGTGCGCCGCGGCGTCGAGGTTGCCACCCGACCCTTCGACCGCATCCGCGAACGCGTAGGCATCGCGCTTGCCGGCGCCGTGCGTCAGCAGGTCGGCAGCGAGCGCCGCGGTGCCATCGCGGCCGGGCGGGTCGAGCAAGGCGCCGCCGCGCAGCAGCAGATTGAAAGCCACCAGCGGGATGTCGTGCCGCGGCACGAGAATCAACCTGAGCCCATTTGGCAGCGTGTAGCGCTGGTGCGCAGGCACCGGCACATTCACGTGACTCGCGGTCGGGTCGGCTGCGGCCGGCGCCGCGCCAGCGACGGAACCGGCGCCCGCACCGGCCAGGATCGTCGCTGCAACCATGATCGCCGCCCTCATTTGTCAGTGCCCAGCCGTCGCACGCGGCACCAGCACACCCACGGTGCGGTGCTGCGGATTGAACACCACGCGCGCCACGGCCAGCACGTCGGCGGCGGTCACGCGTTCGTAAGCGTCCGGCGCCGTGAACAGTTTGCGGTAATCGCCGTGCAGCACCGCATATTCGCCCAGCAACCGCGCCTTGCCGTCGATCGTCGATACGCCGCGCCAGAACGAAGCCGCGACCTGGCGCTTGGCCCGCGCCAGTTCCGCCGCCGTGACGCCGGTGTCGACCAGCCGCGCGATTTCGGCATTCAGCGCCTGCTCGAGATCGGCGGTCGATGCACCCTCGGCCAGCGTGGCGTAGACCGAGTACAGATTGGGATCGAAGCCTTCAGACCAGCCGCTGCCGACCTCCACCGCGAGCTTGCGCTCCTCGACCAGCACGCGGTGCAACCGCGCGGCATCGCCTTCGGTGAGGATGGTCTGCAGCAGGTTCAGCGCCGGCGCGCGCGGATCGTCGGCCGAGATGGCGTGCCAGGCCACCTGCAGCAGCGGATTCTGCCCGCTGCGCTCGATAGTCAGCCGCCGCTCGCCGGTCTGCTCGGGTTCGACTGTGCGCACCGGGAGCGTGGCCGGTCCACGTGGAATCGCGCCGTAGTATTTCTCCACCAGCGCGAACACCTGCTCGGGCTCGACATCGCCGACCAGCACCAGCGTGCAGTTATTCGGCGCGTACCAGGTGTGGTAGAAATTCTGCAGGTCGGCGAGCGTCCAGGCCTTGATGTCCGAGGGCCAGCCGATGGTCGGAATGCGATAGGGATGCGCCACAAACGCGGTGGCCTGCACCTGTTCGCTCAGGAAAGACGGATTGCTGTCGTCCACGCGCAGGCGCCGCTCCGAGTAGACCACCTCTCGCTCCTTCTCGACCACCTGCGGTGCGAAGGCGAGATTCGCCAGTCGGTCGCTCTCGAGTACCAGCACCAGCTCGAGCGTCGAACGCGGGAACCAGTCCTGGTAGACCGTGACATCCTGCGACGTAAAAGCGTTGTTGCTGCCGCCGCTCGCCTCGAGCAGCTTGTCGAATTCGCCCTGCGCTCGATGCGAGGTGCCGTTGAACATCATGTGCTCGAAGAAATGCGCGAGTCCCGTCGTGCCCGTGCCCTCGTTGCGGCTGCCGACATGCACCCAGTTGAACAGCGCGACGCTCGGAATATTGTGATCGGGCCACACAATCACCTGCAGCCCGTTGGCGAGCGTGCGCGTCTGGATCGCGGCGCCGGTGGCGGCAAAACTCATGGGTGCGGGCGCCGCGGCGGAGGCGATCGGCGGCAGCGCCGCACTGGCGAGCAATACACTGGCGAGCAGCGCCGGCCGCATCAGCTGACGGGGATGCAGGCCTGCGACTGCTTCTTCAGCGCAGTGCACAGCTCATGCGCCCGCTCCGCGGAGGAGAGCCCCACCTGCAGGCGCACCACCGTCTTGCCGTGCGAACTGGCCGTCGCATAGTGCGGCTGCAACGATTTCAGCTGCGAGGCAAAGCGGCCATTGAGCTTGTGCCAGGCAGCCTCGGCGCTGGCCTTCGACCCGAACGCGCCCAGCTGCGCGTAATGCCCGCCCCCGCTCGACTTGGCAACAGCCGTCCTGGTGGCGGCCGGCTTGGCGGCCGCGGCTGGCTTGATCCCAGGCTTGGCACTGGCGGACGACGCGGCACTGCCCGGCGCCACGATCGTCGGCGCCGCCACCGCAGGCATCGCGGACGCGCCCGCCGCGGGCGTCGCACTGCCGGCGCTGCCTGGCGGGGGCGCCTGGCCACCGGCCGTAAGCTGGAAATTCTCGATGCGCACGCGCGCTTCCTGCGCCCATTTGCCGTCGGCATGGGTCGCCACGAACTGCTGGTAGGCGTCGAGCGTGTCGGCCTTGGAGGCGGCCTGCCAGTCGCGGTCCTCGGCGAGCTGCTTGAGCCGCTCCTGGGCGGGGACGCCAAACTCGCTGTCCGGGTGCTGGCGCACGAAATCCTGGTAGGCCTCGGTGGTGTCGGCGGCCTGCGCGGCTTTCCAGTCCTCCCCCACGCGGCTGCAGCCGACCATCACAATCGTGATCGCCGTCAGCATGGCGATCACTCCAATCTGAGACTTGCGCATTCTTTTCTCCACGGCGAGGTCGGATATTGTAACAGCATGAGTGAAATGCCACGCCGCCGGCTGCTGGACCGCCTGGGTTCGACGCCCACTTTGATCGCGCAGCACACGAACCTGCAGGGCGACATCGACACCAGGGGCGCGCTGCTCGTGAACGGCGCGGTGCAGGGCAACGGCCGTGTCGGCGGCGAAGTAGCGATTTCGAGTGGCGGACGCTGGGAAGGCGACCTGCAAGCCGACTGCGCCGTCATCGCCGGCACCGTGATCGGCGACATCACCGTCGCGGACAAACTGGAAATCGGCGCCAGCGCCCGGCTGCACGGCCGCGTCACGGCCAAGCGCATCGCCATCGCGCTCGGTGCGCAGGTCGAAGGCGACATTGCCTGTACCGGCACTGAGCCGATCATTCAGTTCGTCGAGAAACGCGCGGCCGTGCCGGAACCCGCGGCCCGCTAGATTTCGGGACGTCAATTCAGGACGTCGCCACCAGCGCGTAGATGCCGCCCGATCCGTAGTCGAGCAGATACAGCTCGCCATCCTCGCCTTGCGCAAACGCCGATGGATTGATGCCGCTGCTGCCGGCGCTGGCCATCTCCAGCGTGGAGCTCGCACTGGTCGCCGCATCAAAATGGAAAAAGCGGCCGCTGCCATAATCGGCGCACACGTATTGCCCGATCAGCGCCGGATACAGGCTGCCGCGATAGACGAAACCACCGGTAATCGCAATTTCCGGATTGTGCGAATATTCCGCCACCGGATCGGTCAGAACCGTGGCGGGGCCGCAGCTCGAGTTGTAGACGTGCGCGCCTTCGCGGCAGCGCCAGCCGAGATTGACCCCCGGCGCTGTGACGCGATCGACTTCTTCCCAGGCACTCTGGCCCACATCGCCGATCCACAGCGCGCCGCTGCTGCGGTCAAAACTGTATTGCCAGGGATTGCGCAGGCCCGAGGCGTAGATCTCCGCGCACGGCGCCGTGCCCGTGCCGCCGCTGGCGCCGCAGTTCGCATTGGCCGCGTAAGGATTGTCAGCGGGGATGCCATATGGCGCGACAGCGCTGTCCACATCGATGCGCAGCATCTTGCCGAGCAGCGTATCGAGGTCCTGACCATTGCCGATCGTGCCATGCATGTCGCCGCCGCCACCACCATCGCCAAAGCCCAGGTAAAGCAGGCCGTCGGCCCCAAACACGACGTGTCCGCCCTTGTGATTGGCCTCTGGCTGGTTGACCTCGATCAGCACGGATTCGGTTGTCGCATCGAGTGTCGCACCACCGTCGTTGCTGAGGAATTCAGACAGGCGCGAGACGAGTTGGCCACTCACGGTGGTGGTGGTATAGGAAACGAAGGCGCGATGATTCGTGGCGAAGTCCGGGTGGAAGGCGATACCGAGCAGCCCGGTCTCGCCGCAGCAGGTCACCTCGCCGCTGATGTCGAGGAAATCGCTGGCAGTGCTGACGGCGGGCTGGTTGTCGAACACCCGTATGTGCCCGCTCTGCTCGACGACGAACCAGCGGCTGGCATCGCCCGGCGCCTGCAACGCGCCAACCGGCATGTCGAAGGCTGGCAGCGACGGGAATACGCGCGTGACGCTCAACGTCAGACCACTGGGCGGCGGCGGCGGTGGCGGCACACTTTGGAGGCTCCCTCCGCCACCACCGCAGGAGCTCTGCAGCAGCAGGGCGCAGACGGCCAGCAACGCAGTTCGTACTGGCGTTCCACTATTCATGCCGCGCACCCCGCTATAATTTGTGGCTGGATCCGGGACCCGCCTCGGCGCCGTGCGATCCTCGCACAGCCAGCGCGGCTCCGGCAGTGGCTGCGACGTCTGCGGCCGGCGACATTGCGCGGTAGGCAGCTTGAACGCAACGCGGCTCATACATCTGGTGGCACATCGCGGCAACGCCGCGGAGTTCCCGGAGAATACCCTGCCGGCCTTCGCTTCGGCGCTCGAGCTGGGCGTGCGCTTTCTGGAGCTGGATGTGCAGCTCAGCCGCGACGGCGTACCGGTCGTCATCCACGATCACCTGCTGGCGCGCACCACCGGACTCCCGGGCAGCGTGTTCGATCACGACGCAAATGAGCTCGCGAGCATCGAGGCCGCGGAGACCCAGCGGTTCGGCATGCGTTTCACCGGCACGCGGCTGCCGCTGTTGCGCGACGTGCTGCAGTTGCTCACCGGGCGGCCCGAGATCACGCTGTTCATCGAGATCAAGCGCGCCAGCCTGGCGCAGTTCGGGCATGACCACGTCGTCTCGCAGGTGCTCGAGGTGCTCAGGCCCTGGCGCACGCAATGCGTCGTGATCTCGTTTGACCTGGCCGCGATCCACCGCGCGCGTCGCCTCGGCGATGCACCGATCGGCTGGGTGCTCGACGCGGCCGACGATCACAGCCGGCTGAAGTACCAGACGCTGCAGCCGCAGTTCCTGTTCTGCGATCACCGCAAGATTCCGCCGCCCGCAAGGCTCTGGCCGGGTCCCTGGCGCTGGGTCATCTACGAAGTTGCAACGCTGCCGTTGGCGCTTGGCCTGGCGGAACGCGGCGCCGACTATGTCGAAACGATGGCGATCCGCGAAATGTCCGACGCACTGCGCGGACTGCGCGCCGCGCCATGAGCGGGAGCTTCGACGTGGTCGTGGCTGGCGGTGGCATACACGGCGCCGGCGTCGCACAGGCCGCGGCTGCCGCGGGACACAGCGTATTGCTGCTCGAACAGAGCGCGCTGGCCGCGGGTTCATCGAGCCGCTCAAGCAAGCTGATACACGGGGGCTTACGCTACCTGGAATCCGGCCAGTTGCGGCTGGTACGCGAGAGTCTGCACGAACGCGCGCTGCTGCTGCGTCTCGCACCCGATCTCGTGCATCTGCAGAAGTTCTATATTCCGCTGTACGAGCACAGCCGGCGCAAGTCCTGGCAATTGCGCATTGGACTCTCGCTGTACGCGCTGCTCGCCGGGCTCGACTCGACGGCGCATTTCGGCACCGTGCCGCGCAGTGATTGGGCGTCGCTCGACGGGCTCGATCTGCACGGACTGCGGCAGGTCTTCTGGTACCACGACGCGCAGACCGACGACACGTTGCTCACCGCGGCGGTGATGCGCTCGGCGCAATCACTGGGCGCCGAACTGGCGCTGCCGGCGCGTTGCACCGGCGCGGCGCTGACCACGGACGGCGTGCAGGTGCGCTACCTGCAGGGCGGCGCCGAGCGCGAGTGTGCCGCGCGCGTGCTGGTCAATGCCGCCGGTCCCTGGGCGGAAACACTGGCGCGCAGCATCACGCCCCCGATCAGCGTTCCAAAGCTCGAGCTGGTGCAGGGCACGCACCTGCTGCTCGACGGGCCGCCACAGCGCGGCGTCTACTACCTGGAGAGTCCGCGCGACGGCCGCGCGATTTTCGTCATGCCGTTTCGCGGTCAGCTCATGGTGGGCACCACCGAAGTGCGTTTCCACGGCGATCCGGCCACGGTGGCACCAGGGCCGCACGAAGTGCATTACCTGCTGGGCGTGCTGCGACATTATTTTCCGCGCTTCCGCGATCCGGCTGCATCTGAGCTGCGCGGCGAATTTGCGGGCCTGCGGGTACTGCCAGCCGGTGGCGGCCACGCCTTTCATCGCTCGCGCGAAACCATGCTGGTGCCCGATCGCAGCGCGCGGCCGCGCGTGCTGTCTATCTATGGCGGCAAGCTCACGACCTGGCGGGCGGTGGCGGCGCGGGTGCAGGCTCAGATCGCGCCTTCGTTGCCCACCCGCAGCGCAAAGGCGCGCACCGACCAGCTGGAGCTGCGTCCGGCATGAGCCGCTGCGTGCTCGCCCTCGACCAGGGCAGCCACGCCAGCCGCGCCTGCCTGTTCGATGAATCGGGAGCGCTGCTCGCCGCTGCCTCAGTGCCGGTGGCCACAGTGCGCCGCGGTGCCGCCGAGGTCGAGCAGGACGCCGACGAACTGGTGCAGTCGCTCCGCAGCGCAGCGCGCGAGGCCGTATCGCAGGCGCGCGCCCGACAACCGGCCCTGAAGTTGCGCGCGGCAGGACTCGCCGTTCAACGCTCGACCATCGTCTGCTGTTCGCGCGAAGACGGCCGGGCGCTCGCGCCGGCCCTGTCGTGGCAGGATCACCGCAATGCCGCCTGGCTGCAGACGCTGGCGCCACAAGCCGCGCGCATCCGCGAGCTCACTGGCCTCCCGCTCTCGGCCCATTACGGCGCCAGCAAGCTGCGCTGGTGTCTGGATCACCTGCCTGACGTCGCGCAGGCCGCCGCGGCCGGCCGGCTGCTGGCCGCGCCGCTGGCCAGTTATCTCGCGATGCATCTCAATGCAAACAATGCAGGCGCTGCGGGCAACGCCTGCGACGCACGCTCAGCGCGCGTCGACGCGGCGAACGCTTCGCGCACCTTGCTGCTGGATTCGCGGCGGCTCGACTGGTCCGCGGAATTGCTTGGGCTGTTTGCGATCGATCTGGCGTGGTTGCCGGCGCACGCGCCCACGCGCGGCGCCTGGGGCATGCTGCGGCTGCCCGATTACGCAGTGGAACTGTGCGCGGTCACCGGCGATCAGTCGGCGGTGCCCTGGTCCGAAGGCGCCGCGGATCCAGCTGTTGTCTACGTGAACCTCGGCACCGGCGCGTTCATCCAGCGACCGCTGCTCGAGCGCCCCGCCGCACCGGCGCCGCTCCTCGGCAGCGTTCTTTACCGAGACGGCGATGCAGCGATCTATTCGCTCGAAGGCACCGTCAACGGCGCCGGCGCCGCCGTCAGCTGGTTCTGCGCACAGCATCAATGCGCGGAACAGCCGTTGTGGGCAGCGCTTGAATCGCTGGATGCGCGCACCGCGCTGCCCGTGTTCGTGAACGGCATCGGCGGTCTGGGCTCGCCATGGTGGCGGCCGACGCTGGATTCGCATTTCATCGACAGCGCCGCCGGCGCGGGCAGCGGCGGCGTCGACGGCGGCGGCACGGCAGAGTTGCTGCCGCGCTTTGCCGCCGTGATCGAAAGCATTGCCTTCATGATTGCTGCCAACGCCACGCTGCTGGTGCAGCAGTCCGGACCTCCGCAGTGTGTGCTGCTGGCCGGTGGCATGAGCCGCTCGCAATGGCTGTGCCAGAAACTGGCGTCCTTGCTGGGATTGCCGGTGCAGGTCACGGCGGCAGAAGCCAGCGCCCGCGGCGTGGCGCGGCTCGCGGCGCCGGAATTGACAGCGCAGTGGCAGCGCGCGCCGACGCAAACCTGGGAGCCGCAAGCGGACCCGGCACTGCAGGCGCGCTATCAGCGCTTTCTCGAGGCGGTCGCAGCCGCGCTACGCGTGCCCGGCAGCTAGGGCCTGTTCACACTTAGAACATCAATGCGGCCGTGCCCAGTTTTGCACAGGGCAAGGCGCGACGACCGATGTGTACTTGATGTACATGAGGGAGGAGCAACGCCGCCCTGTACAAAACTGGGCCGGCCCGCCTGTAACGATACGTTGCCGTTGAATTTGGCACAGGCGCAGGCACAAGCGGGGGTT
>PMNQ01000084.1 GCA_003162555.1 Gammaproteobacteria bacterium | reverse complement strand
CGCACGCGGCTGCTGGAAGTGAATGCCGGGCTGACCACCGTGCAGGCTGAACTGTTTCCTGATGTTTCAATCGGCGACGCGCCGCCGGAGTCGCTGAAATGAGCATGTCCCGCCGCGCGCGCCGCATGTTCCAGCACCAGCTGCGGCATCGCGCCGATGCCGANNACCTGTTCGTGCAGGGCGAGCGCGTGGCCTCGCTGGATGAGGTGCGCGCCAGCACTGATGGCATCATTGCACCGCTCAGCGCGGCGCTGAAGCGGCCGAGCCTGATCGGTCGCGTGATGAGCCAGAAGGAACTGGCGGCGCGTGAAGTCACCGTGATGGCCGACAAGACACTGCCCTATGAAGTGCTGAAGAAGATTCTCAGCACCTGCACCGATGCCGACTACGGCCGCGTGTCCTTTGCGCTGATCCAGAAAGACAAGCCCGTGGAAGCGGGCCAGGTACGCGGGACCTGACGCGTGCTGCTCACTCCGTACTACCGCAGTTACCAGCTGACCTGGGAGAACGATCCCGAGGAGCAGCGTCGTTNNCCCCAAGCCGCCACCGCCTCCGCAGCCGCCGCAGCCCAAGCCGCCACCGCCCAAGGAACCTCCCAAGCCGGTCGATGCGCGCAAGAAGATGGAGCAGAACGTTTCCATGCGCGCGATCAAGGATCAGCTCGCTGACCTCCGCGACCAGCTGGATACATCGGCGCTGCAGACCCGCAATCTCACCGGGGCGGTGAACCAGGAGGCGCGCGCCGATCGTTCGGTGATCGCCTCGAAAGTCGGCACCGGTTCGGCCGGCATCGTTGCCGCGAAAAGCAGCAATGGCTTCGGTGCCGGTGCCGGCTCGCTGAGTGATCACAACACCACCGGAGTGCGCTCCGGGATTGGTGATGGCATTGGTGCAGCCAAGGTGGCGCGCAGCGGCAACAGCGGCAAGGCCGGGCGCAGCGCCGAGGAATTCGAGCTGGTCTTTGACCACAACAAGGGCGCGATTTACCCGCTGTACAGCCGTGCGCTGCGCGACAAGCCCGAGTTGATGGGCAAGCTGGTGCTGGAAGTGACGGTGGCGCCCTCCGGCGATGTCACGGATTGCCGGGTGATCTCCAGCGAACTGGGTGATGCGGAGCTGGAACGCAAGATCGTGGCGCGCGTGCGCCTGTTCAAGTTCGAAGCCCGCGATGTCGCGGTGTTCGTGGCGCGCAAGGCGATCGAATTCTTCCCGACTTCCTGAGGCGGTCTTCTAGACATTGTTGCCGCTGCACCTTAAGTTCACGCAGTGGTAACTGAACCGCTGACCCAGGTATTGATCCTGCTCGTTTCCTCCGTGCTGGTGGTGTCACTGGCGCGGCGTATCGGCATGCCGGCCATCCTCGGCTACCTGCTGGTCGGCATGCTGCTGGGCCCGCTGGCCGGCGTGCTGCCCAGTAGCGAGTCCATGGGTGGCCTGGCGGAGATCGGCGTGGTGTTCCTGCTGTTCACGCTGGGCCTGGATTTCCTGTGGGCGCGCATGCTCGCGATGCGGCGCGAAGTATTCGGCCTGGGTGCGGCGCAACTGCTGGCGATCGGTCTTGTGGTGATGGGCGTGCTGTATGCGCTGGGCGTCACGGGGGCGCCGGCGGTGGTCGTCGGCGGCGCCGTCGCGATGAGTTCCACCGCAATCGTGCTGCAGCAGCTCACCGATCAGTCCGAGCTCAACCGCACGCACGGACGGCTGTCCTTCGCCGTGCTGCTTTTCCAGGACCTCGCATTCGTGCCGCTGCTGGCACTGGCGACCGCGCTGGTGCGCGGCGGCGGCGCGTTCACCGACCTGAATCTCGCGCGGCTGGTCGTCGAGGGCCTGCTGGCGTTGTTCGTGGTGCTGGCGATCGGCCGCTGGCTGCTGCGTCCGCTGTTCTATGAAATCGCGCACAGCCGGTTGCGCGAGCTGTTCACGCTGACCGTCCTGCTGGTGGTCCTGAGTTGCGCGTGGATCACGCAGCTGGTCGGGCTGTCGATGGCGCTGGGTGCGTTCCTGGCCGGCATGATGCTGGCCGAGACCGAGTACCGTCATCAGGTGGAATCGGCCGTGCGGCCGTTTCGCGAGCTGCTGCTGGGGCTGTTCTTCATTTCGGTCGGCATGCTGCTCGACGTGCGCCTGCTCTACATGCAGTTCCTGCTGGTCACGGGATTGCTGGTGCTGTTGCTGGTCGTGAAGAGCCTGCTGATCTCGCTGGTGACGCGCCTGTATGTTGACAGCACCTTCAAGGCCGTGCGCACCAGCGTGGTGCTCGCGGGCGGTGGTGAATTCGGCGTGGCACTGCTGACCTTGCTGGTGCAGCACCACGAGCTGCTGCCGGCGCGGATCAGCCAACCGCTGCTGGCCTCGCTGGTGCTCAGCATGGTCCTGAGCCCGCTGCTGATCCGCTACAACCGCCGCATTGCGCGCGCGCTGCTGGGCGAGCGCGGTCCGCCGGCCACTGCCATGGAGCGCGAGGCCGCGGCCACCGGCGCGGTGGCGCGGCGCGAACACGTGATTCTGTGCGGCTTCGGCCGCGTCGGCCAGAACATCGCCCGCGTGCTCGAATCGCAGGGTTTCGAATATCTGGCCGTCGACCTCGATCCGGCCCGCATCCGCCTGGCGCGCCAGGCCGGAGACGCCGTGCTGTTCGGCGACAGCGCCGACGATGAATTGCTGCGCCAGGCGGGCATCGAAAACGCCAGCGCGGTCATCATCACCTTCGCCAATCCGGCGGTGTCGGTGGGCATCGTGCGCGCCGTGCGGCGCCTGCGCGCCGACGTGCCGGTGCTGGTGCGCACGCAGGATGACGTGGGCCTGGCTGAACTGACGGCTGCGGGCGCGACGGACATCGTGCCCGAAACCTTCGAAGCCAGCCTGATGCTGGTCTCGCAGGTGCTGTTGTTGCTCAACCTGCCACCCGCGCGCGTGCTGCGCATGGTCGGCGACATCCGCGCCAGCCGCTACGCCACGCTGCGCAACATATTCCGGCACGACGGCGCGCAGGTGGTCGATGACAGCCACGCGTTTCGCGAAGAGCTGCGCGCGATCGTGCTGCCGCCGGCTTCCTGGGCCGTGGGCCGGCGACTCGATGACGTGCGCACGCGCGGCGCGGATGTCACGTTCACGGCCGTCCGCCGCCATGGCATCACCGGCCGCCAGCCTGCCGGCGACACCGAGCTACGCGACGGCGATGTGGTGGTGATCTATGGGACGCCTGAGGCGCTCGAGCATGCCGAGGCCGTGCTGCTGGCAGGTTGATGCGCGTACAATGCGCGGCCCGCAAAGCTCCAGTTTATGAACCGCGACGACATCCATTTTCCGCCCCATCACCGGCCGCTGCGTGATGACATCCACACGCTCGGCAAGATCGTCGGCAGCGTGCTGCGCGAACAGGGGGGCGATGAACTGTACGAGCTCGCGGAGGGCGACCGGAAGGCGGCGATCCGCCGCCGCGCCGCCACTGCCGGCGCCGCCACGGCAGGCGCGACCGGTGAGTTGCGCGCGCGTGTCGAAGGTCGACGCCCGCAACTGGCGCGCGACCTGTTGCGTGCCTTCGCCGCTTACTTCCAGCTGGCCAACGTGGCGGAGAAGGTGCACCGCATCCGGCGGCGGCGCGAATACTTTCTGGCTGACAGCGACCGGCCGCAGCCGCGCGGCATGGTCGACACGCTCGCGGAGCTCAAGGCGCAGGGCTTGAGCCTGAACGAAGTGCTGCAGCTGTTGCGGGTGTTGCGCATCGAGCCGGTGCTGATCGCACATCCGACCGAGTCGGCACGGCGCACGGGGTTGCGCCGGCAACTGCACATCGCCGACCTGCTGCTCGAACGCAGCAATCCGTTGCTGGCGCCGCAAGAGAAGCTGGCGCTACTGGCACGGATCCGCGCCGACGTGACACTCGACTGGCAGACCGCCGAGCATCCACGCGAGCGGCTCACCGTCGCCGACGAGCGCGAGCACGCGGTCTTTTATCTTGCTGAAGTGCTGTACCGCATCGTGCCGGTGTTCTACGAGGAACTCGCCGCGGCGCTCGCCCGGGTTTACGGCGCGGACGCGGAATCGATCGAACTTCCATTGCTGGTCCGCTTTGGCACCTGGGTCGGCGGCGACATGGACGGCGCTGCTGACGTGCACGCCAAGAGCATCCGCGAGACACTGGCGCGGCAGCAGCAGGTGATCATCAACAATTACCACGCCGAGTGCCTGGCGCTGGCGCAGCAGCTCTCGCAGAGCGGCGGGCGCGTGGCCGTGAGCGCGGCGCTGACGCGGCGCATCAGCGAATACCACACGCTGCTGCCCGGCGCGGCCGGGCTGGCGCCCGCGCGTCACGACGTGATGCCGTACCGGGCGTTCTTCGGGCAGATCGCCGAACGGCTGCGCAACACGCTGGAAGGGCGTCCGAACGGCTACGAGCGGCCGGCGCAATTTCGCGGTGACGTGGCGCTGGTCGCCGAGAGCCTGCGTGCCAATCGCGGTGCGCACGCCGGACTGTTCCTGGTGCGCCGCCTGCTCTCGCGCATCGACACCTTCGGGTTCCATCTGGCGACACTCGACCTGCGCCAGCACGCCACCGTGCATCACACCGTGATCGCGCAGGGCCTCGCCGACCCGCAGTGGCACGAACGCAGCGCGGCGGAGCAGCACGCGCGCCTGGTCGACGTGCTGGCGCGCGATGCCGGACCGGCGCAGTCGTTCGATGCTCTCGGCAAGCGCACGCTGGCGGTGTTCGAGGCCGTGATGCAGGGCCGCCACCGTTATGGCCCGGACGCGGTCGGACTGTACATCGTGAGCGCCGCGGCCACGGCGGCCGACGTGCTCGCGCCGCTGGTGCTGGCGCACTGGGCCGGCGCGCGCGACCGCCGCAACGGCGCGGCGGCCATCGACGTGGCGCCGCAGTTCGATTCGGTCGCGACGCTCGAGGCGTGCGGCGCGGTGATGCGCGAGTTGCTGGCCGACCAGGTTTACCAGACTCACCTGGTGGCGCGCGGCCGGCAGCAGACGGTGCTTATTGGTTATTCGGAAAGCAACCGCGAGAGCGGCATCGTCGCTTCGCGGCTGGGCGCGTACCAGGCGCAGCGTAACCTGACAGCGGTGCTCGACCGCG
>PMNQ01000080.1 GCA_003162555.1 Gammaproteobacteria bacterium | reverse complement strand
ACCGATTTCAGCCGCCGGTAGATCAGGAGCCCCGCCAGTCCCGTCGCCATCATGATGAGTGCCGGCCTGATGGCCGCCGCGCCATACAGCAGCGGCAACGCGGCCAGCAACAGGTACCAGAGCAGCCCGTCCCCGAGCCGGCTCGCGATCCGCATCGTCTCGCGCAACGCTGGTTGATCGGCCGCGCGATTGAGGCCGCGACACAGGCGGTATTCGGCGTCATCGAATCGGGCAAGGACGAGCTGGGCGCGATTCATGCCCAGCATACTGGTCAGGCGATGCTACTGGCGGGTTACCGCACGATGACAGTTGTGTGACAACGCAAAATTCCGCTCAATTAAGTGAACCAGTTGGCGCCAATTTCTCACCCAACACACGTAGTTGGCGTTGAATCATACGTGCATGGATTTGGGCGGTGCTGCGTGAAACTCTCCGGCAGCGGAACTGTCGCGCGCCGAGCGCGGGCGTCGGCGCCGTCCAGTGCAATGCCTATCGTCTCTTGTGCCCTAATTGGGCCAAGGCGCCAGCCCGCGCGAGGGCACCCCCGTCGCGGGGGCGCGTGACCGTGAGCAGCCGGAGAGTTTCGCGTAGCGCCACGCGATGCCGTGCACGCCTCAGTCGCGGATGCCAACTCCGCGATTCATCAACTGCAGTGCCAGCACAAACAGAACGACCGCCAGCGCCGTCATGATCGCGAACGCGCCGGCGACGCTGACGTCGCTGACCCCAAGGAAGCCGTAGCGGAATGCGTTGACCATGTGCAGGATCGGGTTGACGTGCGAGAGCGCACGCGCCCACGGCGGCAGCATCGCCACCGAATAGAACACGCCGCCGAAATACGTGAGCGGCGTGAGCACAAAGGCCGGGATCCAGTTGACCTGGTCGAAGTTCTTGGCGAACACCGCATTGATGAAGCCGCCGAGCGAGAAGATCAGCGAGGTGAGCAGCGCCGCCGCGATGATCAGGCCGAGGTGCTGCACCGGCAGGTGCGCAAAGATCAGCGAGACGACGGTCACCACGCCACCGACCATCATGCCGCGCACCAGGCCGCCGGTGGCGTAGCCGGAGACGATGATCCAGTTCGGGAGCGGTGAGACCAGCAGCTCCTCGACGTGCTTGCCGAACTTGGCGCCAAAGAACGAGGCCACCGAGTTGCCGTAGGAATTGGTGATCACGGACATCATGATCAGGCCGGGCGCGATGTACTGCATGTAATCGAAGCCGCCCATCTGCCCGACGCGCCGGCCGATCAGGCTGCCGAAGATCACGAAATACAGGATCGCGGTCACCGCCGAGGGCACCAGCGTCTGGCCCCAGATGCGCACGATGCGGCTGTACTCGCGGATCACGATGGTCGAGAAGCCGACCCAGCGCGTCGCGTTCAGCGACGGCTCGATGGCGCCCGCTGTCACTGCGCTGGCCTCAGGCATGAGTGCCCTTGTGCTCGACCAGCCGCATGAACACTTCTTCAAGGCGATTGACCTTGTTGCGCATCGACAGCACGTCGAGGCGCTGCGCGGTGAGCTGTGCAAACAGGCCGTTCAGGCTCTGGTCCTTGGACACTTCCGCTTCGAGCGTGTGATCGTCGATGCGGGTGAGCACAAAGCCGGCAACCTGCGGCGCGACGTCCACCGGGTCGCGCAGGTTCAGCACGAAGGTTTCCGTGTGTAGCCCGCGCAGCAGGTTGCTCATGCGGTCGCGCTCGACGATGTTGCCATTGTCGATGATGGCGATGTTGCGGCACAGATTCTCGGCTTCCTCGAGATAATGCGTGGTGAGGATGATGGTGGTGCCGTGCGCATTGATGTCGTTGAGGAACTCCCACATCGAACGGCGGATCTCTATGTCAACGCCAGCAGTCGGCTCATCGAGCACCAGCAACCGCGGCTCGTGCATCAGTGCGCGCGCGATCATCAGCCGGCGCTTCATGCCACCCGACAGAGCGCGCGCCATGCCATTGCGCTTGTCCCACAGCTGCAGCTGCTTCAGGTATTTCTCGGCGCGCACCCGGGCGACAGGGCGCGGAATGCCGTAGAAACCAGCCTGGTTGATGACGATGGTGAGCGGCGATTCAAACTGGTTGAAGTTCAGTTCCTGCGGCACGACGCCGATGCAGGATTTCGCCCGCTCCAGCTGCGTATCGAGGTCGTAGCCGAACACGCTCGCAGTGCCTGCGGTCTTGTTGACCAGCGAGGTGATGATGCCGATCAGCGTGGTCTTGCCGGCGCCGTTCGGACCCAGCAGCGCGAAGAAATCACCCTGCTCGACGTCGAGATCGACGCCGCGCAGGGCTTGTACACCGTTGCGGTAGGTCTTGGTCAGCCCGCGTATCGACAGCGCCAGCAAGCTACTTCGCGAGCTGGAACAGGCTGGACGGTACCCAGCCCTCGTTGCCGAGTTCGTCGGTCACCTTCCACCAGATGCCTTCCTTCTCGCCGGTGGGATACAACGTCATGCCCGGGTCGAGGTCGCGCACCACGGCGGACTTCAGGCTGGCCTGGGCGTACAGCTTGCCGGGCTTCGACATGCTCACCGATTGCGAGACGTTGTCGGCCTTGGCGTTGGGCTGGATGGCCTTGACGTCGGTCACCAGCTTCGCGAACGCGTCGAGGTAGGCCATGGTCACGACCTGGCCGATTTCGGTGTTGGCGTAGCTGCTGGCGCCGCCGGCGGCAAAGCCACCGAAGAAACCCACGCCGCCGCCCGCACCCCAGCCCAGGTCGGTTTTCTTCGCGTGTCCCTGTTGCAGCGAAACCTGCTCGGTGGAACGCACGTCGGTCAGGGTCAGCACGACATCAGCGGTCTTGCTCTTGAGGCTGATGCCGCCGAGCAGCACGCCGCCCAGGCCTGGCACCAGGCCGCCGAGGATGCCGCCGATGTGGCGGCCGCCCGAGTTGCCGTTCTGATTGACGATGTCGGGCACCAGCACGTAGTCGGCGGCCTTCATCTGGCCCTTGCCGATGTTGGAGCCGCCGCGCATCTCGCCCTCGCCGGCCAGCGCGCGCTCGGCCTGCGCCGCAGCCAGGCCCTTGCCACGATCGACGAGCGTGAAGCAATGGGACTGCGACACGAAAATCTTGATCAGCGCCTCGGGTGATTCGAGGTTCAGGTCCTGCCACCACCTTTTTTCAGGTTCGGTGACCGCCAGCGTGCCGATCTTGTGGTCACAAGTCGGAATCTCGGGCGGCTTGGTGTCTTTCTCACCGGCCTGCACGCTGCTGATGACACCGAGGCCCGTGAGCCCGGCCGCGACTGCCATGGTCAACCCTGTCTTCAAGCCCGTCCGCCACATGATTGAACCTCGCTGTTGCCAGTTGCCGCACCCGCGCAGCACCGCCTCAATAGTAGAGCCTGGGCTGGCAAGTTTCCACCGCCGGCCGCGCTGCCGCGGCCGCGCGCGGACCGCAGGTTGAGGGATTTGCACGCCGTTCAGGCGCGACGCCCGAGGACGTCGGCTGCCAGCATCTGCAGGCCCCACAGCTGCAGGTTCTCCAGTCCGCGCGGCGACTCTTCGGCCGCGGCACCGAGCCATGCCTGCCAGACTTCGGGGCGATCGTGCCAGCGCGGCCGGATCCAGGCCGGTCGTTGTTCTGCCAGCGCCTCCAGGTCGGCGAAGCGGCAGGCGGTCACCAGCGCCGCGCAGGGCCCGCTCATGCCCAGCGTAATGCGCGCGGCCAACCGGTTGGCACGCGCCAGATGCCAGGCGAACAGCAGCACGCGCCGCAGCAACGGCGTCGGCAACGGCCCGCGCTGCGCGAGCAACGCCGACACTGGTTGTGGTTCGTGCACGCTGACGCGCGGCAGCTTCGACCACAGCTGCGGCTGCGCGGCGCCGAGATCGACCAGCAGGAACGGACAATGCGCCAGGCGCGCGCGCGCGTCATCGCTGAGCGCGCGCCAGCGCCAGCTCAAGGACCCGGCCGCGCCGGCCAGCGTATCGAGCACCTCGAAGTTGAGCTCGGCCAGCGGCTCGAGAATGGTGTTGTCCCAGGCGCCAGCGGCTGGAGTGGCGATGTATTGCGGTTCAATCATGTGTTCCTCGGCGTTCTGGTGACATATTTGCTGCGCAGGGGCTTGGAAGCTACCCGTTAATTTGGGATATTTCGACCAATTCTACCAACAAGCCGGAAAACCGGCGAGTGAGGCCTCCATGCGCATCTCCGACGACCGTTACAGCCGCGATCGCCTGCGGCTCGATATCGCCATGCATTTCATCCAGCACGAGGCGCGCACGCACACCATTCGCCTGTGGACCGGCCTGACCGATGACCGCATCCGCAAGCTGTACCGCTCCTACCTGCAGGACGG
>PMNQ01000213.1 GCA_003162555.1 Gammaproteobacteria bacterium | reverse complement strand
GTCGTGGATGTTGCAGCCGAGCGTGACCAGCCCGGCATGATCGAACACCACCGGCGTGTGCGCGCGCCCGGCATACAGCGCCAGCTCGAAAGGCTTGGCGCTTGAAAAAGAATAGACCTGATGGCGCACCTGGTCGCTGTTCGGGAAATCGACGGCGGTGCCCGTCTGCACGACCAGCACGTCCGGCACGTACCTCAGGTTGCGCTGGTCCATGACGGCCTTGGCGTTGACCGCCGGCCGCATGGTGCCACTCACCGGCTCGGCCATTACGACCACTCCCTCGACCGGCTTGCCATCGGCCCCGAATACCGTGATCGACAGCGCCGCTGCCGCTGCCGCCAGGCACGGGGCGGCCAGAACCGTGCAGGCCATCACACAAGCAGCCAGCGGGGCGCTTCTACACTTCATGGTCATTGCGGACTAGAATAATCATTGTGGATTAGAGCGCCTGAAGTTGACCAGCTTCAAGAACCGACTACTCATTTTGATCGTCTCCCTGGTGGCGCTCGCTCAGGGTGTGACGATCGTGCTGACGCTGGCCTCGATCCGGGGCGCAGTGCGCACCGAATCGGCCCGCCAGCTCACTGCGACCCGTGGCATGCTCGATCGCACGCTGGCCGTGCGCGCGCGCCTGCTGCTCGCGACCGCCCAGGTGATGGTGGCGGACTTCGCGTTCCGGCAGGCGGTCGCCACGGCTGATCTGCCTACCATGCAGTCGGCGCTCGACAATCACGCCGGACGCGTGGGCGCCGATCTCGCCGTGTTGTATTCGCCCGACGGGCGCGTGCTGACCGCCACCACGCCGGAGCTGGCGCGCGAGGCAGGCGCCAGCCTGCACCTGCCGCAGGCCGACGCGGCCGCACCATTCGCGGTCGTGGGCGGACGTCCTTACCAGATCGTATTCGCGCCACTCCGTGCCCCCGACGTCATCGCGTGGGTGGCGCTCGGCTTCGCGCTCGACCGGCCGCTGGCGCAGCAGCTCGCCGCGCTCGCTGGCACCGACGTCAGTTTCATTTATCGGGAGCCCGCCGGCGCCGGCGGTGCGATCTCGACGCTGGACCCTGAGACCGCCGCGGAACTGGCCGCGCGTCCGCCGACCAGCCTCGGCGGCGATGCGCCGTCGTTGGCCACATTTGGCGGCCAGCAATTCCTGACGCTCAGTGCGCCGCTGGATGCGCAGAGCGGCATGCTGCAGCTGGTCGTGCAGCGCTCGCAGCAGGGCGCGATGGCGCAGTTTCGCGAGATGCGCTTCGCGCTGTTGCTGATCGGCGGCGCGGCGCTCCTCGGCGCCATCGTCGTCGCGGTGCTCGCCGGCCGCAGCGCGGTGCGCCCGCTCGGCGTGCTGGTCAGCGCCGCGCAGCAGATCGAGCGGGGATACTACTGCGACAACATCGCCGTACAGGGCGGCGAGGAGTTCCAGCGGCTCGCCGGCACCTTCAACTCGATGCAGCAGGGTATTCGCGAACGCGAGGCGCACATCGTGCACCAGGCGACGCACGATGCGCTGACCGGGCTTCCCAACCGCGAGGGTTTGCGCGAACGATTGGAGGCGCTGCCGGCGACAGCGCAACTGAGTGTGGCGGTGCTGGACGTGCATCGCTTCCGCGACATCAACGCCTCGGTCGGTCACCAGACCGGCGACCGGCTGCTGCAGGCGCTGGCGCTGCGCCTGCAGGCGCTGTCCGGCGAGTCCGCTTCCTGCGCGCGCGTCGGCGCCGATCTGTTCGTGCTGACCGCACCGCTCCATGACAGCGAGCTGTTGCATCGGCTGCTGGTGCTGGCCGACGAATGGCGCGCTGGCGTCGAGCTGGGTGATCTGCGCCTGAGCGTGGACATCCGCGCCGGCATCAGCGAGTGGCGCGCGCCGCGCGTGCCGGTGGAGGACCTGCTGCGGCAGGCCGACGTGGCGCTGCTGCAGGCCAAGGAGCAGTCGACGATCGCCGTGGTGTATCAGTCCACGCACGACGCCGATCATCGGCGCCGCGTGCTGCTGGTGGCCGAATTGCGCCGCGCGCTGGTTGGCGAAGGCCTCTCGCTCCACTATCAGCCGCTCGTCAACATGACCGATCGCGCGCCGGTGGCCTTCGAGGCGCTGCTGCGCTGGTCGCATGCGACGCTGGGCAACATATCGCCGGCCGAATTCATTCCGCTGGCCGAGCGCGCCTCGGTGCTGCCGGATCTGTCGCGCTGGGTCCTGAACCACGCGATCGCGCAACTCGGCGAGTGGCATCGCGCCGGTCTGGAAATCGAGGTGGCGGTGAACCTGTCAGCGGCGGATTTCGCCGACGGCGGCCTGCCGGCGCGGGTACTGGCATTGCTGCGCCAGCACCAGGTGCCGGCGACGCGGCTGCTGCTGGAGGTCACCGAGAGCGCGATCATGCGTGATCCGCAGGTCGCGGCGCAGGTCATGCAGCAGCTGCGCAGCGCCGGCGTGCGCTTCGCGATCGACGATTTCGGCACCGGCCATTCGAGCCTGGCGCAGCTCCACGCCCTGCCGGTGGATGAGCTGAAGATCGACCGCGCCTTCGTCATGAACCTCGAACGCTCGGCGAGCAACCAGGCGATCGTGCGTACCACGATCGAACTCGGACACAGCCTTGGGCTGAAAGTCGTCGCCGAGGGCATCGAAACCCCGGATGTGTGGGCAGCGCTGCTGCGGCTCGGATGCGATATGGCGCAAGGCTATTACATCAGCCGGCCGATGCCGGTCGAATTCGTGGCTGACTGGACGCGCACGCAGCGCCAGCAGCTCACGCGCGCGCTCGACAGCGCCCAGGAAAACGGCCAACTTACCAATCTCCGCGGTCGTCCGGCCTAGTTCCTTCTGTCGGTGCGCACAGCGCGCACCAAGCGCGGGCAGTGCCCACGGTGCCGCGCGCCAAAATGGTGCCGCGAACGGTGATTTTCAGCCCCCGTGACGCTTAATACCGCTGATTTCGTGCCCGCGAGCCATGGCATGAAAGGTGCAATTCCATCCGCCAGACAGGCCTCAACGACGGCCGGGAGCGCACGCATGAAACTGGTTACCGCGATCATCAAACCCTTCAAGCTGGACGATGTGCGTGCAGCGTTGGCCGAACTGGGCGTATCGGGCATGACCGTCACGGAGGTCAAGGGCTTCGGCCGCCAGCGCGGCCACACCGAGCTCTACCGCGG
>PMNQ01000024.1 GCA_003162555.1 Gammaproteobacteria bacterium | reverse complement strand
ATCGGCACCGGCTGGGGCGGCCTGGCGATTCATGCGGCGCAGCATTACGGTTGCCACGTCACGACCACCACCATTTCCCGGCAACAGCACGACTATGCGCGCGAGCAGATCGCGCGCCAGGGCCTTACCGGGCAGATCACGCTACTGCTCGAGGACTACCGCGCGCTCAAGGGACAGTACGACAAGCTCGTGTCGATCGAGATGATCGAGGCGGTCGGCGCGCCCTACCTCGACACCTACCTGGCCAAATGCGCCGCGTTGCTGCGCGAGGGCGGCGCGATGCTGCTGCAGGCCATCACGATCCAGGACCAGGACTACCGCGCGCAGTTGCGCTCGATCAACTTCATCCAGCGCTACGTGTTCCCTGGCAGTTTCATCCCCTCGATCAGCGCGATCGCCGATTCGCTCCGGCGCGTGACCGACCTGAAGATCTTCCACCTCGAAGACATCGGCCCGCATTACGCGCGCACATTGGCGATATGGCGCCGCAATTTCCTCGAGCAGCTCGGTACGGTGCGCAAGCTCGGCTTCAGCGAGCAGTTCATCCGCCTGTGGGAGTTCTACCTGTGCAGTTGCGAAGGCGGATTTGCCGAACGCGCGCTCGGCGACGTGCAGATGCTGCTGACCAAGCCCGGCTGCCGGCGCGCCGTCATTGCCGCGCTCTGAGAGCTCGCTGCTGAGTTCGCTGCGCGCGGCGATTCCAGCCGCCGTGCTACTCGAAGACGACGCGGCCATCGCGCCCCTGCTGACCGACCACCGGCGCCTTTACCAGGGACGCGCGCTGGCCGTGGCGCTGCCGCGCAGCACTGAGGAAGTATCGACGTTGCTCGCCTGGTGCAACGTACAACGCGTCGGCGTCGTGCCGCAGGGAGGGAACACCAGCTACTGCGGCGGCGCGACGCCAGACGAATCCGGCACTCAGCTCGTCGTCTGCCTGGCGCGAATGCGACGCATCCGCACAGTTGACGCGGCCAATTTCTCCATGACCGTCGAGGCCGGCTGCACGCTGGCCGAGGTTCAGCAGGCGGCCGCGGCGGCCGAACGCTACTTCCCGCTCGAGCTGGGCTCCGCGGGCAGCTGCCAGATCGGCGGGAATCTGGCCACCAACGCCGGCGGCCTGAACGTGCTGCGCTTCGGCATGGCGCGCGCGCTTACGCTCGGCATCGAGGCGGTGCTGGCGGACGGCCGCGTCTACACGCACCTGCGCGCACTGCGCAAGGACAACACCGGCTATGACCTGACAGGGCTCATGATCGGGTCGGAAGGCACACTCGGCATCCTCACCGCGGCCACGCTCAAGCTCTGGCCGCAGCCGCGCAGCACGGCAACCGCATTCGTCGCGGTGTCGGACGTCGCCGCGGCAGTGGCACTGCTCGCGTGGTTGCGCGAAGCCGCCGGCGAGCGCATCAACTCCTTCGAGCTTCTGCCGCGCAACGCCGTCGAACTCGCCCTGCGCCACATCGAAGGCGTCGCCAATCCGTTGACTGGCAATCACGACTGGTACGTGCTGTGCGAGCTCAGCTCCTTCGCCGACGAAGCGCTCGACGAACTGCTCGAAGCGGCGCTCGCGGATGCGAGCGCGGCGGGCCTGGTACAGGACGCCGCGTTGTGCACTGGCGAGCGGCAGCGCGCACAGCTCTGGCGCCTGCGCGAAAACGTGCCCGAAGCTCAGCGGCGCGCAGGTCCGAGCCTCAAGCACGATATTTCAGTGCCGATCGCCGCCCTGAGCGAGTTCGTCGCGGCTGCTTCCGACTGGGTGCGGCTGCATGTGCCCGCGGGCACACTGGTGGCTTACGGCCATGCCGGCGATGGCAACCTGCATTTCAACATCAGCTTTCCCAAGGAAATGCAGGCGACACAGGTGGCCGAGCTGGAGCCGATCGTGCGGCGCGCGATCCACGACCTGGTGGCTGCGCACGGCGGCAGCTTCAGTGCCGAACACGGCATCGGGCGGCTGAAGGTGGGCGCACTGGAGCGCTATTCCTCGCCAGTGACGCTGGCGATGATGCGTGAGATCAAGCGTGCGCTCGATCCCAACGGCATCATGAACCCGGGGAAACTGCTGGCAGCGGCGAGCACATCCTAGGAGGCTGGAAACATGCTGAATCGATCACTGGCCTCGCTGCTGGTCGCACTGTTGGCCCTCCAAAATGGCGTGCTGCACGCAGCGACTGGCACCTCTTGCCAGCTGGCGCAAATTGCCGATCTCGCGGTCGGCATGAACGGCCGTCACATGCTGGTACCCGCGAGAATCAATGGGGCAGAAGCGCAGTTCATACTCGGCAGCAACACGTTTTGGAGCCTCCTGTCGCTCGCAGCCACCAAGCAATACGGACTGTCGGTCAACTACAGTCAAGTGGAGGGCATGACACTCCGAGGCGCCGGAGAATCGATCTCGGTGGGCCTCACCAAGGTCAAGGACCTCACGATTTTCGACGCGCCATTCAAATATATGGACTTCATTGTTGTCGCCGAGCAGCTCGATCCGGCGGCAGCCGGGGTGATTGGTCAGAATCTGCTAGGCGCTTTCGACGCCGACTACGATTTAGGCCACGGCAGCGTGCGGCTGTTCAATCCAAAAGACTGCGGCAACTCCATGCTGGCGTACTGGGCCGGGCCCGCAGACAAAGTGTCGTTGATCAAGATGGAACGCACAGACATGCGCTGGACTCATTCCATCTCTACCGCCTACCTGAACGGTGAGAAAATCCGCGTGTCGTTCGACACCGCCACAAATGTATCGATGGTCACACTGAGCGCAGCGCGCCGCGCCGGGCTGACGCCCGACAGTGCAGGCGTCGTGCCAGGTGGTTCCTTTCCGAGCGAAGGGGGCCGCATGGTTGAGACCTGGATTGGGCGCTTCAGCAGTTTCAAGATCGGCGAGGAGGAGATCCAGAACGCGCAGCTGCGTTTTGCGGATATCCCGATATCCGTGGACATGCTGCTCGGCGCAGATTTCTTCCTGTCACACCGGATCATGTTGTCCAACAGCCAGCACCAGATCTACATCACCTACGGTGGCGGGCCCGTATTCGACCTGCGCACCAGGCCGCCCGCGCAGGGGGCAATCGCACAATCAGCAACGCACGAGGAAGAGCCGCGGGACGCAGCTGAATATGCACAGCGTGGCATGGGCTACGCGGCACGCGACATGCTGGACCGTGCGCTCGCGGACTTTGATCGTGCCTGCAAACTCGCACCCGACAACGTCGCCTATAAACTGACCCGCGGCGAAGTACGGTGGCGCGCCCATCAGGTCGACCCTGCACTCGAGGATTTCGAGCAAGTTCTGAAAGCGCAGCCTGCCAATGTGGAGGCGCTATTGGCGCACGCTTCGGTAAAGGCGTCCGCGCGCGATTTCGTGGCGGCTGGCCTGGACCTTGACCGGCTCGATCTTCTCCTGCCGTCAGCGTCGGAGCAGCGTATCGATCTCGCACGTCTGAATACGTCGGCCCGGCGCCCGGCGAGTTCGCTTTCGCAATTCGACCAATGGATCCCGCTGCATCCCGACGATCGTAACCTGCCAGGGGCCCTCAACGGCCGCTGCTGGGCGCGCGCGCTACTCGAGCGCAATCCCGACAGTGATCTGCTCGACGATGCGCTGAAGGACTGCAACAGTGCATTGCGCAGCCAGCCCGACTCGTCGCAGATTCTCGACAGCCGCGGGCTGGTCTATTTGCGCAAGGGCAAGTGGGATCGTGCCATCGAGGACTACAACACCGCGCTTGCCAAGCAGCCGAAACTCGCCTGGTCGCTCTATGGCCGCGGGATCGCCCGCATCCGCAAGGGCTTGAGCGCCGACGGCCAGGCCGATATCGCCGCAGCCACCGCAATCGACGCGCACATTGCGGAGGATGCCGGCTACTACGGTATTGCGCCCTGATGCTCCCTAAGCTGCGGGCGGCAACACGCGGATCAGGCCTTCCTGCGCGGTGCTCGCGATCAGCACGCCCTGGCGCGAATACAGGCTCCCGCGCGTGAAGCCGCGC
>PMNQ01000220.1 GCA_003162555.1 Gammaproteobacteria bacterium | reverse complement strand
GATCGACACAGGGTGCGAACGAGATGTCGAGTCCACAGGCCAGCAGTTCGGACGCCATGAGCCAGCCGTGGCGGCGCGCCAGCTCGAGTCCCGCGGCGCGATCGAGGTCGAACTGATGGCCCACCAGGCGGAGCGGCGGCAAGGCGGTGAAACCCGCACGAAACCGTTGCACGCGTCCACCTTCCTGATCGGCTGCGACCAGCAGCCGCGGGTTGCGCAGCGCGTGGATCTGCGCCACCAGGCGTTGCAGCTGCTCCGGATCGGCATAATTGCGCGCAAACAGGATGACGCTACCGACCAGCGGGTGCGTGAGCAGCTCGCGATCCTCGGCGCTCAATTCCAGCCCGGCGACGTCGACCATCAGCGGCCCAAGCGTCATGGCCTTCCCTCGGTAATCATTGCGGGCGCAATTGTCGCGCACGCGGCCTGGCCGGAGCCAGTACCGCCAGCGACTCGACGTGCGTGGTCTGCGGGAACATGTCGGCCACGCCAGCTGCGAGCAATTCGAAGCCCAGCTCATGCACCAGTATGCCGAGGTCGCGCGCCAGGCTGCCAGGATGGCAGGACACATAGACCACGCGCTGCGCGCCGACGCGCTGCAGCAGCGGCAGCACTTCGCGCGCGCCGACGCGGGGCGGATCGAGCAGCACGTGGCTATAAGAGCGGCCTGCCCAGGGCGCGGCGCCGAAATCGGCGCCGGCCAGATTGGCGCTGTGAAAGGCCGCGTTGCCGATGCCATTTCGCTCGGCGTTGGCGCGCGCCCGCGCCACCAGCGAGGCTTCGCCCTCGACGCCGGTAACGCTCGCAGCGCGCCGCGCGATGGGCAGCGTGAAATTACCCAGCCCGCAGTACAGGTCCAGCAGCTCGGATTGGGCGTCGAGCTGCAGCAGCTCCACGACGCGGCTCACCAGTGAACGATTGAGCTCTGCATTCACCTGGAGGAAATCGCCGGGTTCGAATTGCAGCCGTATGTCGAATTCCGGCAGGGTGTACTCCAGCGCCGCGGCCGGCTCGCGCAGTGGTCGAACGGAATCCGGTCCGGCGCTCTGCAGGAAGAAGCGCACGCCGTGGGTCTGTTCGAACTCCAGCAGCATCATTTCGTCTTCCGGGGTCGGTGGATCGAGCACGCGCATCACGAGCACCACGGCATTTTCCGCCACCGCGACTTCGATCTGCGGCACGCGCTCGCGGACCGCGAGCCGCGTCAGCAGTTCGCCGAGCGGCGCGAGCAGCTCGCCCACCGGCGGGGCCAGCACTTCACAGTGCTTCAGCTCGGCGATGTGGCTGGAGAAATGCTCGCGAAACCCGACCATGGATCGTCCGCGCGCGTGCACAAAGCGCGCGCCCAGCCGCGCGCGCCGGCGGTACTGCCATTGCGGCCCGGTCAGTGGCGCGAGCCATTCGCGCGGCTCGACGCGGCCGACGCGCTCCAGGTTTTCGCGCAGCTGCCGCTCCTTGATCACCAGTTGCGCGGCGCTGTCGAGGTGCTGCAGCGCGCAGCCGCCGCAGACCCCGAAATGCGCGCAGCGCGGCGCCACGCGCTCGGCGGCGGGCTCGAGCACGGTAAGCAGCTCGGCCTCGTCGTGCTGGCGATGGTGACGACGGCGGATGAAACTCACGGTCTCGCCGGGCAGCGCGCCGCTCACGAAAGCGGTCTTGCCGCCGCGCACGACGCCCGCGCCTTCGTGGTTCAGTGAATCGACGCGCCCGGTCTCGGCGACCGCCGGAGCGCGACGATTCAAGCCAACTGCTCCCAGGCCCGCAAGAACTCCTGATGATGCGCTTCCTGGGAAGCGCGCAGCAGCGCGCGCAGGCGTTCGAGTTCCTGCTGGTGCGCGGCCGCGTCGAGCCGGCCACGGAACAGCTCGAAGCGCAGCAGCACCAGATAGGTGTTGAGTACGTCGGTCTCGCAATAGTTGCGGACCGCGGCAAGCTGGCCTGCCAGCACCGCGTCCCAGACCTGATCGCCCGAAAAGCCCAGTTTCCCCGGGAAACCCAGCAGCGCAGCCATGTCCGCGAGCGAGGCACGCGCGCGTCCCTGGAAGCTCGACAGCACGTCCATCAGGTCAAGGTGGCGCCAGTGGTAGCGGCTGAGATAATTGTTGTAGCGGAAGCTCTGGTCTTCATCGCCGGTCTCCCAATAACGCGGCGCCGCAACGCCAGCCTTGAGCGCGCGGTAATGGAGCACTGGCAGATCGAAGCCGCTGCCGTTCCACGACACCAGATCGGGCGTGTATTTCTCGATGCCGTCGAAGAAGCGCGCGATCAGTTCGGCTTCGGTTGAATCCAGATCGCCGAGGCTCCAGACCTTGAGCTGCTCACGGCTGCGCAGCACGCAGGAAATCGCCACCACCTTGTGCTGTTCAAGCGGCAGGAAGTCGCTTCCGCCCTGCTGGCGGCGAGCGCTGTACATCGCCCTGGCGACCTGCTCGTCACTCAGGCCCTCGAGACCCAGTACCCGCCGGCCCAGTTCCACGTCCGGCACCGTCTCGATGTCGAACACCAGCCGGTTCATTTGCGCACCGGTTTACGTTTACGGGGCGGGGCGGCCTTGCGCTTGCGGCGGGGCGCCTTCATCAGCACGGCCACAGCCACGATCAGGCCCGCCTCGTCGGTCAGCGTGACGTGTCCGGCGCCGACGCCGAGCTTGCGGCGCATGCGCTCGCCGCGCGCGGAATAGATGACGTCGGGCCGGCCCCACTTGTTCTGCACGATGCCGACGTCGCGGATCCACACGCCGTGCGCGAAGCCTGTGCCCATGGCCTTGACGACAGCTTCCTTGGCAGCGAATCGCATCGCCAGGAAACGCTCGGGCCGCTGCGTGCGCGCGAGCTGCGCGCGTTCGGCCGGCATCAGCAGGCGTGCGACGAAATGTTCGCCGAAGCGCTGGTAGGTGCGCACGATGCGCTCCTGCTTCAGCACATCGACGCCGATGCCGAAGATCATCGGCGCGCGCGTTGCATCTGGGCACGCATTTCGCGCACCGCGGCGCCGAGACCGTCGAACACCGCCTGCGCGATGATGGCGTGGCCGATGTTGAGCTCGTTGATCTCCGCGATCGCGGCGACCGGCCCGACGTTGCGGTAATTCAGGCCGTGCCCGGCGTGCACCTCGAGCCGCCGCGCCACGCCGTGACGCGCAGCCAGCCGCAGCCGCTCGAGCTGCTGCACCTGCTCCGCGCCCTCCGACTCGGCGAATTCGCCGGTGTGGAGTTCAATGACGCTGGCGCCGCTGTCGGCCGCGGCATCGATCTGCTCGATGACCGGATCGATGAACAGAGCCACGCGCACGCCGACAGCGGCCAGCCGCTCACAGGCGCTGCGGATCGTGGCCATGCCGGCGCGCACATCGAGCCCGCCTTCGGTGGTCAGTTCGGCACGGCGCTCCGGCACCAGGCAACAGTCGGCCGGCTGGATCTCGCAGGCAAAGTCGAGCATCGGCCCGGTGGTCGCCATCTCCAGGTTCATGCGCGTGGCCAGCAGCCCGCGCAGCGCGCGCACGTCGCGCTCCTGGATGTGGCGGCGGTCCTCGCGCAGGTGCAGCGTGATGTTGTCGGCGCCCGCCTGCTCGGCGATCAGCGCGGCATGCACCGGATCCGGATAGCGGGTGCCGCGCTGCTGCCGCAACGTGGCGACATGATCGATATTCACGCCCAGTTCGAGTTGTGAGCTCATCAGCAAGGTCGCTCCATTCTGGCCACCGCGCGCGCCACGGTACGCACGCGCAGTTCGCGGCCGTCGAGACAATGATCGAGCGCGGCGCGCAGCACCTGCCGCGCCTGGCGCTGCCCGTCCGTGTCGCCCGGGGGCTCGTCCGCGGCCAGCGCCAGCAGCACGCGCCCCTGCACCGCGCCCTCCGCGTCCGGACCCGCAGCCGGCCAAAGGCCGGCGCCGGGCCGGAAATGATAATGCGCGTCGGCCTCGACTGCGCGGCCGTCCGCTTCGCAGCGCAGATCGTTGCCGTAGCCCAGCAGGTCGAGCAGGCGCTTCTCGAACAGCCGCAGCACGGCCTCGAGCGGCTCGCCAGCGCGCAGCCGCGTCAGCGTCGCGGCGTAATGCGCGTACAGCTCAGGTTGCGGATCATGCGGCACGGTAAGCCGCAGCAGCAATTCGTTGAGGTAGAAGCCGCTGAGGATGCGCTCGGCCGGCATCGGCGCCGGTGGCGGGCCGTCGACTTCCGCCCCGCTGAGAGTCGGCGATTCGCCGCGGCCGCTCCAGGACAGCAACAGCGGCTGGAATGGTTGCAGGCTTGCGAACCGGCTGCGCGGCCCACGCACGCCGCGCGCGAAGGCGCTCAGGCGCCCGTGATCGCGCACGAACAGCTCCAGGATCAGGCTGGTGTCGCGATACGGGCGCTGGTGCAGCACGAAGCCGCAGGCCAGCTGCGTGCGCGTGCGGCTTGTGCTCATGCGCGTCCGTGCCGCCGCCGCGGCCAATTAGCAATCACTCGACCTCCAGCTGCCGCAGCGCGCGCGCGTCGTCGGCCCAGTTCTCACGCACCTTGACCCACAGCGTCAGGTGGTAGCGCTTGCCGAACAGGTGATTGAGTTCCAGCCGCGCGGCGCGGCCGATGCGCTTGAGCCGCTCGCCGCCGGCGCCGATGACGATGGGTTTCTGGCCCTCACGATCGACCCAGATCACGGCCTGCACTTCGACGCGGCCGTCCTCGGTGGTCGAATAATCCTCGACTTCGACGGCGATCCCGTAAGGCAGTTCCTCGACCAGTTCGAGCGTCAGCTTCTCGCGGATCAGTTCGCCAATGCGGAAACGCTCGCTGCGATCGGTGACCTGCCCCGCCGGGTAGAGCCGCTCACCTTCCGGGAGTGCCGCCAGGATCGCCGCGCGGAGCGGTTCGAGATTGTCGGAGCGCAGCGCCGAAATCGGCACCACGGCTACGAACGGCGCGCGCTCCGCGAGCGCGGCGATGTACGGCAGCAGGCGCTCGCGCGGGTGCACGCGATCGACCTTGTTGACAACCGCAATCGCGGGCCGCTCCGACTGCACTACGCGCTGGAGCGCCATGGCATCCTCGTCGGTCCATTTCAGCGCCTCGACGATGAACACCGCCAGGTCGGCATCGCCGAGCGCGGCGCCGGCGGCGCGATTCATGGCGCGGTTCAGCGCGCGCTTCGGCCCCTGGTGCATGCCGGGCGTGTCGACAAAAGCGATCTGCCCGGCGTCCGATTCGCTGATGCCGAGCACACGATGCCGCGTGGTCTGCGGACGCGAGGTGACGATGCTGAGCTTCTGTCCGAGCAAGGCATTCAGGAGCGTGGACTTGCCGACATTCGGGCGCCCGACGATCGCGACCGAGAAGAT
>PMNQ01000118.1:724-5177 GCA_003162555.1 Gammaproteobacteria bacterium | reverse complement strand
TCGGCGGGCCGCTCGGCGCCTACTTCCCGCGCGAATTGTTCGACACGCCGTTCGACTATGAGGCATTCGCGGCGCGCGATGGCCTGATCGGCCATGGCGGCATCGTGGTGTTCGACGACAGCGTCGACATGGCCGCACAGGCGCGCTTCGCGCTGGAATTCTGCGCCATCGAATCCTGCGGCAAGTGCACGCCCTGCCGCATCGGCTCGACGCGCGGCGTTGAAGTCATCGATCGCATGCTGGCCGGTGAACGCCCGGCGCAGCAGCAGGAGCTGCTGCGCGATCTGTGCAATACGCTGACGCACGGTTCGCTGTGCGCACTGGGTGGCCTGACGCCGTTCCCGGTGCTGTCGGCGCTGGAACATTTCCCCGAAGATTTTGTCAAACCCATGGCTGCGATGGCAGCCGGAAACTAACGCTATGCAATCCATTGCTGAAAATGACCTGGGCACTCCCGAGCGCCGCTCGGAGACCCAGGTCACGCTGCTGATCGACGGCTGCGAAGTCAAAGTGCCGGCCGGCACTTCGGTCATGCGCGCCGCCGCGCTCGCGGACATGAAAATCCCGAAGCTGTGCGCCACTGACCAGCTCGAGGCCTTCGGCTCCTGCCGCCTGTGCCTGGTGCAGATCGAGGGCATGAAGGGTTTCCCGGCCTCGTGCACCACGCCGGTCGGGCAGGGCATGAAGGTCACCACCCAGAACAGCGAGCTGGCACGGCTTCGTCGCGGCGTCATGGAACTCTACATTTCAGACCATCCGCTCGACTGCCTGACGTGTCCGGCCAACGGCCACTGCGAGCTGCAGGATATGGCTGGAGCTGTGGGCTTGAGAGAAGTGAGATACGGTTATTCGGGCGCGAATCACCTGGATGCGCCCAAGGACGAATCCAATCCTTATTTCACCTTCGATGCCAGCAAATGCATCGTCTGTTCGCGCTGCGTGCGCGCTTGCGATGAGCAGCAGGGCACGCTGGCGCTGACCATCGCCGGCCGCGGCTTCGATTCCGTGGTGTCAGCGAGTCAGGGCGAAGCGTTCATGGACTCGGAGTGCGTTTCCTGTGGTGCTTGCGTACAGGCCTGTCCGACGGCCACGCTGTCGGAGAAATCACTCATCGAGCAGGGTCAGGCCGAGCACAGCGTCATCACCACCTGCGCCTACTGTGGCGTTGGCTGTTCGTTCCGCGCTGAGATGCGCGGCGAGGAACTGGTGCGCATGGTGCCGAACAAGGACGGCCACGCCAACCACGGCCACAGCTGCGTCAAGGGACGCTTCGCCATCGGCTACGCCACACACCCGGATCGCATCACCAAGCCAATGATCCGCGCCACCATCTCCGATCCCTGGCGCGAAGTGAGCTGGGAGGAAGCGATCAACCACGCCGCTGCCGAGATGCGTCGCATCCAGGCGAAATACGGCCGCGACAGCATCGGCGGCATCACCTCCAGCCGCTGCACCAACGAGGAAACCTTCCTGGTGCAGAAGCTGGTGCGTGCCGGTTTCGGCAACAACAACGTTGACACCTGCGCGCGCGTCTGCCACTCGCCCACGGGCTACGGGCTGAAGACGACGCTGGGCGAGTCGGCTGGTACGCAGACCTTCGACTCGGTGATGGACAGCGACGTCATCATGGTGATCGGTGCGAATCCGACCGATGCGCATCCGGTGTTCGCGTCCCAAATGAAGCGGCGCCTGCGCGAGGGCGCGCAGCTGATCGTCGCCGACCCGCGCCAGATCGACCTGGTGCGCACGCCGCACATCCAGGCGGCGCAGCATCTGGCATTGCGCCCGGGCACCAACGTTGCGCTGATCAACAGCCTCGCGCACGTGGTGGTGCGCGAAGGGCTGGTGAAAGAAGATTTCGTGCGCGAGCGCTGCGAAGTGGAGTCCTTCGAGAAATGGCGGCACTTCGTCGGCGAGGATCGCAACTCGCCCGAGGCGATGCAGGAAATCACCGGCGTGCCGGCGGAGCTGGTACGTCAGGCGGCGCGCCTGTACGCGACCGCGCGCAATGGCGCGATCTACTATGGGCTTGGCGTGACCGAACACAGCCAGGGTTCGACCATGGTCATGGGTATCGCGAATCTCGCGATGGCCACCGGCAACGTCGGGCGCTCGGGCGTCGGCGTCAATCCGCTGCGCGGCCAGAACAACGTGCAGGGCTCCTGCGACATGGGTTCCTTCCCGCACGAGTTCCCGGGGTATCGCCATGTGTCCGATGACACGGTGCGCGCACAGTTCGAACGGCAGTGGCAAGTCAGCTTGCTCAGCGAACCAGGCCTGCGCATCCCGAACATGTTCGAGGCCGCGCTTGATGGCGAGTTCAAGGGCCTGTACATCCAGGGCGAGGACATCGCGCAGTCCGACCCCAATACGCAACACGTAACGGCTGCACTGACCTCGATGGAGTGCATCATTGTCCAGGATCTGTTCCTGAATGAGTCCGCGAAATTTGCTCACGTCTTCCTTCCAGGTTCCTCCTTCCTCGAAAAGGACGGCACCTTCACCAATGCCGAGCGGCGCATCTCGCCAGTGCGCAAAGTGATGCGCTCGAAATCGGGCTATGCGGACTGGGAGATCACCCAGTTGCTGGCCAATGCGCTCGGCATGAAGATGAGCTACACGCACCCGCGCGAGATCATGGACGAGATCGCCGCGCTTACGCCTACTTTCTCCGGTGTGAGCTTCGCCAAGCTCGACGAGCTCGGCAGCATCCAGTGGCCCTGCAACGACGAGCACCCCGAGGGCACGCCCTTCATGCACGTCGGCAGCTTCGTGCGCGGCAAGGGCAAGTTCATGGTGACCGAATACGTCGCCACCAGTGAAAAAGTGAATGTGCGCTTCCCGCTGATTCTCACCACCGGTCGGATCCTGTCGCAGTACAACGTCGGCGCGCAGACTCGCCGCACCGAAAATGTGGCCTGGCACGATGAAGACCGGCTCGAGATCCATCCGCATGACGCCGACGAGCGCGGCGTGAAGGAGGGCGACTGGGTGGGTGTGCAGAGCCGTGCCGGTGAAACGGTGCTGCGCGCGCGCGTCACATCGCGGGTGCAGGCGGGCGTGGTCTACACCACCTTCCATTTCCCTGAATCGGGCGCCAACGTCATCACCACCGAGAATTCGGACTGGGCCACGAACTGCCCAGAATACAAGGTCACGGCGGTGCAGATGACCCGGGTTTCGCAGCCTTCGGTCTGGCAGAAGCGCTATCAGGAATTCAACCAGCGACAGAATTCGCTGCTCGGTGAGGCCGGGCATGCCGGCTCGCCGCCGGTCGGGGTTCCCGCCAGATGAGCGCCGAACGCTTGGTGCAGATGGCCAACGACATCGGACATTTTTTCGCCGCGGAGCCAAAGCGCACCGACGCGGTCGCGGGCATCGCCAATCATATCCAGCGCTTCTGGGATCCGCGCATGCGCCGTCAGATCGCCGCACACCTGGCCGCGGGCGGCGCCGGGCTCGAAGATCTGACCCGCGAAGCCGTCGCAAGCCTCAAAGCACCCAAGACTTAGGCCCGCCGTGGCTTCCTGCGAGCGCTACTCCGGGTCGTAGACCTTGTGGCAGTCCTCGCAGGCGTCGCTGATCTTCTTGAACTGGGCCGCAGCTTCCGGGCAGCTTGGGGCCGCGGCTGCCGGCGCCATGGCGGCCGCAGAAATCATTGCGTTTGCAGGCGCCATTGCGGTTGCTGGCGCGGGCGCGTTGGCCGCATTGACGGATTGCAACACGCTGCCCAATGCATCGGCATACTTGTGGAAGTCGGCTTCCTCCTTGTAGGCCTTCGGGAAGGCGAGCGCGATTTCCTGCTGGAGCGAAGTGATGCGGGCGCGTTCGGTCTCGACCGTCGCGCACTGGCCCGCCTGTGAGGCGGCATCGAGGCGCTCGCGGTGGAAACCCAGCAAGGTCATGACCGCGCGCGGATGCTGGTGCGGTTCAGCCAGGCGATGCGCGATGGTGTTGCCGGCAAAGCCGCCGGCGATGGCGCCGGCAACCAGGACTATGACGTACTTGATCATGCGTACCTCTGCTTGAGTGTGAACATCAATTCAGTTTATTCATGACGGCTGCGCCGCACGCGCGGGTGCTGGCGGCCTGGGCGCCGGGCGCGGCGATATCCGCGGTGCGCAGCCCGGCGGCAATCACCGCGGCAACGGCCGCCTCTACGGCCGCGGCCTCCACTTCCAGCCGCAGCGAGTGCCGCAGCAGCAATGCTGCGCTCAATATTGCGCCAATCGGATTGGCGATGCCCCGTCCGGCGATGTCGGGCGCGGAGCCGTGNNGCTTCATCGGTCAAAATGTCGCCGAAAAGGTTCTCGGTAACCGCGACATCGAAGTCGCGCGGCCGGCGGATCAGGTGCATCGCGGCGGCGTCCACCAGCATGTGTTCCAGCTGCAGCTGCGGGAACTCACTGCGCACGACGCGCTCGGTCACTTCGCGCCACAGGCGCGAGGTCTC
>PMNQ01000118.1:0-660 GCA_003162555.1 Gammaproteobacteria bacterium | reverse complement strand
TCCTTGCGCAGCCGCAGCAGGCCCTGCTCCGGGCGCACCTTGAGGTGCGGCGCTGACCACTTTGGCCCGCCGATCGCGCCCAGCAGCACGGCATCGGCGCCCAGGCAAAGTTGCAGCGTGGCGGAGGGCAGCGGGTCGCCGTGCAGATCCATGGCGATGCCGCCAAACGGCGCCTCGATGAGCTCGAATTCGTGATGGAAGCGCGCGGTGNNTCCGGGCCGATGCCGTCGCCGGCCACGACCGCGATGCGCGCCTTCATGAGCGCGGCTTCATGCGCGAGCCTGCCCGCCGTGTGCCGCTTCGAAGCGTGCAATCGCCGCCTGCTGCGAGCGCAGGTAACCGAGTTCGTCGACGCCATTGAGCAGGCAGTAGCGCGCGAAGCGCTCGATCTCGAACGCCACGCCGTGGCCGTCGGGTAGCACGACGCGATTGCCCTCGAGGTCGATGAGAAGTTCGACACCCGGGTTTGCCAGCAGCCACGCGGCGTTGTCGGCGTCCACGACGATCGGCAGCAGGCCGTTCTTNNTGCTCGCGCGAGGAACCGCAGCCAAAGTTGCGCCCGGCCACGAGGATCTGGCATCCGGCCGCACCCGGCTGGTTGAGCGGAAAATCCGCGCGCGGCGCGCCGTCGGCCGCGTAGCGCCAGTCGGCGAACAGCTG
>PMNQ01000053.1:2673-2841 GCA_003162555.1 Gammaproteobacteria bacterium | reverse complement strand
CGAACTCACCAAGGTGCACGAGTCCATCTATCGCGGCACGCTCGCGGAACTGGCCGCACTCGCTCACACTGATGCCGACGTGGAGCGTGGCGAAATTACGCTGGTGATTGCCGGTGCGCCGGCGCTAAGCGAAGGTGATGCAGCACTGCTGGCGCGCGCGCTGCCGCT
>PMNQ01000053.1:0-2584 GCA_003162555.1 Gammaproteobacteria bacterium | reverse complement strand
GTGCAACAGAAAGCAAACCGCCGAAGTGCCGGAAACGGTGCTGGCAAGGGTGAAAGGGTGCGGTAAGAGCGCACCGCGTTGGTGGTAACACCAACGGCGAAGGCAAACCCCACCTGGAGCAANNGGCGTACCAGCAGGCGCAGCGCCTGGCCCGCGACGGTGGCCTTGCACGCGACCTCGGTGCGACAAGCGATTCCGATGCAGAAGATACCTAGAGGCCGTATGGTGAGCGCTGGAGAGCCGGCCAGGCAATCGCTGTTTCGCGGGGATTTCTCCGTGTGGCAGAGGAAAGTCCGGGCTCAGCGGGTCGAGGTGCCAGGTAACGCCTGGGGGGNNGGCAAACCCCACCTGGAGCAAGGCCAAATAGGGAAGTCGCGGTGGCAACACCGCAGCGCCGGACCTGCGCGTGCTTCCGGGTAGGCCGCTTGAGGCGCACGGCGACGGGCGTCCCAGAGGAATGATTGTCCACGACAGAACCCGGCTTATCGGCCGGCTCTCCTTCTTCTTCATTATTCAATTGAGCTTTCCCGGGCAAGTGGTTGATCGATAAGTCGCTTGTCTAAAAGCGTCCGCCCCATAGCGTGACGCAGCGCTCATATCACGCGTAAGTCTTTGTGCAACTGGAGAAAAACCCAGGTAACAGGCATTGACATAAGAGCCCCGCGATTTCTATAGTGGCGCCAAGTGGGAAAAAGTGGGAGCAGATGGGCGAATTAGCCCGTCGACGACATGTTTCGCGGCGCAACAAAGCTCACGGTGGACGACAAAGGCCGGCTGGTGATGCCCACCCGGCATCGCGACCGCTTGCGCGAACAATGCGCCGGGCAGCTCGTCATCACCGTCGATCGCGACCAGTGCCTGCTGATTTACCCGCTGCCTGAGTGGGAACTGATCGAGCGCAAGCTGATGGCGCTGCCGACGCTCCAGCCGCAGGCGCGCCGCCTGCAACGGCTGATGGTGGGTCACGCCACCGATACCCAGCTCGATGCGCATGGCCGCTTGCTGTTGCCGCCGGAGCTGCGCGAATTCGCCGGACTCCATCGCCACGCGATGCTGATCGGCCAGGGCGGACGCTTCGAATTGTGGGACGAAGCACGCTGGATGGAACGGCGCGACGTGTGGCTCAAGAGCGATGACTCGACCGGCACGCTGCCGGCCGATCTCGAATCCATCTCGCTCTAGTGCCCGATCCGATGCGTCAGGGCGGGGAAATTGGATGAGCACAAACCGGTGCTTGTCGACGAGGTGCTCGCAGCTCTTGCCGTGCGCCCGGCCGGGCGTTATATCGACGCCACGTACGGCCGCGGCGGGCACAGCGAGCGCATCCTCGCAGCCCTTGGCGTCGACGGTCGCCTCATCGCCATTGATCGGGACATTCAGGCGATCGAAGCGGGCCGCGCGCGCTTCGCATCGGAGCCCCGTGTTGCGCTTGTGCATGGAGCCTATGGCGAAATCACGGCGCTGCTGCGCGCGACGGATCCGCCTGGCACCGTGTACGACGGAATCCTTATCGACTGCGGCGTCTCCTCACCGCAGCTCGACAATGCGGCGCGCGGTTTCAGCTTCCAGAAGGACGGCCCGCTCGACATGCGCATGGATGCGCAGCGCGGCGAGCCCGTCAGTGCCTGGCTGGCCCGGGCTCCGCTCGAGGAAATGCGCGACGTGATCGCTGCGCTCGGGCAGGAGCGATTCGCGCGGCGCATCGCCGCGGCCATCGAACGCGGCCGCGCGCAGCAGCCGCTGACGCGCACACTGCAGCTTGCGAACCTGATCAGCGCGGCGGTGCCGGTGCGCGAGCCTGGCAAGCATCCGGCGACGCGCAGCTTTCAGGCCCTGCGCATGCACATCAACGACGAACTCGGCCAGCTGCGCGCGGCGCTCGCGCAAGCGGTGCCGCTGCTGGCGCCGGGCGGGCGGCTGGCGGTGCTCAGCTTCCATTCGCTCGAGGACGGCGTGGTGCGCGATTTCCTGCGCAGCCGCAGCAGCGTGGATCCGGCACTGGCGAAATTGCCGGTGATTCCGGCCAGCGCGCTGCCGCCGCTGCGGCTGGTCGGGCGCAAGCAGCGCGCCGGCGCCGCCGAAGTGAGCGCCAATCCGCGCGCGCGCAGTGCGCTGTTGCGCGTCGCCGAACGCATGCCCTCGGTGAGCGCGTGAAGCCGCTGCCGCGCTTAGTGGTGTGGATCGGCATGCCGCTGCTGTGGTTCGCGGTGCTGGGCTCGGCCGCCGGCGCGATCTACAGCAAGCATCGGGCGCGCGAACTGTTCGCACAGCTCGAGCACCTCAACAGCGGGCGCGATGAACTGGAAGCGGAATGGGGGCGGCTGCAGATCGAGCAAAGCTACTGGTCGACCTACGCCTACGTCGAGAACACTGCAACTGCGCGGCTGCAGATGCGCATTCCCGCTTCGCACGACGTCGAGATGCCCACGCCATGAGCCGCCGCTCCTGGCGCGCCAAATCCGGCTCGGCGCGCGCGGCACGCGCCGCGCGCGCGCCGCGGCCCGCTGAAGCCGCGCGGGCGCGGGCTTACCCCCGCGCCTGGCGGCGGACCGTGTTCACGGCCTCCACGATCTGGTCCGGGGAC